>JBOGYZ010000199.1:0-17545 GCA_050697015.1 Solirubrobacterales bacterium
CTCTATATCAGCGGTTTTCGGCCCGTCAACATCGGGGTTCAGCCGCCGTGGCCGGCGAATTTGATCTTCTTGCTGCCTTTCTTGACCTCTTGCGCGTACAGGCCTTCTTCTTGCAGGGCTTTCGGCAGTTCGTAGTGAGCGGGGACGGACTTCCAACCCGGCAGCGGGTGGCCGCTGAGGGCGGCGGCGAGGACCTTGGTCACTTCGCCGCAGGTGGCGCCGCCTTCGACTTCGACCGCCTTGATCGGGTAGGCGAACGGCTTGCCCCCTTCCTGCGGGATTTTGACGACCTTGTTGCCGCACTTGGTGGCGGCGGCCGCGGGGGCGACGGGGGCGACGATGATCGCCGTGCCGGCCAAGGAGGCGGTGCAGGCGAGGATCGCGGCGCCGCGACCGAGGTGGAGCTTGCTCTTCATCGACTTCCTTTCAGGATTTGACGCAAGCCCGCATCATTCCCCGCGCGGGTCCTCCTGCATAGGAGGAGAAACGTCCCACTGCGTGGTTTCCACGTAGTCGCACCGCTTGACAAGCGGGTTCAGGCGTTACCTCCTCGCTCTCAGCTACCTTCGTCGCTCGTGGCGAGCACCGTCGAACCGCTGGGATACCGCCGTCCGACGCCGCCGCCGCGGCGCCGACGACGGCTCTGGCTGCTCCCGCTCATTGCGCTGATCGCCTTGGTCGTGCTGGTTGCCGCGGCGCTGGTCCGGGCGGAGACGAAGACGACCCCCTACCTGGTCGTCCACCGCGTCGTGCCGAAGGCCGTGAAGCTGCCCGGCAAGCCGTTCAAGCCCGCCTGGCCGGGCGAAGGCGAGGCGACGGTCGCGGTCGAGGGCGTTGGCAGCCTCGGCTCGACCGGCGGCCAGAAGCCGGTGCCGATCGCCAGCGTCGCCAAGACGATGACCGCCTACCTGACCCTGAAGCAGTTCCCGCTGAACGCGGGCGAGGAAGGCTTCCGCGTGCGGATCAGCCAGACCGAGGTCGAAGAATGGCACCAGCGGGTGGCGATGGACCAGTCGACGGTCGCGGTGCGAAAAGGGGAGACCCTGTCGGAGTACCAGCTGCTGGAGGGGCTGATGCTGCCCTCGGGGAACAATCTCGCGGCGCTCCTCGCGGTCCACAACTCGGGCTCGATCGAAGCCTTCGTCGGGGAGATGAACGCGACCGCGGAGGAACTGGGGATGTCCCAGACCCATTACACGGATCCCAGCGGCTTCGAGGAAAGCACGGTCTCGACCGCCCGCGACCAGGTGAAACTGGCGCGCGCCGCGATGCAGGATCCGACCTTCGCCGAGATCGTCGCCAAACCCTCGGCCACCCTGCCGGTCGCCGGGCTCGTCCCCAACATCAACGGGCTGGTCGGCCAGGACGGCTACGTCGGGATCAAGACCGGCTCCACCTCGGCGGCGGGCGGCTGTCTGCTCTTCGCCAAGCGGATGACGGCGGGCGGCAAGACCTTCACCGTGCTCGGCGCGATCTTCGGACAGAATCAGGGTGACCTGGTGACCGCCGCGCTGGAAGGCGCCAACGCGCTGGCGGGCTCGGTCGCCGACGCGGTGAAGGACCGCGTCGTGGTCCCGGCCGGGGCGACGGTGATGACGCTCGAAAACGCGGACGGCGACAAAGTCAAGGTGAAGACGAAGAGGCCGCTGCGCGAGGTCGGTTGGCCGGGGAAGAAGACCGTCGTGCACCTCAACATCGGCAAGGCGCGCCGCAGCGCCTCACAGGGCGAACGGCTCGGGACCTTGATGCTGCGCGGGCCGAGCGGGGTCGCGCGGACGCCGGTGGTCGTGGCCGGCTCGCTGGGCGAACCGTCACTCGGCTGGCGCCTGCAACACCTGCTCTAGTCGGTCTTCTCGGCCTCCACCGGGGCCTTCTCGTTCCCCTCGATCGAGTCTTTGAACTGCCGGATGCCAGAGCCGAGGGCGCGCCCCGCGTCGGGAAGCTTTTTCGGTCCGAGGACGAGGACGGCGATCACCAGAACTACCAGTAGGTGCATGGGGCTCTCCAGGCCGCTGAACATGCGCGCCTCCTCTTTGGTCGAGTTACCGGGCCGCTGAATCCTACGGGCGCGAGGAACCGGTGGATCAGTCTTCGGCTTCGGGGCTCGGCGTGCCGTTGCCGTGCGCGGACTTGTTCAGCCCGGCGGTCGGCTTGCTGACCACGACCTTGGCGCAGTCCTGCGGTTCGGGGTCGATCGTGTCGACGATCGCGATCCCTTCCGGCCGGCCTTTTTCGCCGCACTGGATGTACCAGTCCTCGGCGCTGTCGACGGCGACGATCACGTCGTTGCCGCCGCGGCCGAAGAAGCTGTCGACGCCGGGCTGGCCGAGCAGCACGTTGTCCCGCGAGTCCCCGATCAGCACGTCGTTGTCGAAAGAGCCCTCGATGTCCTCGTCGGAGCGGGGGAGGCGGACTTTGTCGCAGCCTTTGATCGCGTCGATCCAGGCCCAGCCCTGGGCGAGCGAGACGTAGAGCGTGCCGGGGTGGGCCTGCGTCTCGGCGAACGACGCGTCGTCGTCGCCGGGGCCGCCGTCGAGGGTGCCGCCCGCGCAGCCGCCGCCCGCCGCCAGCAGGTCGCCGCCGCCTTCGCCGTATAGGTAGGTCGGGCCGGGCAGGCCGCCGATCAGCCCGTCGGAGCCGTCGCCACCGTAGACGTGGTCGGAGCCGGGGCCGGACTGCAGCAGGTCTTCCTCGGGGCCGCCTTTGATCGTGTCGTTGCCTTCGCCGCCGTTGACGCGGACGAAGTCGACCTTTTCGAGGCTGCCTTCGACCGTGAGGCTGTCGTTGCCGGGGCCGAGGTCCGCCATCAGCCAGCGGCCCGGGCCGAGCGCCGGGCAGGTGACCTGCTTCGGGTTCCCGGCCGTCCGCGCGCAGCCTTCGCCGACGGCGAGCGGCGCCGCGGCCGTGACGGTGAAGACGCCGGTGGTCGTCGTTTCCGGCGACGCGGTCTGACCGGGGGTGGGGGTCGCCGCTTCGGTCGCGCCGGCGCCCGCCGGCTTCACTTCTTCTTCGGCGAAGGCGACGGTGAAGTTGTCGGGCCCGCTGCCGCCGACGATCTGCAGGCCGCCGCCGCCCGCCGCGTCGGGGTCGAGGGTGATGTAGGCGGAGCCCTTCGGCCGCGCTTCGGGTCCGCAGGAGATCCGCGTCGGCCCGCCCTGGCAGTGGTCGGTGCCCTGGCCGCCGTTCAGGGTGTCGCGCCCGCCGCCGCCTTTGATCGTGTCGTTGCCGGGGCCGCCGAGGATCACGTTCGGGTGGGCGTCGCCGATCAGCGTGTCGTGGAAGGCCGAGCCTTCGATCGACTCGAAGCGGAAGAGCCGGTCGTGGCCGTCCCCGAGTGCCTTGTGCTGGGGGAGCGAGACCCAGACGCCGGCGCCTTTGAGGCCCGCGACGGAGGTGGAGAAGGAGGCGATGTCGCCGCTCCCCGGGCCGCCGTCCATGCGGTCGTAGCCGTAGTCGCCGCGGACCAGGTCTTCGTTGCCGGGGCCGCCGCTGACGGTGTCGATGCCGAGGCCGCCGCTGACTTCGTCCTGATCGCCGGATCCGCCGCCGACATGGTCGTCGCCGAGGTCACCGAAGAGGCGATCGGTCCCGGCTTCGCCGAGGAGCCAGTCGTTGCCGCGGCCGCCGTGGATCAGATCGTCGCCGGAACCGCCGCAGATGATGTCGTTGCCAAGGCCGCCGTAGATCGTGTCGTCGCCCGGCCCGGCCCAGATCACGTCGGATTTTTCGGTGCCGATGATGGTGTCGTCCCCGTCCGTCCCGACGATCGTCGCGCGCTCCCCGTGGCACATCGGCGCGGCGCCGCTTTCGGCACCGGAGGCGGTGACGGCGATCAAGGCCGCGACCGCGCAGGCGAGCAGGGCGATGGCGGCGGGTCGTCTGCGCACGGCGGTGATTGTGCCTTCTCTGGCGGCGGCGCGGCGGCTCGGTACGGCAATGGCTAGCGTGGATCGGATGGCGACGACCTCCGATACCGGTGCCCGCTCCTCCGGTGGCGCGCCCGGCGGGCACATCCGTGGGAACCCCGCGGTGGCGGTCGGCATGGTCATCGGCTCGATCTCCTCGGTCCAGTGCGGGGCGGCGCTGGCGACGACGCTCTTCGACCGGGTCGGGCCCGCGGGCGCGGTCTTCCTGCGCGGCTTCTTCGCGGCGCTGATCCTGCTGGCGGTCGCCCACCGCGACCTGGTCAACCTGCGGCGCGCCGACCTCCGCGACGTCGCCCTCTTCGGCCTGACCCTGGCGGCGATGAACTTCTGCTTCTACGAGGCGATCGACCGGCTGCCACTGGGCATCGCGGTCACGCTCGAGTTCACCGGGCCGCTGGCGGTCGCGATCTTCGGCTCGCGGCGGCGCCGCGATCTGATCTGGGCAGGGCTCGCGGCGATCGGCATCGTGCTGCTGGCGGGGGACTTCGGCGGCGGCTCGATCGACCTCTTCGGCGCCGCCCTGGCGCTGGTCGCCGGAGGGTTCTGGGGCATCTACATCCTGCTGAGCGCGCGGGTCGGTGGACGCTCCGAGGGGCTCGGCGGACTGGCGGTGGCGATGTCGATCTCGGCATTGCTGCTGGCGCCGAGCGGGATCGCCGCGGGCGGCGGGGAAATGGCCTCGGCCGAGGTGCTGGCGCGCGGCTTCGGCGCCGGTCTGCTCAGCTCGGCGATCCCCTACGCACTGGAGAT
The DNA here is from genome assembly GCA_050697015.1 of Solirubrobacterales bacterium. Lineage (GTDB taxonomy): Bacteria > Actinomycetota > Thermoleophilia > Solirubrobacterales > 70-9 > VAYN01. The sequence goes on from JBOGYZ010000199.1 coordinate 4,677, forward strand.
CGAGGCCCTTCGCCGCCTGCCGAACGCGGTCTTCGGCGTGATGATGAGCCTCGAGCCGGCGGTCGCGGCGCTGGTCGGCTTTGTCGCGCTCGGGCAGGGGCTGGAATGGATCGAAGCGGTGGCGATCGGCCTCGTCGTTGCCGCGAGCGCGGGTGCGCTGCGCTCGGCCTCGACTCCGGCGCCGCGAGACGGGTAGAAACCAGCCATGGCCGGTCGTGCGAAAGCCAAGGGGAAGGGCGTGCGGGCGACGGTGCGCGGGAGCGTCCAGGGCATCGGCTTCCGCTACGAGACCGTGAAGCGGGCGGGCGAGCTCGGCGTCCTCGGTTGGGTGCGCAACGAAGACGACGGCACCGTGGTGGTTCATGCCGAGGGACCCGACGAGGCGGTCGACGCGCTGCTGGTGTGGCTCGGCGAGGGGCCCCGGGGGGCCGCGGTCTCTGAGGTCGAGGTCGAGAAGAGCAAGGTCGAAGGCCACGAGCAGTTCGCGATCCGCGGCGTCAGCGCCGGCGTCTTCGTCGTCCAGGAGCACCAGGCGACGGCCCACCACTGGGATCTGCGCCTGGAGGTCGACGGGGTGATGCGCTCCTGGGCGGTGCCGAAAGGCCCCTCGATGGACCCGGCGCAGAAACGGCTGGCGGTGCAGGTCGAGGACCACGAGATGTCCCACAACGACTTCGAAGGGCCTGCCGGGAAGGGTGGCGTGATCGTCTGGGACCGGGGGACCTACGAGCAGGGCGGCCGGGTGCCCTGGCCGGAGGCGGTCGAACGCGGCCACGCGGTCTTCGTCCTGCACGGCGAGAAGCTCGAGGGCGGCTTCGCCCTGCAGCGGACGCGGCCGGGGGAGAAGCCCCAGTGGCTCCTGATCAAGCGCAAAGACGACGCCGCCCGCCCCGGCTCCGACGTCGTCGCCGAGTCCCCGGAGTCGGTCGTGAGCGGCAAGACCCTCGCCGACATCGTCGACGGCTGACCGCCCCGCGCAGGATCTCGTGCAGATCCGGTTTTCCGCCGGGGCCGCTGCCACACTCGAACATATGTTCGTAGAGACTCATGACATAGACGCAATGGAGCCTCGCGACACCGTCGCGGAGGTGAAACGGAGCGAGCGGCCGGTGCTGCGGCTCGTTCATGACGCCGAGCGGGAGCGGGAGGCGCAGGCGATCATCCTGCGGCTGGTCCTCACCGAACGCCCCTCGGAACTGCGCATCGAGGCGGTGGTCGCCCGGATCGGCGATGTCGAGCTCGCCGTGCGGGCGATCACGACCCTGGTCGAAGGCGGTCTGCTGCTGAAGATCGACGAGTACGTGCTCGCGACGGCCGCGGCCGTCAGCTTTCACGGCATCGCCCTCGCGGCCTGACGCGGTCGGCGCTTGGGCTCACGCTCAGGCGCGGCCGCTACCGTTTCCGGATGGCCCCACGCGTCAAATCGGCCGTTCTGGCCGCGATCGCCTGCGCTCTGGCGATCGCGCCGCTGGCCGTCATGGCCTATTCCTGGGACCCGTTCCAGCGGGTCGACTTGCGGATCCTGATCCACCTGCAGCGCGAAGAAGGGCCGATCCACGCGCTCGCGACGGTATTGGTCAATCTCGGCGACCTGGTCACGCTGCTCGTCCTCCTGGGGGTGGCCTGCGCGATCGGCCTGCGCTACGGGCGGCGGCGCGAGGTGATCGCCGCGATCGTCGTCGTCGCCGGCGCCAACCTCACCACCCAGCTGCTGAAGACGACGCTCGAACACGCCCGCCACAAGGCGTTCGAACACGGCATCGAACTGCCTTGGCCCAACTCCTTCCCCAGCGGCCACACCACCGCGGCCGCCTCGATCGCCGTCGCTCTCCTGCTCGTCACCCCCGCCGTCCATCGCCGGGCCGCCGTGCTCGCGGGTGGGATCCTCGTCGCGATCGTCGGCGTCTGCGTGATCGTCCTCAAGTGGCACTACCCGAGCGACGTCCTCGGCGGCCTCCTGGTGGTCGGCGCCTGGGGCTTCGCGGCGCTCGCCTGGCTGCGCTCCCGCCGCGGTGCCGACCGCGAACCGAGCACGCAGGAGCACCCCCGCCCGCGGCACCTGGCCGTCTCCACCGACTAGTCCGTTCTACAGTTCCTCGCGGTCCCGCGCCGGAGTGGCGGAATTGGCATACGCGATCGACTCAAAATCGATTGCCCTTGCGGGCTTGAGGGTTCGAGTCCCTCCTCCGGCATCAACGCCCCGCGCCAGCTGTTCCTTATGCCGACATGTCCGGCAAAAGGAACAGCTGAACGGCACTCAGGCGGGCTGGGGGGCGGTGCCGCCGCTGGAGCCGGCGCCGTAGTTCTCGCCGTTGCCGATCGGGCGCTCCTCCTCGACGTTCCACGCCTGGTTGAAGCCGTAGAGGGCGACGACGATCACGGCGAGCTGGACCACCGCGAGGATGATCACCAGCACGCCGACCATCGAGGACGAGAGGGCCGCTTCGCTGAACCCCGACTTGTCGCGGGCGAACCAGCTGTCGGCGCCGACGGCGCAGAAGATCGCCAGGATCATCGACAGGGCGGCCGCCAGCGGCAGGATCCCGCGGCGCCACCGCGCCACCAGGAAGGCGAAGAAGAAGTAGAGGATCGCGTAGATGGCGCAGACGATCCCCATGCCGCTCCCGCCCTCGAGCACGTCCCAGCCGCCGATCGTGATCAGCGCCGCCAACCCGGCGGTCAGCAGCAAAAGCAGCACGGTCAGCCACTTGGTGGTCACCGACGCGGGCTTCTCCCGATTCGGGCGCCACAGCTCGTAGCCCGGTCTCACCTCCCCTACAGGCACGCCCGGATCATAGAATCTCCCTGCGACGCGGCAATTGACCGCTCGTTAAGCCGGTCGGAGTGCCACGCGGGCGTGGCGGAATTGGTATACGCGCCAGGTTTAGGTCCTGGTGGGCTTCGGCCCGTGGGGGTTCAAGTCCCTCCGCCCGCATCGAGGTTTCGACGCCAGGAATCGGCACCGCGGTGAGGAGGTGAGGGCGGGGGCCGCGGAAGAATGCGGGTTGTGGCGCGTTCATGTTCCTGAATGTCGGTATCTCGGTACGGAATCAGTCGGGGAGGATCCGCCTTGCCAGTTCGAGCATCGCTCCTACTGTTGGCCGCCTGCATCTCGTGGTGGCTTGCCGTGCCGGTCGTGGCGCGCGCGTCGGACACTGCCGAGGAAGCCTCGAGGCCGGGAGAAGTCACGACGGTCACCGCCGGATTCGTCTCGCCGCACCGACGTTCGGGACATTCCGCGGCCCTCGCCTCTCCCCTTGCCGCCGCCGCGCCTTCGCCGCCGTTCACCGAGTGCCCCGCCGTCGGGGCCGACGGCAGCTGCGCCATCCTGGTCGACGTCACCGACAGCGGCATCACGATCCTCGGCGATCCGACCCAGGGGCCGTACGACGGTTCCGACGACACGCTCGTCGGCGTCCTCAACCAGTCGAGCAAGAGCCTCGGCCACCTTTCCCTCGGCTCTGACACGTATATCTTCGGCTTCGACGGCGACGGCTTGTGCACCTACCTCGCCGACCCCGGTTGTCCGTTCGGCCCGACCGGATACGAGGGACCCGGCACCAGCTTTGCCCAGATTTCGCCGGACTTCACGAGCGGCGTCGTCAGCTTCAGCCCCGCGATCGCCCCCGGCGGCAGCGCCTACTTCTCGCTGGAGGAGCCGCTGACCTCCAGCGCGGTGGTCAGCGGTGGGCCCTCGCCGATCGAGCAAGGGGGAGCCCCGAATCGCAGCGAGAAGCACACGACCTGCTCGCAAGGCCACCCCGTCAACTGCGCCACCGGCGTCTTCTGGCACGAATTCACCGATGTCCAGGTGCCGGGACGCGGCGTGCCGCTCGAATTCAACCGCACCTACAGCTCGATGAACGCCGCGGTCGACGGCCCGCTCGGCTTCGGCTGGAGCGACAGCTACGGCCTGTCGCTGAGCGTCGACACCGAAACCGGGGCCGCGACCGTCGAGGAAGAGGGCGGCTCGGCCGTGACCTTCCCGTCGAATGGCGAAGGCGGCTTCACCACGCCACCGCGGGTACTGGCGACGCTCACGGCCGACGAAGACGGCACCTACACGTTCATGCGCTTCTCGGACCACATCGACTACGTCTTCTCGGCGGCGGGCAGACTGCTGCGCGAGGTCGATCGCAACGGCAATACGACGACGCTGAGCTACATCGGCGGCCTGCTTGAAAAGGTCACCGACCCGTCGGGCCGCAGCCTGACCTTCGCCTACAGCGGTTCCCACATCCACACGATCACCGACCCGATGGGCCGGACGACGACGTTCAGCTACGACGGCAGCGGCAACCTGAAGGAAGCCACCGACCCGATGGGGCGGGCCTGGAGCTTCGACTACGACGGCAGCCACCGGCTCCTGACGATGACCGACCCACGTGGTGGCGTCGTCTCGAACACCTATGACGGATCCGGACGGGTGACCGCCCAGACGGATCCGATGGGACGCGAGAGCACCTGGCGCTACGAAGGCGAAGCCGCCACGGCCGAAGGCGGCGCGACGACCTTCACGAACGGCCGCGGCGACGTGACGCGCTATCTCTACCGCGACCTCGAGCTGCAGTCGGTGACCCGCGGGGTCGGCACCGCGAGCGAAGCGACCACGAGCTACAGCTATGACCCGATCACGCTGGGGATCAGCGCCGTCACCGACCCGAACGGGCAGGTCACCCGCAGTCACTACGACGCGCACGGAGACCTGACCGAAACGACCGACCCGATGTTCCGTACGACGTTCTACTCCTACGGCCCGGAAGACGAACTTCAAACGATCACCGATCCGCGCGGGACCACCACGACCTACCGCTACGACCCGGCCGGCAACTTGCTGGAAAAGGAAACGCCCGATTTCCAGACCGGCGAAACGGCGAGAACCAACTACAGCTATGAAGCGGCGCCCGGTGAGCTGACCGGCGTCACCGATCCCGATGGCCACGTCACGACGTTCGGCTACGACGATGCCGGGGATCGGACGACGGTCATCGATGCCGCCGGCAACAAGAGCACCTACTCCTACGATGCGGACGGGGAGCTGACCTCGAAGGTCTCGCCCGCTGGAAACATGCTCGGCGGCGATCCGGCGGCGCACACCACCACCTACGCCTACGACGCCGACGGCGAGCTGACGAGCGAAACCGATCAGCTCGGCCACACGAGGAGCTACGGGTATGACGGCGACGGCAACCAGACGACCATCGCCGATGCCAACGGACAGACCACCCATCAGGTTTACGACGCCGACGACGAGCTGACCGAAGTCCTTCGGCCCGACGCCAGCGTCCTGAAGACCGCCTGGGATGCCGCCGGGAACATGACCGCGCAGACCGATGGTGCCGGTCATGCCACCACCTATGCCTACGACGCGCTGGGGCGCGTCATCTCGGTCACCGATCCCGACGGCCATACGACCTCCTACGGCTACGACCCGAACGGCAACCGAACGGCGGTCGTCAACGCCGAAGGGCGGCTCACCAGCTACTACTACGACGCCGACGACGAGCCGGCCGCGATCTTCTACTCGGACGGCACGACGCCCTCGGTCTCAGAGCAGTACGACCAGGACGGCAATCGCATCGAACTGACGGACGGCACGGGCACGAGCACGTTCAGCTACGACTCGCTGAACCGGATGACGAAAGCGACCAATGGCGCCGGGGCGACCGTCGGCTACGAATACGATCTCGCCGGCCACCTGACGAAGCTGATCTATCCCAATGGGCAGAGCGTCACCCGAACTTTCGACTCGGCCGGGAACCTGACCGGCGTCACCGACTGGCTCGGGCACACCAGCCATTTCGGCTACGACGCCGACTCCAACTTGGATGAAGAGTCCTACGGGAACGGTGTCACCGCCCAGCTCGGTTACGACGCCGCCGATCGCGTCGCGTCGATCGCCGACAGCCAGGGATCGACCCGACTCGCGAGGTTCACCTATAGCCGCGACCCGCTGGGTCAGGTGGCGAGCGAAGCGTCCGAAAACGGCGAAGCGGGGACCACCACCTACTCGCGAAACTCACTCGACCAGCTCACCGCCGCCGGCCCGTCGGCCTACGGCTATGACGCTGCCGACAACCCGACGACCTTCGGTTCATCCGCCCAGCAGTTCGACGCCGCGAATGAGCTGACCTCGGTCACCGGTCCCGGGATGGTGCCGGAAGGTCCGTCGAGCGAACCGCCGGATTCTGGCGGGCCGCCGCCGCCGAGCGAACCACCGGCATCTGGCGGAGGCGGCGGGAGCGGTGGTTCGCCGACCGCCGGCGGCGGTACGACGACGAGCCGCGGGGCGGGCTCTCCGCCGACGACCGCGCCGCCAAAGGCGCTCCGGTGTCGGAAAGGGTTCAGGAAGCGGGTCGTCCGAGGGCACCAGAGATGCGTGAAGGTGCACAAGATGCGGCGCGCGCATCACAAGGGACACGCACGAGCCTCCGCGCTGGCCGTGGCGAGCACCGCGTCGAACCTTCGTGGCGCTGCGGCCGAGGTCCCGGCGGCCCAGTCGGATCGCTCGTCCTCCGCGCCCGGCGTCGTGGCAGGAGCGGGGCCGAAGCCTGCCCTCGCGGCCGCCGGTGAGGTCACCCGACACTTCGACTACAACGCTCGCGGTGATCGAACCAGGGAAGAACCACCGGGCGGCGGTTCCCACTCCCTCACCTACGACCAGGCAGACCGGCTGATCGCGGTGACGGGCGGCATCAGCTACGCCTACGACGGCGACGGGCTGCGGACCTCGAAGACCTTCGACGGCGTGACCACCGACGAGGTCTGGAATCAATCCGAAGAAGTGCCCGAACTCCTCGCGTCCGGCTCCACCAGCTACGTCTACGGGCCGAACGGCCAGCCGATCGAGCAGATCATCGCTGGGGCCGCGACGTTCACGCAGACCGACCAGCAGGGGAGCACTCGACTGCTCACGGACGCGAGCGGCGCCGTCGTCGGTCGCTACGACTATGACGCCTGGGGCAACGTCACCACACACACGGGGAGCGCGTCGAGCGAGCTGCAATTCGACGGACAGCTCACCGACGCCGAAACCGGCTTCCAGTACCTGAGGGCGCGGTACTACGACGCCGGGACGGGACAGTTCGTGACTCCAGACCCGCTTTTTACGATCAGTCTCGCTCGCCACGGCTATGGGCGCGACGATCCGGTCGACAACTCCGACCCCTTGGGAGCATTCAGCCTGTCAAACACGATCGGCCAAGCCTGGATCGACGTGGGTGCGTACCACTTTTTTGCGACCCATAACGTGGGCGGTTGCATCGCCGCGTCAGGTGGATTTTACGGCTATGTGTCAGGCAGTGTCTGCGCCGGCGTCGACGGTGGCTACGACGCTTTCAGCTATTCGGGGACCGCCGGTGCAAGTACCGGAGCAGGAGCTTCGATCGGAATATCCCCATATGTGTCCAACAATGTGGACACTCATAGTGGCGGGAGTCTTGCGGCAACTCAGGGTGGCGGTGGCGGGGCTGGCCTCGCGGGTGGGTTGGATCTATCGGAGAGCCGAGACTCCTGCGGTGCCATGCGCTACACCATCGCCCCGTTTCTCGGGATCGGTGCGGGTTTAGATGTTCACACGGGACTGACCTACACTTACACCAAGATTATTGGAAGTTTTCTGTAGTTGTTAGCTCACGGCGAGAGCTCCCGGATAATGGTCAGCAAGAAGCGACAATGCCGGCGGGTCGAGTTCTGTGATGGGTCTTCTGAGGGGCAGCAGAGTACGGAAGCCTTCCCTCTGAACAGCTAAGGAGAGGGAACTCGAATGTCAGGAGGCAAGTTGCTGGTCGCGATCGGTCTCTCCTTGGAGATCTTCGCGACGCTGTTCATCTCGCTGGATGCCTTCAGCTCGCAGCGCCAGACCGTCAAGATCTATGAAGTCCTCGATTGGCTCACGGGCTTGGAGGTGATCGGTCTCCGCACGAAACCGGCGACCGAGACGGCGGACAACCTTTCCGCGGAGGCCGATGCGCGGCTACGAGCGGTCGGAGTTCCAGAGGGAGAGGAGACTCTCGTGTCGGCGCGCCAGGAGCTCGAGCAGATGCACGCGATCACTCTTTCGGCCGAGAAAGAGGCGGAACTGCGGAACAAAGAAATCTTCCAGGACAAACTGGCCAAAGTGTCGGAGGATTTCTCTTCCCGGAAGAACCTAATCGCTGCGGCGATAGCGCTCGTGGTGGTCGGCGGCGTCTGTGAGCTGGTCGGTGGTCTCGTGGAGGCTTGCGTTCCGCTGATCCCGGCTTAGTGTCGTAGGCGCCAAGCGCACGCGACCTAGGAGAGTTGGGATGACGCAGATGAAGCTCGAGGTTGTCCTGTTGCCGGTGTCCGACGTGGATCGGGCCAAAGCGTTCTACGAAGGGCTTGGCTGGCGGATGGACATCGACTACGTCGGCGAGGAGGAGGGGTTCCGGGTGGTGCAGTTCACGCCGCCGGGGTCGGAGTGCTCGATCATCTTCGGGGAAGGGTTGACCGCGGCCGAGCCGGGGTCATATGACGGGATGCAGCTGACCGTCACCGACATCGCGGCGGCGCGGGAGGACCTGATCGGGCGCGGGGTCGAGGTCTCCGAGGTCTTCCACGACGCGGGCGGGATCTTCCATCACATCGGCAACGCCAACCGGAGCATCGGGCCGGCGCCGGAGAACGCCGATTACGGCTCGTTCGCGTCGTTCAGCGATCCCGACGGCAACGGCTGGCTGCTGCAGGAAATCAACACGCGGGCGCCGGGCCGCTAAGCGGTCCGGGCCGAGAAGAGGAGAGCGAGATGGCGACGACCTACAAATCGGCCCCGGAGCTGGCGGAGGCGCTGCGGCGCGCCGCCGCCGCGCACGGCGAGCACGAGAAGCGGATCGGCGAAGAGGACGCGAACTGGCCCGACTGGTACGCCGAGTACATGGTGCGCGAGGCGGCCGGCGAGGAGCTGCCGCAGTGAGTGCCGCGGGCGGGCCGGGCGCCGGGGGCGAGTACGACGACGACTACGACTACGACGTCATCGTCCTCGGCGGCGGCTCTCCCGGCGAGCACTGCGCGGGCGCGCTGCGGGCGGGCGGCCTGCGGGTCGCGGTCGTCGAGCGCGAGCTGGTCGGCGGCGAGTGCTCCTACTGGGCCTGCATCCCGTCGAAGTCCCTGCTGCGCCCCGGCGAGGCGGTCGCGGGCGCGCGGCAGGCGGCGGCGAGCGCCGAGGTCGACGTCGAGGCGGCGCTCGCCTGGCGCGACTACATGGTCAGCAAATGGAAGGACACGAGCCAGGAAAAGTGGCTGGCCGACAACGACATCGCGTTGATCCGGGGAAGCGGGCGGCTCGCCGGGACCGGGGCGGTCGAGGTCGACGGCAAGACCTATACCGCCGCCAACGTGGTGCTGGCCAACGGCGCGGCGCCGTTCATGCCGCCGGTGCCGGGGCTGCGGGAGCTCGACGGCGTCTGGGGGACGCGCGAGGCGACCAGCATGAAGGCGGTACCGCGACACCTGCTGGTCCTGGGAGGCGGCCCGGCCGGGGTGGAGCTGTCCCAGGTCGTGAACCGGCTCGGCGGGAGCGCGACGGTGATCGACGGTGCCCCGCACGTGCTCGCCCGCGAACCGGCGCCGCTCGGCGAAGCGCTCGGCGAGGAACTGCGCGCCGAAGGGATCGAGCTGGTGCTCGGGGTGAAAGTGACGAGCGCGCGGCGTGACGGCGATGACTATGTGATGGAGCTGGACGACGGCCGCGAGCTGCGCGGCGACCGGATACTCGTCGCCACCGGCCGCCGTCCCCGGGTCGAGGGTATCGGCCTGGAGACGGTCGGGGTCGAGGCCGACCCGCACGGCGTCATGGTCGACGACCACCTGCGGGTGGCGGATCGCCTCTGGGCGATCGGCGACGTCAACGGCGCCTGGCCGCTGACCCACGTCGGCAAGTACGAGGGCGAGGTCGTCGCCTCGAACATCCTCGGCGAGGACCGGCCGGTCAACTACGACGCGGTCCCGCGCGTCACCTACACCGACCCGCAGGCGGGCGCGGTGGGCGCGAACGAGGCCGAGTTCAGCGGCACCACGAAGCTCTCGGGGGTCGCCAAGACCGCGACCTACACCCACGCCTGGGACAAGCAGCACGGCTACCTGACGCTGCTCGGCGACGGGGAGCGGATCGTCGGCGCCCACGCCCTCGGCCCGGAGGCGGGGGAGTGGCTCCAACAGGCGACCCTGGCGATCCGCGCGCGCGTCCCGCTCGACGTCCTGGTCGACACGATCCAGCCCTTCCCTAGCTTCTCGGAGATCTACGTCGAGGCGCTGAAAGCCCTCCGCGCGGCGAGCCGCTGAGGTCGGCGCGGGCCTGCGGTCACACTCGCGGGCCCGCGAGTGTCCTCCAGGAAGAACCCGTCACCAACAGGATCTTCTCAAGGAGGAACTCATGGCATTGCGCGTCCCCAAGGCAGAGATGACCGGCTTCGACGAGGATAAACTGGCGCTCTTCGGCGGCCATCTGCCGGAGCCGCTCGAGGTCGGCTGGCACAACCCGCCGGTGATGGAGGCGGCGCTCGAGTTCGGCATGAAGGCCGACACCTGGCCGGCCGTCGACCCTGGCCTGAAGTCGTTCGCCCACATGGCCGTCGCCGCCTACGTCGGGTGCAGTTGGTGTCTCGACATCGGCTACTTCACCGCACTGAATCAAGAGTTGGACCCGAAGAAGGCGAGCCAGGTGCCGCGCTGGCGCGAGGCCGATGTCTTCACCCCGCTCGAGCGCGACGTCATGGAGTACGCCGAGGCGATGTCCTCGACGCCGCTCACCGTCACCGACGAGCTTTCGGCGAGGCTCCTCGGCGCGCTCGGTGAGGCCGGGATGATCGAGCTGACCGCCTACATCGCCTTCTCGAACTTCTCCACCCGCAACAACGTGGCGCTGGGAATCGAGTCGCAGGGCTTCTCGTCGAACTGCGAGATCCCGCTGGCGACCCTCCCCGTCGTGGCGGTCCAGGTCAGGCGCTGAGCCAGCTGAGGTCGAGCGCCGCCAGGCGGGCCGGGTCGGAGAGGAAGTCGACCTCGACGATTCGGCCCTCGCGGACCCGCATCGCGCCGACCGAGAAGAGGTCGCCGTCGAGGAAGGCGACCGTGCCGACCCCGCCGTTGACCCGCACGAGGTGGCCGCGGGCGCCCATCGCGGCGAAGGTCCGGGCCTGGGCGATGACCGCCTCGGCGCCGCGGACTTCGGTGGCGTCGCGGTCGGGACCGAAGTCGGCGCGCAGCACCACGTCGGGGTGGAGGACGTTGACGAGCCGGTCGAAGTCGCCTTCGCGGGCGGCGGCGACGAACGCCTCGACCACCTCGCGCTGCTCCTCGAAGTCCGGTTCGGCGACCGGGTCGGCCGCGCGCAGGCGGCGGCGGCCACGGCTGGCGAGCTGGCGGGCGGCGTCGGGGGTGCGGTCGACGATCGGCGCGATCTCCTCGAAGGGCACGCCGAACATGTCGTGGAGGACGAAGGCGAGCCGCTCCGCCGGGTTCAGCGTTTCCAGCACCATCAGCATCGCGATCCCGACCGAGTCGGCGAGGAGCGCCTCGTGCTCGGGGTCGGTGCCGTCGATCGGGTCGACGATCGGGTCCGGCACGTGGATGTCGAGCGGCAGCTCGCGGCGCGAGTTGCGCGAACGCAGCATGTTCAGGCAGATCCGCGCCACCACCGTGGTCAGCCAGCCGCCGAGGTTCTCGATCTCGGCGGCGTCGGAGCGGCTCAGCCGCAGCCACGCCTCCTGCACCGCGTCGTCGGCCTCGCCGGTTGATCCCAGCATCCGGTAGGCGACCGCCCGCAGGTGCGGCCGCTGCTCCTCGAACGCATTGACGATCAGGTCACCATCAGTCATCGGTCACAAACCCCTTTCGCGTCGTGTCATTGCAACAGACCCGCGACGAGCGGGCGATGTGACCGACAAGCGAAAGGAATGCGCAGGCTTATGTACTTCGACACCACCACCGCCACCGGACCGGCGAGCGAGCTGGCGCGCGGAACCTGGATCCTCGATCCGACCCGCAGCAGCGTCGAGTTCCGCGTACCGCTGCTCTTCGGGAAGATCGGGACCGTGAAGGGCGGCTTCACGAGCTACGGAGGGACCCTCGACATGGACGCCCGCCCGGCGATCGAGCTGAAGATCGAGGCGGGCAGCATCGATACCGGCAACGCCAGGCGCGACGCGCATTTGCGCTCGGCCGCGTTCTTCGACGCCGAGGAGCACCCGCAGGTGCGCTTCGAGTCGGAGTCGGCGGCGCTCGACGGCGAGACGCTCCACGTCCCCGGCACGCTGCGCGCCGGCGGCGGGAGCGCGCCGCTCGACGTCACGGCGACGGTGCGACCGGTCGGCGAGGAGTTCGAGATCAAGGCGAGCGCCGAGGTCGACCAGCGCAAGCTCGGCATGATCTACAGCCCCCTCGGAACCCTCCGTCCCCCCGCGCGCCTCACCGTCCGCGGCCACCTCATCCGCTGGTAGCCCTCCCCGTTGATGGGTAGTTCCACGGCCAGCGGCGCTTACGGCGCGGTCGCGGCCCAGGTGCCGTAACTGAGGGTGGCTCCGTTGTAGAGGTAGAGCACTGCGCCCGTGTGGCCGGATTCGCCGTCAGAGGATTTCTCGGGGTCTCGCGAGGTCATCGATGAGCCGCTCGCGTTGCTCAATGCCTGCTGGTAGACGCAGAAGTATCCAGGCGCCGCCTTCGGGTCCTGCAGCGTTCCCGGGCATTGAGCCGCGGTCGAGGCACTCGCGACGCGGAAGGCCAGCGGCTGCGAGACCCGGTACCCGAACGACACCACGCTGCTGATTTCATCTTCGGTCCAGTATGCGCCGACGACCGTCGCGCCGCTCGGCAGCGCGCCCACGACCGCGCCGGGCGCGCCGGCGGGTCCGGAG
>JBOGYZ010000200.1:0-7149 GCA_050697015.1 Solirubrobacterales bacterium
ACCAACTTCACCATCGGCGCGGGCGAAGAAACCCTCCCGATCTGGATCTTCCGCAACCTCTTCCGTCCCAAAGAGCTCCCCATCGTCCCTGCGGTCGCGGTCATCCTGATCCTCCTCTCGATCATCCCCGTCTACCTGGCCCACCGCCTCTCCAGCGACGACGCCGGCCTCACCCCCGGCCGCGGCGGCGCGGCGGGCGGCGGCACCACGGCGGCCCCGGCGACGATCGCCGAGGCCGAGGCCACCGCTGCCCACTAGCCTGCACGGTCGTTGCTCCACGACCTCCCGGACATCGCCCTCGCCCTGATCGTCCTGGGCGCCTTCGTCATGGTCTTGCGGGTCGAAGGCGACGACCCGCCGTCGTCGTCCCAATGCCCTGATCTACGCGATCCGCCTCCCCCTCGGCGTCGCCCTGATCGCCGGTGGCCTGGTCGCCGACTCGGTCGTCTTCATCGCCTTCGGCGTGACCTTCATCCTGGGGGCCCCTGGGCGCTCATCAAAGAACGTCGCCTCGCCCGGAACCTCCGCGAGGCGATCGCTCGCGATCGCGCCCACACTAACGGCATCGATAAGCGAGGGTTCCCGCGTGGACATTGCCTTGCTCGTCATCTGGCCACTCGCGTTTGAGGTCACCCCGACGCGGGCCTCTAGCGCAGCAGCCGGGCGATCTCGGCCATCGTCTGATCCGGCCGGTCGCGCAGGTCCTCCCAGCCGAGCCGCGGTAGGTGGTAGCCGCCATCCGCGAGCGCGTGATTGCGATTGCTGTCCCGGGCTCCAGCCGCCGGGTTGTCGTGAAAGCGCCCGCCGTCCGTTTCGACCACGAGCTTCTGCTCCCGCCAGAGGAAGTCGACCTCGTAGACCTTGCCGCCGAGGCGCAGCTTCGCGTTCGTCTGCGGGATCGGCAGCGCTGCTTCGGTCAGGAGGGGCAGCAGCTTGGCCTCCATGCGGCTGCGGATCTTGATCCCGCGCCGGTAGCGCCGCCAGGGAGCAACCGCCCGGAGCAGCTTGCGCGTCCCGCGGCGCTTCGGCCCGTCGAGCACCCGGTCGATCGCGACGACGTCGAGCAGGACCTCCACCGACGCCTGCTCGATGAGTTCCCCGACGCCGCGAGCATCGAGGATCCCGGCGCAGTCGACGATCGTCCGTGCCGGACTCGTCAGCAGCACTCCGTGGCGCCGCCACACTTCCGCGCCCACCGGCGGCGGCACGAACCGCCTCCGGATGCCCGCGATCTTCCTCCCCGCTTCGACCGGCGCGATCACGTCGACTTCCTTCGGCCGCCACGGCCCTAGCCCGAGCAGCCAGGCCGCGGTCCCATGCGATACGACACTCCCTTCTCCACAAGCCAGAGTCGCCGCCAGCAGCCGGGCGTTGACCGTCAGATGCCCATGCCCGACCGCGAAGACGCCGTGGAACACGAGCCGCAGCCACCCCCGATCCAGCGCGTGGGAGATCGCGCGATCGCCGAGTCCCAACCCCCGGAGCTGATCCCGCGACACGATCCCCTGCTGTTCCGACGCGAGTACCCCCACCGCGTGCCAGGTCCATGCCTGTTGGCTGTTCCTTTTGGACGCCACAGGTCCATAAGGAACAGCTGGCGGGATCTCTCCCCCCTGGGAGGCCTCGGAGCTCGCCGAAGTCCCGCTTAGAGCGGGATGTTGCCGTGCTTGCGCTTCGGCTGGGGGACGCGCTTGGACTGGAGCATGCGCAGGGCCTTGATCAGCTTCGGGCGGGTCTGGCGGGGCTCGATGACGTCGTCGATGTAGCCGCGCTCCGCTGCCGCGTAAGGGTTGGCGAAGTGGGCTTTGTAGTCGTCGATCAGCTTCTGGCGCCGCTCGTCGGGGGTCGGCGAGCCGGCGATGTCTTTGCGGTAGATGATGTTGACGGCGCCCTCGGGGCCCATCACGGCGACCTCGGCGGTCGGCCAGGCGTAGTTGAAGTCCGCGAGCATGTGCTTGGAGGCCATCACGTCGTAGGCGCCGCCGTAGGCCTTGCGGGTGACGACGGTGAGCTTCGGCACGGTCGCCTCGGTGTAGGCGTAGAGGAGCTTGGCGCCGTGGCGGATGATCCCGTTCCACTCCTGATCGGTGCCGGGCAGGAAGCCGGGGACATCGGTGAAGGTGAGGATCGGGACGTTGTAGCAGTCGCAGGTGCGGACGAAGCGGGCCGCCTTCTCGGAGGCCTCGATGTCGAGCACGCCGGCCAGGAAGGCGGGCTGATTGCCGACGATCCCGACCGGATAGCCGTCGAGGCGGGAGAAGCCGCAGATGATGTTTTTGGCGAAGTGCTCGTGGACCTCGAAGAACTCCTCGTCGTCGACGATCCGCTTGATCACCTCGCGCATGTCGTAGGGCTTCGACGGATCGTCGGGGACGACCGTGTCGAGGTCGTCGTCTTCGCGCTCCGGGTCGTCGCTCGGCTCGAAGCGCGGCGGCAGCTCAAGGTTGTTCGAAGGCAGGAAGCTCAGCAGGTAGCGGGCGTCCTCGAGGCAGCTCTCCTCGCTCTCGGAGGCAAAGTGCGCGACACCCGACTTCGAGTTGTGCGACATCGCGCCGCCCAGCGCCTCGAACTCGACTTCCTCGCCGGTCACGGTTTTGATCACTTCCGGGCCGGTGATGAACATGTGGCTGGTCTCTTTGACCATGAAGATGAAGTCGGTCATCGCCGGCGAGTAGACCGCGCCGCCCGCGCAGGGACCCATGATCAGGCTGATCTGTGGGATCACACCGGAGCATTTGACGTTCCGCGCGAAGACGTCGCCGTAGGCGCCGAGCGAGACGACGCCCTCCTGGATCCGCGCGCCGCCGGAGTCGTTGATGCCGACGACGGGGGCACCCACCTCGGCGGCCATATCCATGACCTTGCACATCTTCTCCGCCATGACCTCGCCGAGGCTGCCGCCGAACACGGTGAAGTCCTGGGAGAAGACGAAGACGGTGCGACCTTCGATCTTCCCGTGGCCGGTGACGACCGCGTCGCCCCAGGGCCGTTTCTTCTGCATCTCGAAGTCGTAGGTGCGGTGCCGCACGAAGGTGTCGAGCTCCTCGAAGGAGCCCGGGTCGAGCAGCAGGTCGATGCGCTCGCGCGCGGTCAGCTTGCCGCGAGCGTGCTGCTTCTCGACCGCTTCCTCGGAAGCCGAATGGACCGCCGCCTCGCGCAGTTCGCGCAGGTAGGCAAGCTTCTCCTCGTGGGTGACCGGGTTTTTCTCGCGGATATCGGGCGACATACGGGGATGGCCGAACAGGTGGCCGAAGGGGGCGCGGGCGATTCTATGTGGAGCGGAAAACAAAAGGCCCGCCGGGGGGCGGGCCTTTGTTGTCGCTGTGGTGGAAGTTCTCAGCTGAAGGGGCGTCGCTGCGGTTCCGCGAGCCGGTCGAGGAAGTCCTCCAGATCGGCCTGCTCGATGCCGGTCTCCTCGTCCGCGCGCACGTGGACCCGCGTGCCGAAGCCTTTTTCGGCCATCGTCACCTCGACCCCTTCGGCTTCGGCGATCAGCTCGGCGAGCTCCGGCTCCGACTTCATCAAGGTCCTTGACGCCTCAATCATCTGCCCCGATTTCTGCCATTTCCGCGCGGTTCCTGCCGACCCTCCCATTTGGGCGGGAACGTTCAAGGAGGCGCCACGCCGAGCTCGACGTCGTCGCGCCGATGGCTGGGTACGGTGAGGCGATGAGCGGCGCGGCACGGATCGAAGGTCTGGCGAAAGAGAAGCTGGGGATCGAGGAGCTCCACCGCGGCCAGCTCGAGGCGATCGAAGCGATCCTCGCGGGACGCGACACCCTCGCGGTGATGTCGACCGGGTACGGCAAGTCGGCGATCTACCAGCTCTCCGGCGAGCTGCTCGGCAAGCCGACGATCGTCGTCTCGCCGCTGATCGCCCTGCAGCGCGACCAGGTCGAGGCGATCGAGGATCGCATCGGCGACGGCGAGGCCGCCGAGCTGAACTCGACCGTCTCGGAGCGTAAGCGCCACGAGCTGATCGAGGCGCTGGAGCGCGGCGAGCACGAGTTCGTCCTGCTCGCGCCGGAGCAGCTCGCCAAACCGGAGGTGCTGGCGGAGCTGGCCGCGACCGAGCCGTCGCTGCTGGTCGTCGACGAGGCCCACTGCATCAGCGAGTGGGGGCACGACTTCCGCCCCGATTACCTGCAGCTGGGCGCCTTCGCCGAGCGCCTCGGCCGTCCCACGATCCTGGCGCTGACCGCGACCGCCTCTCCCCCGGTCCGCCGCGAGATCGTCGAGCGCCTCGGGATGAAGGACCCCGCGCAGGTGATCCGCGGCTTCGATCGTCCCAACCTCCACTTCGCGGTGCGCCGCTTCTCCGACGCGAAGGGCAAAGAGGAGGCGCTGGTCGAGGCGGTCGCGGACGGCCCCGAGCCCGGCATCGTCTACATCGCCACGCGGAAGGCAAGCGAGGACCTCGCCGAGGCCCTCCAGGCGGCGGGCGTCAAGGCCGAGGCGTACCACGCGGGGCTACCGGCGAAGCACCGCGGCGAGCTGCAGGACCGCTTCATGGACGACGACGTCGACGTGATCGTCGCCACCACCGCCTTCGGCATGGGGATCGACAAGCCGAACGTGCGCTTCGTCTTCCACGCCGGGCCGTCGGACTCGATCGACTCCTACTACCAGGAGGTGGGACGCGCGGGACGCGATGGCGAGCCCGGCGAGGCGGTTCTCTTCTACCGCCCCGAGGACGAAGCGATCCGCCGCTTCCTCGGTGGCGGGGCGGGAATCGACGGCGAGGCGCTGGAGGCGGTCGGCCGGGCGATCGAGAAGGCCGACGGCGAGGCCGATCCGGCGGCGCTGGTCGAGCGCCTCCAGTTCTCGCGCTCCAAAGTCCTCGAGGCGGTCGGGCGCCTGGAGGAGGCGGGCTGGCTGGAGATCGAGCCCCACGGCGAGGTGCGCCGGGCGCACGGCGGCCCGACCCTCGAGGACGCCGTCCAGTCGGGCGTCCGCGAGAGCGGCGAGCGACGCGAGTTCGACAAGACCCGCCTCGCGATGATGCGCTCCTACGCCGAGACCCAGGGCTGCCGCCGCGACCACATCCTAAGCTACTTCGGCGAGGAGCACGAGGTCCCGTGCTTCTACTGCGACAACTGCGACGCCGGCCTGGTCAAGCCCGACGAAGCCGAGCGCCCCTTCCCGATCGGCACCGCCGTCACCCACCAGTCCTGGGGACCGGGCGAAGTGCAGCGCTACGACCGCGATCGCGTGGTCGTCCTCTTCGAGTCCGTCGGTTACCGCACCCTCGACCTCGGCCTGGTTGAGGACGAGGGACTGTTGGAGGCGAGCTGAGGCGCGCCTCGCGGCGACCTAGAAGAACGCGCCGCCCTTGTATTCGCCAAAGACGTCGCGCATCGCGCCGCAGACCTCGCCCAGGGAGGCGTCGGCGGCGAGGGCCGCGCGGATCGGGTGCAGCAGGTTCCCGTCGCCCCGGGCGACGTCGCGGATGCCCTCCAGCTTCGCCTCCACGGCGGCCTGATCGCGGTTCTCCTTGAAGGCCTTGAGGCGGGCGAGCTGGCGCTGCTCGGACTCCGGGTCGACCTTGAGGATGTCGACGTCGTCGACCTGGTCGGTAACGAATTTGTTGACGCCGACGATGACGTCCTGGCCGGAGCGCTGGCGCTCGTGGTAGCTGTGCGCGGACTCCTCGATCTCACGCTGCATGAACTCCAGCGCCTCGACCGAGCCGCCGAGCTCTTCGACTTTGCCCATCAGCTCCCAGGAGCGCTCCTCGACCTCATCGGTCAGCGACTCGATGAAGTAGGAGCCCGCGAAGGGGTCGACCGTGTCGGCGACGCCGGACTCGTAGGCCAGCACCTGCTGGGTCCGCAGCGCGATCCGGGCGGAGCGCTCGGTCGGCAGCGCCAGTGCCTCGTCGAAGCCGTTGGTATGCAGCGACTGGGTGCCGCCGGCGACCGCGGCGAAGCCCTGCAGCGCCACCCGCACGATGTTGACCTCGGGCTGCTGCGCCTGCAGCGTCACCCCGCCGGTCTGCGTGTGAAAGCGGATCTGCATCGATTTCGGGTTCTCGGCGCCGAACCGCTCCTTGACGATTTTGGCCCACATCCGTCGCACGGCGCGGAACTTGGCGATCTCTTGGAACACGTTGTTGTGACAGTTGAAGAAGAAGGCGAGGCGCGGGGCGAACTCGTCGATCTTCAGCCCGCGCTCCAGCGCCGCTTCGACGTAGGCGATCGCGTTGGAGAGCGTGAAGGCGACCTCCTGCACTGCCGAGCAGCCCTTCTCGCGGATGTGGTAACCGGAGATCGAGATCGTGTTCCATTTCGGCACGTTCTCCTGGCAGTACTCGAAGATGTCCGTGGTCAGGCGCATCGTCGGCTCCGGCGGGAAGATGTAGTTCCCGCGCGCCATGTACTCCTTCAACACGTCGTTCTGGACCGTGCCGCGCAGTTTCTGGGACGGCACGCCCTGCTCCTCGCCGACCAGCTCGTAGAGCAGCAGCAGGCAGGCGGCGGGCGCGTTGATCGTCATCGAGGTGGAGACGCCGTCGAGCGGGATCTGGTCGAAGCAGATCCGCATGTCCTCGATCGTGTCGATCGGGACCCCGGTCCGCCCGACCTCGCCGTAACAGAGCGGATCGTCGGAGTCGCGGCCCAGCTGGGTCGGCAGGTCGAAGGCCATCGAGAGCCCGGTCGAGCCGTTCTCAATTAAGTAGCGATAACGCTCGTTGGTGTCCTCGGGCGAGGCGAAGCCGGCGTACTGGCGCATCGTCCAGAGCCGGTCGCGGTACATCCCCTCGTGGATGCCGCGGGTGAACGGCGGCGTGCCCGGCTCGCCGAGCCGCTCCTCGAGGCCGGGTGCGACATCTCCTTCCGCGTAGAGACCCTGGATCTCGATCCCGGAGTCGGTGAAGACGCGCTCGTCGTCGGGTCCGACGAGCGGCGCGATCGTGCGGTGGGCCTCCTCCGCGGAGGAGTCAGGAGTCGTCGCCATACCCGGGAGGATATTGGGAGACCGCAACCAGCGGTCCGCGACAGGGTTGGAAACGTCGCAGGCCGTGAATAGGCTTGCCGTAATCGACTTGTCGCAAGTCGCCTAGGGAGACAGCAGGGGGCGACAAACGCAATTTTGGAGGTAATACATGTCTGAATCGACCCGGCTCGGCAGGGCCAGGGGAAGAATGCTT
>JBOGYZ010000201.1:0-17935 GCA_050697015.1 Solirubrobacterales bacterium
GCAAGCAGGTCGTCGATGCCGGCGTGGCGGGACTCACATGCCGGGAATCGCTGATCTCGGAGCTCGCGCTGGCCTGCAGCGCGACCACACCGCCGGGCATCCGGCTCCGGCCGATCCGGGCCGAGGCGAGCATCGCGGCCCTCTGGGCGACGCTGGCGATGAGCACCCGATCCGGATAACTCGCGTACCGAAAGCGGATCGCCGGACCGCTTCTTTCGGCCGATCGACGGGTTTATAAGGTGCGAACGGGTGGTATAGGTTGACCCGCGCGCAAACCGTTCCATGGTTTGACGCAACGTTTCGACGGCCGTGGCCCCCGATGGGTCGGCCGCACAAAGGAGAGATATAGGGATATGCGCAAACACGTGCTGATAGTCCTCGCCTTGGGGGCCCTGATCGCCGTCTCGGCAGTCGGGATCGCGACCGCCGCGGGCGGCGAAACCCCGGTGACGGTCAAAGTCGGCAACCTCGAACTGACGGCAAACGGCGGCTTCAGCCCGAAGGCGCTGTCGAAGTCCAAGCAGACGCCGATCGAACTCAAAGCGTCCGGCGAAGTCAAAGAGGCCGACGGGTCCCATCCGCCGGCGGTCCGCGAAGTGATCTTGGAAGCCGACAAAGCCGGCGAAGTTCACCTCAAGGGCATCCCGACCTGTAAATCGGGCCAGCTGCAGGCGACCGACACCACGGCCGCGCTGAAGGCCTGCAAGTCGGCGCTGATCGGTGAAGGTCAGGCGACCGCCCAGGTGGCTTTCGCCGAACAGAAGCCGATCAACGTGAACTCGAAGATCCTGGTGTTCAACGGTGGCGAAAAGGGCGGCAAGGCGACGATGTTCATCCACGCCTACTTCGCCAACCCGATCTCCGGCGCGATCGTCACCACGGTGACCATCACCAAGCACAAGCACGGTCGCTTCGGCACCCTCGCGGTCGCCAAGATCCCGCAGATCACCGGCGGCAGCGGCTCGATCACCAAGTTCAACCTGAACATCAAAAAGAACGTGGCGGGCCATAACCCGATCAGCTCGACCTGCCAGGACGGCAAGCTGAAAGTCCACGTCACCGGCAAATTCGAAGACGGGACCAAGGCGGAAACGGAAATCATCCGCGCCTGCACGCCGAAGGGCTGAGCTTCAAGGCAAAGCTCTCCTGACGAGAGCGCAGCAAGGAAAGGGCGGCCTCCGGGCCGCCCTTTCTCGTGCCTGCACCGGCGGTACCCAAAAGGCGCTCGGGCCTTCGGCCAATACTCAAAAGGTGCCTTGATGCGCAAGTTCCTCCTTCCTATAGTGGTCGGACGGGCCAAGGGGAAGGACGCCAGGTGGGAGGCACCTGCAGCTACGACGGAGCGGCGATCGCCGCGGCCGAGCTCCGATTCAGAGAGGACCTGTGGCGATCCGCGCCCAAAGACGCCGTCGAGGAGGCGGAAGTCCGCCATCGCCGTTTCGGCCCGGTGCTCGCGACCGTCTTCGGCGATCTTCCTGACGTCAGCCTGATGAACCTCGTCCAGGGCGCGGCAGAGGCGGGCGCCGTCGACCAGGGCGACCTTGCCGCGGCGATCGAATGGGTGCGCTCCCGCGAGGTCGACTATCTCGTCTCGGCTTCTTCCGACCGTCCCGGCACCGAGGCGGCGGAGGACTGGCTCAAGTCCCGCGGCTACGAACCGGGCCCGCTGGTCCGCCGCTTCGTCCATCCCGGGACAGAGGAGAGGGCGTTCGTCCCGAGCCCCTTGGAGATCTCCGAGCTCGGCCCGCTCGAGACCGAAGGGATGAGCCACATCTACGGCGAGGTCCTCGGCCTCTCGAGCCTGGCGACGATCCTCATGTTGGGACTGCCGACCCGCGAGGGCTGGCACTGCTACCGAGCGAGTCTCGGCGGCCAGGAGGTGGCGTGCGGAGCGATGTTCGTCCTCGGCAGGGTGGCGCTCCTCGGCCTCGAAGCGACCCTGCCCGACGCAAGACGCCACGGCTGCCAGACCGCCCTGCTCGAGAGGCGCCTCATCGACGCGAGGACGCACGGATGCGACATCGCCGTGGCGGAGGTCTGCGATATCCATCCCGCGAGCGCGGGAGCGGTGAGGAACCTCCAGCACCTCGGCTTCGAGGAGATCGCCGGCAGCGCGACCTGGCGCCGGCCGACCGGCATCGCCTAGGACCGATTAGTTCATCCGGCCGCATCGCCGGCGAAAGAGTGACCTCTCCCCTACCCTTCCTGGCGTGACGCGGCGAACCATCTCGCTCCTCGCCACCGCGGCCGTGGGAGCGGCCCTCTCCATGCCGGCGACGGCAGGCGCGGCGGATTCTCCCTCCTCGGCTCCGGAAGTCCCCTGGGGCGCGGGCTGCGAACCAGCTCCGAGCTCGCTCCAGCGCACCGCCTCCAACTGCGGAGCGACCCTGGTCGAAGGCGAAGCGATCCCGCCCCCCGGCGCCCCGCCCGTGGTCAGACGAGTCATCGCCGCCGCCAACGAAATCGACGACACCCCCTACATATGGGGCGGCGGCCACGCCAGCTTCACCGCCAAGGGCTACGACTGCTCAGGAGCCGTCTCCTACGCCCTCCACGGCGCCGGCCTCCTCGGCTACACCCAAGTAAGCGGCCAACTAGCCCACTACGGCGACCCCGGCCCCGGCAGATGGATCACCATCTACGCCAACGCCGAACACGTCTTCATGGTCGTCGCCGGCCTCCGCTTCGACACCCGCAACAACCCCGAACACGTCAGCGGCCCACGCTGGAAGATGGCCGCCCCGGAATCGAGCATCCTCCCGAAGTTCGCGGTGCGGCACCCCGCCGGGTTCTAGCCCGGTGTCGGGATACCAAAGAAAGGGCACCGCTGCGCTCGCAGCGGTGCCCTCAATACAACGGGACGTAAGTACGCGACCGTCCCTTGCCTTCGTCCTAGTGTTTGTTGACCTGTTCGGCCAACGCGAGGTCGGTGTTGACTTTTTCGAGCTTCGCTTCGTTCACGCCAGCGGCCGACGGAACGCCGACTTGGCTGTTGAGGATCGGGTTCAGGATCAGTTCGACCCCGAAGCCGCCGCAACCGGAGGCGCCGGGCGCCGCCCAGTTATTTTCCACGAGGCTGCTTCCGGTGATGTGGGCGATCTGGGATTTTTCGGTGAACGACAGGGTGCCACCTTTACCCGTGAGGGGGGTCACCCCGGCGGGCGGAGTGGTGGTCCCAGTGGTCAGATTCCAGATCAGCGGCGAGCTGCTCGAGCCGATGTAGCAGCCGCTGCCCAGCAGCGGGTTTTCAAGGTGGACTTTCACTGGCAGCAGGAGAGCCGTCCCGCTTTCGAACGCCAAATTGTTCTGACTCAATTTGATTTCGCTGGCCGGCTTCGCGAGTTCAAGGGTTGCGTTGACGCCCGTGAGGCCGTTTTCGAATATCGCTTCGCATCCTAGGCGGACTAGGAAATTGCTAATTTCGGGGCAATTCACCAATCCGGCAAGGCCACCCGGCACGGGCTGCGGAGTTTTCGAAAGGGTTTCCCCGTTGGTGGCGGCAATCATCCGTGCGAACCCTTCTTCCGGGCCTTCGAAGGCTTCTTCGGTTAAGCCGCCCTGAACGGTGACTGGGTTGACAATAGGCACGACCTTTTTACCCAGCTTCACGGTGCCGCCATTCGTAACTGAATGGAGACACTTGAACGCCGATGGATTCGTTGATGGACAGTTGTTGAACACCGCCCATTCGCCGGTGTGCGCCGAAGCGCTGCCAGCAAACCCAAGTGCGGCGAGTCCAACAGCGAGCACCGCCATGGATAGCCTTGCGGCAACCTTCCTCTGCTTTCGCATCTTTGAATAGCTCCTTACTAGTGGTCGGGTTGGCATGTAAGTCCCTGGACGAAAGGACAGCCAAGGCCAGCGAATAGCAAGAAGGGACCGTCGGCCGGAGATGTACCGCAGGCCAACATGAGGCGATAGAACTCGCCGATGCCTGCACTGCTTGCCTGGCCATTTCTCCCGAACTCACCCTCAAGGACGGCAGCTGATGCCGCAGCCCATATTCCCTGTCCCAAGCCGACAAGACATATCGGCTCGTCTTCTCCATCCAGTCTTCAGCGACAAGCCCGAAACCAGCCACTGAAGCTTCTTAACTATACTGGACCCGTACCGAGCGCTGTCAAGGTCTTGACCGACCAAATAACAAATACTGGGTAGACAATTGGCCAGCGGCTTTTGAGTTCGGCGAGATCACGGCGGCGCCATCAACGCCGGATCCGAACATACCCTTACCGATTTGAGGGGCCACAGGCGATCTGGTCGATCTACCTGGAACCGAAACTCGAGGCCGCAATAGACGAGGCCAGCGATCATTCGCTACGGACCTCCGTCCCCTAGGAGTGGAGCTCGAGGCGATGACTTCTTCGTTGTTGCGTACAGCTTCCCTGCTCAACCTCTTGGGTGCTGCCCGTTCTTACCGCGCGTCGCCTTACCTTTGCTGCGGCAGCTATTGCTGATCTTCGGCTGCAGATGCAGGGACTTGCCGTTCTGCGCGTCGAAGAGCGCACTCGCATGCTGCGGTTTGCGGCAGATGTTTTCCGAATTTTCGAGCAACCCGTACTTCTTACCGCCTTTCATTTCGAGGACGAACCTCGAGACCGGGGCGTCCGGGACGGCTTCAAAGGTGTTTCGCAGTCCGTTCTGCTTCGTCGTGTCCACTTTGCCTTTGAGAAGGATCCTGACCTGTCCATTCAGATCCGCGATGAGTGCGGGCAACTTGTAGCCAAAACCGACGCCAAGATAGACAGGACCTTCGAGTGGCCTGTCGAGGAGTGGTGACCACGCCTTGGCATGACCGTAGATGGACGTCTTGGGACAGGTACCCGCCCGAAGGTCAGCCTGCTTGCAGACCTTATTGAGGTTGCCTTGATCCAGGAACTCCGAACGGGGCAGCCCTACCTGAGCGCGCGCAATGTTTGCGTAGGCTCCCTGTTTCGGGTAAGTCACCACTGCTTTCAAGGCCGGATGGCCTGCACGCTTGGTTGCACCTTTGAGGCTCAGCTTCAGATCCGGCTTGAACCCGAGAGTTTCACAGCCAGCAATCTGGAACCGCTGATTTGGAGTGGCAGTGGTGTCTATGGCTGAGGTCACGGTAGTCGTCACCTTCAACGGTTCGCAACTAGTTGGATTAATGGTGAAGTTCGGGCGGTCGACCTTGACCCGCACGTCCCTATACGCGACGGGAATCCCTTCCAGGATCTGCGGCAAGGGGTCGGACGCAGCCGTCACCTTGGCCGTAAAGGCGTCAACTTCGAGTGCAACCCGAACGGCGATCGTGCCGAGATCGAAGGGCCCAGCCTGCGCCGGCACCTTGACCACCAAGCTGTACGGCGCCCCCCGGTAGGGCCCCGCGAGGTATACAGCCGTCGGGGCCTTGCCCGGCTGCGGGATGTACAGGGGCTGCGGGCCGGCCCCGACCCCGGTAGTCGTCGTTCCGACCTGCGAGCTGGCGGGACAGTCGCCCGTCGCTGCCTGGGCGTCAGCACAGAGCGGAACGCCTGCAAGCTTGGCAAGCAAGCCCTCCGGAAGCGTCGCGGAAACGCGGGCGATGTTCTGTTCGCCGTCGTTACGGGTGACGCGAAGGGTGAACGGTGAGTACCTACCAGCGATCGGATTCTCCGTCCCGGCCGTAAGGCCTGGGTTGAACCCGCCTCCCCCACAGCCCTGATTGATCGTCATCGGGAGCCCGGATGAAACCGCGGTTGGTGAAGCCCACGAGATCAGTTCCGCCTGGGTGTCGTAGCTGCCACAGCCAGGAGGCGTGACCAAGGGTGCCCTCGAGCCGCTGTTGAATTGGACCTCCAGGTCGCTGAACGGCAATTGAGGGTTTTCATCGAACGTTGCCGTCAGCTGACCGGTCCTGAGATCCGAGTCGACCCGACCTGGAATCTTGACGACGACCCCTTCACCTTCAGCGACGATATAGAGGGCCAAGAGGGTTCCAAACGGGTTGTCTCGCTGCTGGGCCAGGTACACCGAACCCGTCAACGGCACGTCAAGCAGCGGAGTGACGACTTCGACCGTGCCCACCTTCGCCGGTTCCGGACACGTCGCGGGCAGATTATTGCCGAGACCAATCTGACCTGGGGAGCAGGCAGCGAGTCCATCCGCAGCTGGCGGATTCACGGCCATCCCCTGAGGCAGGCGGACGACGACCTTCTTCAAGTTTGCGGTGGCAAGCCCATTCAGCCCTTCGTTCTGCGGAATCCTGAGATGAACATTGAGTCCCGTCGGGGCGCTGGCTGCGTGTGAGGTCGGTTCAACCGTAATCGTCGGCGTAAACCCGAGCGCACCACAGCCGTATACCCCGGTGGGATTTCCGGCCGTGTCCGACATCGGGACGCTAGTTTCGACCACTCGCGCGGTTTCTTCCCACGATGCGGCGCTGGCGCCCAATTCAAGTGGCCCAGAGCAAGCGCTCGGCATCGTCAGAAGTGGGACCGAGGTCGGTTCTACCGAACACCCCGCGCTGCTATGACAATTAAGCCCTTCCCTGAGGGGGTCGTGCCGAGGATCGGACGGGTTTCCCCACAAGTTGGCTTGAATGCCGATGACTCCCAGCTTGGCAAGGACTTCGCGATTTTCTGCGGTTAGGTGGAATGATCCGCTTAGGCCACCAGTTACATGGATAAGGGTGCCCAGGATTTCGAAACCGAACTCAGCCGGAACCCCGGGCGGCGGAACCAAATTGTATAGGCCCACGCTTCCCGCCTGCAGAGTCGAAAAATCAGTGAAGGTCAAATGGAGCTGCCCAACCTGCGTGGGTGGTGGGCACCCTTCACCGTTCTTGCCACTGGCCAGTTGCGTCTCGCTACACCGGCTGGGCGTCGCCTTCGGACTGACCACCATCCCTAGTGGGAGGCTGAAGGCGAGATTGCGGACCGAGCCAGCGCTCACAAGCGCATTGCTTCCTTCTTCGCCTGGCACCTGTCGAGCGGGAAAATTCGCTTCGAGCGTCATCCCGTAAGGGTGTGAGCCAGCAGCAGTTGCGGCCGAGCCGTCTTCAGCCACAGTCGTGCCATAGAGTCCTTGGGCACCGTCCAGAAACCCAAAGGATGGGTCCGCCGTCGTTACCGCCGTCTGTATCTCCGACGATGCTCCGGGCGCGCCTCCGTCCGCGACGGTGACCTTGTTTTCCACGGTCGTCGGCGCGTCCAGCGCCACATTCACGGGGACCGCGATGGTGACTTGGGCCCCTGGGGGGATCGGGCTGAACACCGTGCAGGTAACCGTTTGACCTAAGACTTCGCAAGCTCCTTCTTCGGACGCAGAATTGTTGACGAACCGAGGTTCGCTGGCCAGCGAGGGGGTAACTTTCCCAGGCAAGGTGTCAATGATCGTGGTGCCGGGTTCCACGCTGGCGCCACCGAGATTCGTCAGCGCGATGTTGTACTGCGGCAAGGCGAATTGGAAGGCCGACCCGAACGGCGCCGACGATCCGGGAACAAAATTGGTCGGCAGGGACCGTTGGCCAATCTTCCACACGGGCGCTGGGGCCGCGACGCTCTCCGTCGGGGCGACACCGAGCACGCACAGGGCACATCCACCAATGAGAAGCAGCCGCAATTTCCGTCCCACCGACCTCACTTCGCACCTCCATCGCTCTTGTTGGTCGTTCGCCCACTTTTCCCGTGCTTCTTCCCGTGCCTGGTTTGCTTGTGCCTGGTTTGCTTGTGCTTGGGGGCCTTGCAGTTCTTTCCCTTCTTGCCGCTGCGCTTCTTACACTTCTTCGCATGATGGTGGTTCTTCTTCGCGTTTCCAGGACCGTTCACGCTGGCGCTGCCTGGCGGCGCTTCGCCGGGAACGGGCGTGGGGCCACCCTGACACGCTTCCCCAACGCAGCTAGCGGGCGGGGACTCGTGCTGCGATGACAGCCCGCCCTGTACCCGTGCGTCGTATAGGTCGAACAGCTGATCCTGATCAACGGGAACGAGTTGTGATCGGGTGAACACGAACACGTTTTCCCCTTGTGCATCTGCGTCCCCGAAATAGGACGGCTGGCCGCCCTGGCCGGTCGAGATCAAATACAAGCAGCCGCCATTCACCGAGGCGATCTGGCACGACCCGGTGCCGAGAGCCTCCCACTCGTAGACATCCTGGCAAGAACCGGTTTGTTCGCCTTCACCTTCGACGAAGGTGCAGCCGGACGCTCCATTGGTGTCTCCCGGGACCAACGCATCAGGCGTCTGGAAGAAGATGCGGTTCCCTGACGCCGACAGATTGCGGGTTTCAACCGCCCCTCGCACCCCAATTGGTTCGATATAGACGTTGAAGCGCGGCGTGTACATGGTGGCCGGTCCTACCGCGGCGGCGCCGGCGGGATTGCATGAGATGCAATCGAGAGCACCCGTCGACGCTGAGTATCGGAAATACTCGTGGCAAGGTTCGTCGGCGCCAACTCCGGGTACGCTGTTGCATCCCGGAGCCGCGTTATCGTAGCCGGTAAGGCGGTGGACGGACGCGAACACCACCGTCTGGCCGTCGGCGCTGACGCGAGCAGTCCGACCTTTCGGCTTCGGAATCGTCAGAGCCGGGTCGAAGGAAACGGGAGACCAATCCCTCGTGTCGTTGCTCCCCATTCCGGCGAAGCGTGCGGTCCCGTCCAAGCGCGCAACGAAGGTTACAGACCCCCCGCCAGAAGCTTGGAAATGGTAGAGGTTGCAGGCCCGCGGAGTATTGTCGGACGTACCCCCTTCGGCTTCCGAAATGCAGTTGCCAGGTTCTGCACCTTCTTCGGCGCCGTCACCGAGCACTCCGTTCGCAACGAAATACGCGGAAGACCCAGTGGTGCTGAGGCCAACGATGCCCTGGACTTCGGCACCTGCCGGATCACTGCCGTCGGGCGTGATATCCGTGAGCTCGCCGGTAGCGGTGTCGTACCGATAGAGGTCACGGCCTTCGTCTGCGGGACCCGTCGTCGCATCTGCAGTGAGCTTGCCGGAGCTCATGAAGAATACTTGCCTCCCGTTCGAAGTCGCCGACAGGAAGGCCGCCGGTTGTTCGCCATTGGGATCGACCACGCCCGCGTTCGGCGCCGAGACATTAATCGTGCATGCGGCCGCAGGATTCGAGCAGTCTTCGGTAGCTGCAGACGGGTTCCGGCGTAGATAAAGTTGACCGGTTTCACCAGTGGTGAAATAGACCAAGGCGCCATCCGGAGAAATCGCATGAGCTTCAGCCACGTAGAAATGGCGAAATGCACCGCCCCTGGTCAGATTCGGCGTAAACCAATCGTATGCTCCCCCGAATGACCCAGCCGCCGCCGGTTCTCCATTTGGCAGGCGGCCGACCAGTTTGACGGTTCTCGACTCGGCGTCCCATACGTAGAGGTTTTGCTTTTCCGCGACGGCCCCCGGTGCCAGCACGACGGTCGATTCAAAAAACACCACCCGGCCGTTTTCGCTCGCGCCGTCAAAGGCGAAGAGACTAGCTTCCGGCGCGTCAGAGCGATACGGGACGATCGGTGAGATTTCCCTGGTCAGGGTGTCTTCCAAGAACAGGCCAGTTCCACTTCCAGGCTTCCTTACGCTGGTCACAGCGAAACGCAGATCCGGCGTATAGCCGAGGACGATTGCTTCCTTTCCCAGTTCTTGAGGCGGCAGAAGGCCCTGGGTGGACCACGATGAGTCTCCGCGAGACGCAAGGAAGGTCGGGAAGTCCTGGGCTCCCCTTCCGCCAGGGACACCAGCCTGGGTGAAGAAGGTCACTGCGGACCCTGCTGGCGCCGCCTTCACAATGTCGGCGCGTCCACCGACGTCGCCGCCGTTCTTGTTCACTTCCGTAACCTGCTCATATGCGCGGCAGTCCGGAAGCAGAGCGCTCGGGCCGCTGCGGAAAATTTCGTTCTGGCAGAGACCCGATTGCGATTCGGTCGGGACCACCGGGGTTTCGAATGAGGCGGCCGGTCCATCGACGGGAGCAACTACATTCGACGCAACCGCCCTGAACCGGTAGCGAGTGCCGGGCGTGAGCGATTCGATGCGAGCCTGAATCGGTACGTCAACGGTGCCAGGCGGTAGGGTCGCTTCTGGGGTTTCCCTCGGCAAAGCGAAGCCCGAGGCTTCGAACTGCTGCTCAGTTACGTACTGGAATCGATAGGTCGTCGAGGCGGCGCCGGGGTTTACGGCGGTACGGAGGGTAGCGGCAGTCGGCGCCAAGTCGCTGGCCACGGTGCCGCGGATTTCAGGCGCCGCCGAGAGCGTGACAAACGTTTTTTGTTCGGAGACCGTGTTACCGACACGATTCCCCGCAACCAAGGTCACTTCGTAAGTCGTAGCAGGGACGAGGCCAGTAGCAGTAGCGGTGACTTCGTGACTGGTGTTGTCTGCGGCGAGTTTCCCTTTCAGGCCCGGACAAGCCGGTTCGCACCGAAATTCCCATTCGGTTTCGAACACGACTTTTTCTTCCGGCGAGGTTGACGCTTCCGGTTCTACGGCATTTGGATTGACATGGCCAGTGAAGACGGCAGTGTGGCCGCTGACCAGTGAGGGCTGTTCGATCGACGCCGACGGTGCCGAGCCTTCCGTCGTAAAGACTGGGTTCGGTTCTTCCGACAGGAAGAGCTGGCCCGAGAAGAATGCATCGAGTCGCACTTCATAGCTCTTCCCCGGGAGCAGTCCGGAGATGTCGCCAGAAATGGGGGTCGGGCCACTATTTGCGGGTAGCGTTTCGAGGAAGATTTCCGTATAGCCAACGGATTCACCCGCCCGTCGATATTCCAAATAGACTTCGACTTCCTGCGTCCCGGGATCTACGGACCCGGTGACATGAGCAGTGGTCAAGCCGACAGTTGGATTCGGATCGATCGTGACGACCGGGTCGGCGGCACTCGCGGCCGGAGCCCAAATGGCGCCCACTGCTACAGCCGCGATCGATAGAAAAAAAAGCTTGGCGCGGAGTGACCCTGCGCGCCTCAGCCATGCGTCGGCTTGCCTTGTCAACTGTCCCCTCCATCGTCTCGATGCCAATCTCCCGGTGCGGAGCCCCAACAGCCATCCGCTGGATGGGCCACATCCCGTGGAACGCCGAACCCACCCCGCCTGCTGCCCTTCACAAAGCCCCTCCCAGTCCCATTTGTGCCGCGCTGGCCCTCGTAGAGGCACTAGGTGCCCACATCGACGGTTTGCGCATATCCCTCGATATCCCTGTAGATGGCTTCGGCCCCAGCAAATAGCCTTGTACCGAAAGCCGACCAAGAGAATAAGGCAGTGGCAGCCTGCCTGTCAACTGATCGGTGAGCCGTTCCGAGCCAGGCGTCTCTCTTTCAACTCTTCAACGCGGCGAGTGCGCAGAGTCCCGAGGGAGCGGGGCCAGCCGTGACCGTGTCTACCTCGTCGACACTGCCCTGGCTGACGCAAGGATGGCGGTGGGGCCGATTGTGACCGGCCCCACCGCGGCGTTTCAGCGAAGCGAATTAGTTTTCTTTCGCTCCAAATGCGCCGATATTCACATGTACTTTTTTGCCTTCAACTTCTTTAAATTCAACGACTTCGTTGTCGGCTGTACCCGTGAGGGTCGCGGTGTTGCCACCGAGTTTGAGTGCGCCGCCAGCTTCTTCGTTGATTTTTCCAGAGAACGTCAGCATCTGCTGTGCGAATTCTTCTCCTGTGAGGTTGTTGACGGTTTCTTCTTTGGCGTTGAGATGGGTAGCGAGGCCGAAGTCCGTCCCCGTTACGGGGATGTTGCCCGCGATCGCGCAGCCCGTGATCGGGATTTTCACGAACGTTTCGCCTAATGCCGGCTGGAACTTGTCGTAGACCTTGGCGCCGTCCATCTGAACAAAGGTGTTCAGTTTTTCGGTCGTAACCGTCCCGCCGGTGACGCTGCACCCTTCGGGTTCGTCAACCGTGACGCCGGTGAAGCGGAGTTTGCCGGAGTCAATGGCCATCTTTTCTTTTTCTTTTTTCGCGTTTTCGACTTCGACCTGTTCGATTTTGCTTTCAACGCATTCCACGCCGGTCGCTGTAAGTTTGGTTTTCAGGCCGAGAACCGTCCCTTCCAGCGTCAGATTGCCTGTCGATTTACATGTAACTTCCTTGGATGCGTTGTTGGCGAGCGCGACACCGCCGACGTACCACTGGCTTTTGCCTGTCGTGGCAGCTCCGAGAGCGCTGCTGGCCATCACGGCTGCAAGTGCCGTGACCACGACCAACGTCAGTCCGATCTTCTTGATTCCCATTTTTTCTCCTATGTGATTGCAGAGGCGCTGGCCGTTGCCGACGGAAGCGCCGTCTGGGTTGCGAGCGGGACCGCGTTGGGGTCCCGCCGGGAGAATGCCTCGTACCGAATAGAGTCGTCAAGAAGGCTCGAGGGATGTTTTCCAACCCTGCGGCAGGCACTGGCCGGCATCCCGCCGGAAGCGTCGCTCTCTATCTGCTCGCATCTTGCTCTTCGCGTGCCGCACCCCGGTTGAGGCGGCAACCGGTTGCGGGGGGATGCCGACCGATGCTTCGAGGGGTCCTCGCGGCGAGATCTGGAGTGGAACGCTGGCCAGTGCTCCGGCGCCTTGGGCGCTGATCCCTCCCGTTTCAAGGGGCATGAGGAGATCCTGGTCCTGCGGTCCGAAGCCCTGGCGCCTCCCCGACCAAGAGAAGGAGCGGTCCTTTGAGTCAAGGGTACAAAGGCGAACGGCCTCATATGGAGGGTTGGCCAAAACGATGGTGGGGCCGGCAAAAGCCGGCCCCACTGGAACTGCTGCCTAGACTTCGGGCTATTCTTCTTTGGCCCCGAAGACGGCGCCGCCTTCGAGTTCGTTGTCGGCTGTACCCGTGAGGGTCGCGGTGTTGCCACCGAGTTTGAGTGCGCCGCCAGCTTCCGTGTTGATGGTGCCGGAGAAGGTGAGCATCTGCGAGGCGAATTCTTCGCCTGTCAGGTTGTTGATGGTTTCACCTTTGGCGTTGGTGTGGGTCGCCAGGCCGAAATCGGTGCCCGTGACCGGGATGGTACCTGCGATCGCGCACCCCGTAATCGGGATTTTCACGAACGTTTCGCCTGATGCCGGCTGGAACTTGTCGTAGACCTTCGTGCCGTCCATCTGAACAAAGGTGTTCAGTTTTTCGGTCGTAAGCGTCCCACCGGTGACGCTGCACCCTTCGGGTTCGTCGACCGTGACGCCGGTGAACCTGAGCTTGCCGGAGTCGATAGCCATCCCCGACGCGCCGGTGCCTTCTTGTTTGATTACGCTTTCAAGGCATTCGACGCCAGTAGCTGTAAGTTTGGTTTTCAGACCGAGAACCGTTCCTTCCAGCGTCAGGTTGCCTGTTGATTTACAGGTGACGTTTTTCGACGCACCGTTGGCGAGTTTCGCCCCTCCGACGTACCACTGGCTCTT
Organism: Solirubrobacterales bacterium; assembly: GCA_050697015.1. Classification (GTDB taxonomy): domain Bacteria; phylum Actinomycetota; class Thermoleophilia; order Solirubrobacterales; family 70-9; genus VAYN01. The sequence continues at coordinate 13,331 of JBOGYZ010000201.1, forward strand.
TCCTGTGGTGGCGGCGGCGAAGGCGCTGCTCGCCATAACGGCAGCGAGTGCTGAGACAACAACCAGCGCCAGGCCAAATTTCCTGAGCTTCATTGAATGAGGTCCTTTCGTATCGGTATTCGCAGCTCTGGCCCTCTGCCGAGCCCCGAGACTGCGTTTGCGAACCGCGGCGTCAAGCGATGCCGCAGGAGGAGAATGCCTCTCAGTTCGGTGATTCGTCAAGAAGTGCTGTGGAATGTTTCTTAATTCTTTTCGGCGAGCGCCTTTTTGGTCCGGATGGAGAGGGCAGGGGCACCTTGGGCTTTCCGCCGGCCGGAGCCCTTAGACGGTGAAGGGCTGTATAATCAGGGAATGAGGAGGGAAAAGATTGCAGCCGCCTTGATTGGCGCGCTCGTGCTGCTCACCGGCTGCGGAGGCAGCTCTGGCTCGACCTTGGGATCTTCGGCAAGGTCGCAGCCAAGCGCCGAGTTTCTAGGCCCAGACAGCAAGGACAACGTCCAGATCGTCGGATTTGGGGCTGAAGCGCCCAGTGGCGAGAGGGATGCAGCGAGCGCAGTACTTGCGTTAAATCTCAATGCCCGCGAGGCCGCCGACTTCGCGGCCCAATGCGCAACGCTATCCCAAAGAGTCGTGATTGAAATCGAGAATCCTGCCAGCAAGGAAACGCTTTCAGACGACTGCGCGACGGGCCTGGAAAGACTCGCCAGGCCGCTATCGAGCACCAAGAACGTGAGGAAGAATCGATTGCGAGCCGCCATTGCAGCCCTGCGAATTAAGGGAGACAAAGGGTATGCCCTCTTCCACGGCAACGACGGCAGAAACTATGCGATGCTGATGGAGAAGGAAGGCGGGCAATGGAAGGTGGGCTCACTCCTCACCAAGGAGCTCAGCGAGCCGCCACCGCGAGGAACGCGGCATTCGAGCCTGCCCCCCGGGAACCGGGCTGGGGGCTAGATGAGTAGTTCCACGACTCAGGCCACGTAGTCGACGAGCGCCCGGCTCGGTCGCCCCAGTTCGTGGTTCAGGGAGACCGCCGCGGCCAGGGCGAGGAGCCGGGCGGCGATGCGGACCCGTAGGCCATGGAGCGTATGGGCTCCATGGCGCTCGAGGGCGAGGATGTCCTTGACCGTCCAGTAGGTCGACTCGATCCGCTGGCGCAGCGGGGCGAGGTGCGGGCCGCCCCCGGGCTCGTCCTTGCGCCGGGCCTTATCACCGTCGCGCCGAGCTCGGCGGCGTCGGCCTCGAAGTCGGCCCCGGCATACCCCATGTCGCCGAGGACGGTGATCGGGCCTTCGCGGTTCACCCGCGAGAGCAGGCGCAGGCAGACGTCCCGCTCTCCCGCCTTCGGTGATGTGAGCGCCATCTGGCGGGGGTCTCGTCGGGCGCCATCAGGGTGTGCAGGCGAAAGCCGAAGAACCAGCGGCTGTGTGACGCGCAGTATCCGTAGTCGGCGGCGTCCGAGAGCGCGTCGGCCAGGCGACTCGACCCACCGCGCTTCACGGTCTCGCGCGAGCGGGCGCACTCCACGGGGTCGAGTCGACCAGGAGCAGGTCGTCGTGATATCCGGGTCTCCGTGCGGCGAAGACGCCGACCAGGGCCTCGATCACGTCGGCGAGGCGGTCGCGCCTCTTATGGAGCCCCGAGCGCCGGGTGAGCGTCGGGAACAGGTGCCCGAGACGCCTGCGGGCGACCCTCACGAACCGCTCGTCGGAGGTCACGCCCATAATCGACTGCGCCACGCAGAGGGTGACGACCTCCGCGTCGGTCAGGCTTCTCCGGGCATTCTTCCTGGCTTCGGGCAGGAGATCGTCGGCGGTGCAGAACACCGCAGTGAGCAGCAGGTCGAGGTCGGCGAGCATCGTGGGCCTCCTTGGGTCGACGAGGCGATAGACACCGCCGACTTCGACCGCGCTGCTCGCTACCCCTGCCGCGGTCCTCGCACCGGAGGATTCGTGGAACTACTCATCTAGTGGATCCAGCGATCGAATTCGTGAAGAGGTATGCGAATGTCGGTCCTGTGCCCAGCAGACGCTCGGGCTCGCAGAGGTCCACCGAACGGGCAAGCGCAGCCCAAAGCGATGCAGTTGCCATCTCCGCTGCCACTGGATCCGGGCGCTGGTCTGCTGGAACAGCATCGAGCCAAGCGTTGGCGATCTCGGAGATCAGCGCCTCTCTGCATGTTAGGCCGCGGACGCCCGGTTCCAAAATGCCGGAGAGGGTGAGGCGTGCAGACATGGGATCAGCCGCAGCTTTCCTCGAGACGTCCAGGATTTTCCGGCATGCAGTCTGCTTCCAGAACACATCCGACGGTTTCGTCGCGTCCGTGACTCCGAAGAGTCTGCGGGCCATCCTTCGAATCCCTGCCAGGAACGCATTCTCGATGCCCTCGAAGTACAGGTTAAAGTGCGTCTTCGGCACACCGGCTGCTTTGCTCACACGAGCCGGGGAGAGACGCCAGAAGCCTTCGGCGGCAGCCAACTTCATCACTGCGGTGAGAATCAGCTCTGTCTCTTGCCCTTGAACGAGATCCTCGTCGTCAACCGCGACCGTTGGCGATGCCGGGGGGAATTCGACTTCGGAGCTCCCACCCGTCAAATCTGGCGCTTTCTGATCGACAAGAGCCTGCCCCCAGTTGACAATCCTGTCTATCGCGTCGATCTTCGGATGAGACACAGTGGAGGCCAGGTCCGAGCGCACGAAACGAAGGACCCCATTCGCGATCCAGCAGACCGTGGCCGTGGAGACACGGCCTCCCCGGCGGTCGAGGCTTCCCCGCAGGGCGGCCTCCAGACGTGCCTCGTGCATTCGCACCGACTTTAGTGCGGCTGGTCCGCCAGCGAAGACATCCATCAAGACCAGGCGCGCGGCGTCGGGGTCGGCCAAGAGCCCGACTATCAGTGCGCGGACGGAACGGGCGGCTTGGTCCTTCTGCGCGCACTGGGGCGTGCGGCTTGCGGCGACATTGCCCTCGGTCCTTTCCATCAGCAGCTGATAGGTGGCGAGAAAGCATTCGTCGACTCCGTCGAACTGAGAATAGAAGGCGCCCGTCGAGACACCAGCAAGCTTGATCAGCCGGCGCACCGTCACTGTCTCGTAGCCTTCTGTGGCGACGAGCTCGATCATCGCGCGGCAGATCCTCGCCCTCTGGTGTGCTTCGACCGTCCCTCGGGACAATCCGGGCCCAGGCTTTAGTCTTGGATACTCAGTGAACGGGTCCACGACCGCGTCGGAAATCTGGGTATGCGTGGGCATAGAATCCCCTCAGAGAGTGCAGCTGGAGAGGCCATGCTTGGAGGCAAGGAGGTCGGAGTCTTTGAAAGCCACTCCAGAGAACACCGCGAGCGGCTTCGCCCGACCGGCTTGAGCGTCTTGCTCAAGCCGGTCGGGATAGCTGGCGATTGCAGGGTGACCTTGGACGTCGCCAAGTTCCTTAAGTTCCCGGGCGAGGTCTTCAACCGGTACGACGACCACGTACAAGGCGATCTTTTCTTTCAGGGTCCTGCTTAGATTGTCTCGAGTGACCCATTCGTTGGCGACTTCGAACCTCTTCTTCCTGCGCTTTTCAGATTCTTTGCAGAGCAGATTGGCCTTCACGGTAAACTGGGTTTTGCTCAGGGCAGTAGTGGTCGCGAGCGGCTCCCCACCTCCACCACATGCCGCCAACACCGTAGGGGCAATGATGATGGCTAAGAAGACACCCGGTCTACCCCGTAGCATGACTGTTCGTTCCTTCCTCTAGTCCTTTTTTAGGCCTACGTCGCCAGCGCTCGTTCCGTCATTCATGATGCAATTCAAGAGTCCAGGGTGCGGCCCTGTTCGATGACGGGAGTATGAAAGAGGTCAGGCGACGGAATGCCGATAACGCTCCCCTTGTAACGCTTGCGAGCCCGATACACCACCCACGTCGTGTCGATTTCGCCGATCCCCTCGATGAGGCGGAGCTCGTCGGGGTGGGCGGCCAGATGCTCGAGGTGGGTGAGGCCGGCGTCGTAGCGGCCGGCGAGGAGCTCTTCGGCGACGATCGGCTTCGACTGGACGTCGATGATCTCGGCCCAGTCGGAGCGGTCGACGTAACCGGAAGTTGCGGGAACGAGGCCGAGCGTCCTGGGCTGCTCGACCTCGCGGCGGCTCAATACCGCCAGGGCCTTCGTCGGGTAGATGAACGTGTCGACTACGAACACCTCGGCCCAGTATCGCTCGGTGACCTCGTGGACCTTTGGGTGCGCGCTGCACTGGATCAGGAACGCGTTGTCTTTCCCACGGATCCTCTCTAGGCCGTCGAAGAAATCCCCGATGAATTCCATCTCGAAGTCCTCGACTCCCTGAAAGGCCATGTACTCGATCGCGGCCCGCTCGTGGCAGGTTCCCGTCGGTCCGAGGGTCACCAGCGTGACCGATGCCCGCTTGTCATTTCCCCGGCCCATCCCGTTGATCAAGACTAATCGTACAAATTGGTTTGTCAACGCGATCAGCCAAATCAACCGTAATTCACCGCAGGAATACGACATACGCCGATCCCTAGACTCGGTCGCATGAGACGTCCTGTGTCAACCCCCCGTGGGTTCGAGCCGTCGGAGATTGCCGTGAAGAGCCGGGTCGTAGGGC
>JBOGYZ010000202.1:0-25038 GCA_050697015.1 Solirubrobacterales bacterium
TTTCGGGGTAATCGGACGGGATCCTCCTCTGTCTGTATCAAGTTTGACTGCGGCCGTAGCCCCTTGTCTCGGTAGCGCATGATTAACTTCTGTATCTTTCCACTCGGCGTGCGAGGCATCTCGTCGATGATCTCGACCCGCTCCGGCCAGTAGTGCTTTGACATCTCCCGGGAGTCGAGGAACTCGCGGACCTCGGCGAGGCCGAAGTCAGAGGCGAAGTCGGGAGCGCGGACGACGAAGGCGCAGGCCCGCTCACCGAGCCGCTCGTCGGGCATCGCCACGATCGCCACCTCCGACACCGCCGGGTGCTCGTGCAGCACCTGCTCGATCTCGGCGACCGGGACCTTCTCGCCACCGCGGTTGATGATGTCCTTCACCCTTCCGGTCAGCCGCAGGAAGCCGTCGCCGTCGATCGTCGCCAGGTCGCCGGTCCGGTACCAGCCGTCGGCGGTCATCGCCGCCGCGGTGAGGTCGGGACGGTCGAGGTAGCGCTCGAAGAGGCAGCGGCTGGTCACCTGGAAGTTGCCCTCCTCGCCGGGGCCGAGCACGTTGTCGTCCTCGTCGACGATCCGGATCCTCGTGCCGGCGAGGGCGCGGCCGTCGGTGCCCCAGACCTTCGCCGGGTCGTCGCCGGGGGCCGCGAGGGCGCCCAGGCAGGACTCGGTCGAGCCCCAGGCGCCGCAGACGGCGGCGGAGAGAACGGTGGTCGCGCGCTCGGCCAGTGCCCGCGGCACGGCGGCGCCGGTGACGACGAAGATCCGCAGCGCCGGCGGCACGGCCTCCTCGCCTGCCTCGACGACCCGCACGAGATCGGCGAGGAACGGCGTCGCCGCCTGGACGAAGGTCCCGTCCCACTCGCGCAGCGCCTTGGCGGCGACGTGCGGATCCCAGATGTCCTGGATGACCTGGGTCGACCCGAGCGCGAAGGCCAGCCACATCCCGTAGAGCAGGCCGGTCTGGTGGGCGAGCGGGGTGGGGATGTAGATCGTGTCGTCGCGGCCGAGGCCGAGGTGCTCGACCTCCATCATCGCCGCGCGGGTGAGCGCGTCGTAGCGGTGCAGCACGCCTTTCGGCTCCCCGGTCGAGCCGGAGGTGAAGAAGAGCTGGGACAGCGCCGTCGGCCCTGGTTTGCGGGCGACGATCGCCGCCGTGTCGGGTTCCTGGCCGGCGAGCGCGGCGGCGAAGTCGTGCCAGCGGACGCCGTCGAATTCGGGAAGCGCGGGCCCCCCGTCGCCGCCGACGACGAGCACGTGCTCGACCGCCAGGGGTCCATCCTCTCCATGTTGATGGGCCGAAAAGTGCGCCATATCGTGGTTTATCGGCCCATCGACATCGTTGTTGCCCGCCAGCATCGATGCGGTCTCATCGACGTGCTTCCGTCCCCGGAACTCGTCGGCGACGACCAGCACGCGCGCCTTCGAGCGGCGCAGCGCGAAGCCGACCTCTCGCTCGCGGAAGATCGGCATCAGGGCGCAGCAGATCGCGCCGACCTTCATGCAGGCGAGCGTCAGGATCACGAACTCGCCCCAGTTCGGTAGCTGGTAGGCGACGGTCTCGCCGGGCTCGACGCCGAGCTCCAGCAAGAGCGAGGCGGCCTTGTCGGCCTCGCGGTCGAGCTCGTCCCAGGTCCACACCCGGGTGCCGCCCGCGCGCACGTCCACCAGCGCGTCCTCGGCCGGCCGCTCGCGCGCCCAGCGCCCGACCCAGTCGACGATCGGCACCTCCGCCGCCTGGTCGATCGCGATCGACTCGACCGCGCGCTGGCCGCCCTCGGCCTCGCCGGTCGCCACCGGGGCGCCTTCGGCGGAGCGCTCGCGGTCGTCCTGGAGCCCGAGGTCGATGCCGATCGCCCGCATGTCGTCGAGGAAGGTCGGATAGGAGATCCGGTAGGCGTTCGGGTAGGTCAGCGAGCTCTCGCCACGCGCCCGCGAGGCCGCCACGGTCAGCGCCATGTGCACGCGATGGTCGTTGAAGCTGGAGAGCGGGGACCCGGTCAGGTCGCCGTCGATCCCGCGCACGACCAGCTCGTCGCCCTGCTCTTCGACATCCCCGCCCATCCGGTTCAGCTGCAGCATCGAGACGACCCGGTCGGACTCCTTCAGGCGCACGTGGGCGACGTTCGAGAAGCGGGTCTCGCCCTCGGCGAACTGGCCCATGGTGGAGAGCACCGGCAGCATGTCGGGCATCGGCCGACAGTCGATCTCGACCCCGCGCAGCCGCACCCCGTCGTGGCGCACCCGCATGCCGCCCGCCTCGCGGTCGAGCTCCATCGGCAGCCCCATCTCGGCGACCACGTCGAGGACGTGGGCCTCGGGGTGGTCCACCCTGGCGCCGTCGATCTCCGAGACGCCGTGGAAGAACACGTCGGAGGGGTGGATCGAGGTGGCCGCGAGGCCGAAGGCGAGCGAGCCGATGTCGGGCGGCAGGGTGATGTCGGCGGCGCGCGCGTTCTGGTTGCCCTCGATCTCGAAGCGGCGCCAGTCGTCGGAGACGCCGACCTCGAGGCCGAAGTCCCGCATCATGTTCACGGTCAGTTCGACGTAGGGCCGCTCGTTCAGGGTGCCCTCGACCTCGATCGTTGTCGGGCCGCCGGCGAACGGCGCGAGCATGATCAGGCCGGAGATCCACTGGCTGAGCGTCCCCGCGATCGAGACGTGGCCGCCGCGCGGACGCTTCGGCTGCACCGTGATCGGCGGCGTCGCGTTGGCCGAGGAGAGCTCGACCCCGCAGTCGGTGAGCGCCTCCAACAGCGGCCCGACCGGGCGGCGCTGGAAGTACTTCTGACCGGTGATCGTGACCGGGGCGTCGGCCAGCGAGGCGAGCCCGATCATGAAGTAGAGCGTGGTGCCGGAGGAGCCGACCGAGACGGTGTCGCGGAGCGGCCGGTAGGGCAGCCCGCCGCGGACGAGGAAGCCGTCGCCGGTCCCCTCGATCTGGGTTCCGAGGCCGGTCAGAACCTCGATCGTCGACTGGACGTGTTTGGCCGCGACGCCGCCTTTGATGCGGCTCTCACCCTCGGCCAGCGACGCCAGTATCAGCGCCCGATGGGCGTGGTACTTGGACGCGGGGACCGAGATGTCGCCTTCCAGGCGTCCCGACGTTTCCCTCACATAGAGATGCACTGGGCAAAAACGTATATGTAGAGCCAGTCGGGAGGCGGTCTGCGTACCCCGATCAGGCGGGTGGCGGGACGTAACGATCCGCGCGAACCGCGATAATTAGATCTGCATGGACGCCCGGTGCCACCCGCAGTGAACCCACCAAGGGACCCAGTAGTCACCGGGCTAGGCGCATTGACCCCCGTCGGGTTGGACGCGCCCTCGACCTGGAAAGCGCTTGTGGCCGGGCAATCGGGCATCGGTCCGATCACTCAATTCGACGCCTCCGGCCTGGCGACGCGGATCGCAGGCGAGGTCACCGGCTTCGACCCGGTCGAGGCGCTCGGCGCCAAGCGGGCGCACCGCAGCGCGCGGTTCTCGCAGCTGGCGATCGTCGCGGCGCGCGAGGCCGTGGCGGACGCCGGGCTCGACGTCGGGGCGATCGCGGACCGCGTCGGCGTGGCGATCGGCAGCGCCGTGGCGGGGACGCCGGAGACCGAGCGCAACGTGCGGGCGCTGGTGGGGGAGGGGCCGCGGGCGGTCAGCCCCTTCTATGTCGCCTCGACGATCTTGAACATGGCCTCGTGCGAGGTCGCGATCGACCTCGGCGCCCACGGTCCGGTGACCGCGAGCTCCCTCGCCTGTGCGACCGGGACCTACTCGCTGCTCGAGGCGCGCCGGCTGATCCTCGCCGGGGAGGCCGACGTCGTCATCGCGGGCGGGACGGACGCGGGCATCAACGAGGCGGTCATCGCCGGGCTGTCCAACATGGGCCCGCTCTCGGAGAACAACGACGACCCGGCCGGCGCCAGCCGCCCGTTCGACTCCGATCGCGACGGCTTCGTCTTTGGCGAGGGCGCGGTCATCATGATCGTCGAGTCCGCCGAGCACGCGGCGGCGCGCGGCGTCACCGCCTACGGCTCGATCGCCGGCGGCGCCCTCACCTCCGACGCCTTCCACATGAGCGCCCCGGAGCCGAGCGGCGACTACGCCGCCGGGGCGATCCGCCTCGCCCTCGAGCGCTCCGCCATCGCGCCGGAGGAGCTCGGCTACATCTGCGCCCACGGCACCGCGACCCGCGCCAACGACACCTCCGAGAGCCGCGCCATCCGCAAGGCCCTCGGCGACGCCACCGACCACATTCCGGCCTCCTCGCCCAAGTCCATGGTCGGCCATCTGATCGCCGCCGCCGGCGCCCTCGCCGGCATGGTCTGCCTCCTCGGCATGCGCGACGGCATCCTCCCCCCGACGATCAACCTCACCAACCCGGACCCCGAGTGCGACCTGGACCACATCGCCCTCACCGCCCGCGAGGCCGACACCTCCGCCGCGATCGCCAACGCCTTCGGCTTCGGCGGCCAGAACTGCGTCGTCGCCTTCCGTCGTTAGCCGCCGACCCGCGGTAGTTCGGGCGGGTCGGAGACGACGAATTCCCCTTCGCCCGGCCCGGGCTTGAAGGCGATCCCCTCGAGCAGGGTCGGCAGCGGGACTTCGAGTGCACCCGCCAACCGGATCAACGTTTCCAGCAACGGCTGCCGCTGCCCCGTCTCGAACAGGCTGATCTGCGTCCGGTGGATACCCGCGCGTTCCGCAAGGCTCTCCTGGCTCAGCCGTCTGGCCTGCCTGATCCGCAGGAGATTTCCTCCAAAACGCTGCAAAACATCCATCCTCACAGGCTTTCTCCGCTTACTCACTGCGAGCAACAGCCTGGGAACATACGTTCGCACGCGGACGCAGACAAAAAGTTGCAAGTTGCTGTAAGCTGCGGTCAGGAGGCAGGTGCCGGGGAACACGTCGTTCCGCTTTCACCGTCTAAAGCATGTGACTTTTTCTGATAAAGAAAATGTGAGGTAAAGGGTGAGTATCGGTATTCTCGAGGACATGGCGTCGCTCGACTTCAAATCACCGTTCGATGAGTTGACCGAACTGCGCGCGGTCCTGACGACCCAGGAGATCGCGGAGCTGACGGGTCTGCGGCGTGAGACGATCTCGCGCGCCCGCCCCGACAGTCGGTTCCAGCGACGGACCGAGGAGGCGCTGCGGGACCTCTATCTCGTCGTCACCCGGATGCAGGCGGTTATCGGCGACGACCTCGGGCAGCTCGCCGCGATCCTTCGCCGGCCCCAGGCGGAGCTCGCGGAACGTTCGATCGCGGAACTCCTCCGGGACGGCCAGGTCGATGCCGTCCTGGCATCCCTCTCGTCCGAGGCGCCGACGAAAGCCACCGAGGATGTGAGGAAGCCGACAGTGGAGGAGCGCGTGGCCACCCTGCTCGACGGCGACCCCGAGCTCCGTTCCCGCCTGCCGGCGATCGAGGCGGCGCTCCTCAGGGGCTTCGGACCGGGGGCGACGGTCGAGCGAAAGATCGTGAACGAGGTCTGGGACGATCTTGACGGAAGCGACGAACTCCACGTCCGCGTTCACAACGACCTGTCGCTCGACGAGAACATCGACCGCCAGGCGGACTTCCTGGCGCAAGAGCGGGATCTTCTCGCTCCCGTGCGGTCGCGACTCTCGATCGGGTTCATCGGATGATCTGGGCGACTCTTGTTCCCCTTGCCGCCGGTCTCGTCGCGCAGGAGTCCGAAGCCGCGAAACGAACCGCGATCAACCGCGCCTACTACGGCGTCTTCAACGAGGCGCGGCGTCGACTCGAAGCCCACGGCATCCGGATCGATGATCACCGCGCCCACGGTCAGGTGTGGCTGACGTTCAGGGATGCGGACGGCGCCGATTCCGAGGCAGATGTGAAGTGGCAGCAGGTGGGGGTCCTCGGAAGGGCATTGCAAACCCTGCGTAACCAGGCGGACTATGTGGACGACGTGCCTTGGCTCGACCGAGAAGCGATCAATGCCGTCGGCATCGCCCAGCGCATCTTGCCGCTCCTCGATGAGCTCGAGTTCAGTTGATCCCGTCGATCAGGGTCGCGGGCTGCACTCCGAGACCTCGCGAGAGCTTCAAGAACGTTTCCAGTCGTGGTTCACGTAGTCCCCGCTCGATCAAGCTGACCTCGGTCCGGTGCAGATCCGCTCGGAACGCGAGGTCTTCCTGGCTGAGCCCCGCCTTCTTCCTCTCCGCGGCCAGGTTCAGGCCGAACTTCTGTCGTTGCGAGGTCTCCATACGAACACATGTTCGCATAGGAACGGGTCACGAAAAACAGACAAACGTCTCGGGAATGTCGCAAAATCCTCAATTTCCGGAGACCCCAGCCAGGACCTCGTCGCGGAAGCGTTCGGGCTGGTCGAAGTGGACCCCGTGGCCGGCGTTGGGGACGGTGACGTAGCGGGCCGACGGCAGGATCTTCTGCAGCCGGCGGGCGGCGGACCCGAAAGCGGGCTCCGCGCGGCAGCCGGTGATGATCGTGACGGGGCAGGAGATCGCCGCGACCGCCTTGCGGCGCGGCCAGGGCTTGCGGAGCTGCGCACCCTCGGCGGTGATCGCCTCGGCGCTGTCGAACATCGCGGCGCGCCACTCGGCCGGGAAGCGATCGAACTGCGACCCGCCGTCGCGATAGTCGAGCGCGTAGTCGAAGACCGCCTGGGCGGAGGCGCGCCGGTCGCGACGGAGGCGGGCCGCGTCGAAGCGGTAGCTGAAGCGCAGCCCGCCGCGGGTGGGATGGAGCAGCAGGGCATAGGCGGCTTCCTCGAGGATCAGCGAGGAGACGAGGTCGGGGCGTTCGACCGCCAGGCCGAGCGCGACGACGCCGCCCGCGCTCCAGCCGAGCACCGCTGCCGGGGCCGCGTCCAGCTCCTCGAGCAGCGCGGCGACGTCGGCGACGTGGTCGGCCATCCGCGACGCCGGCGGCCCGGGCGAGCGCCCGAACCCCCGCCGGTCATAGGAGATAGCCCGGTGACCCACCGCCAGATCGTCGAAGGTTCGCCCCCAGGTGAGCGTGTTCGACCCATTCCCGTGAATCAGCAGTAACGGTGCCCCGCTCCCGCGCTCCTCCCTGTACAGCTCGGTCAAATCTCAGCTCCCCCTCCCGCTTTAGAGCACAATCCCGTCTCAAGCTAGATCGCAGTGGTCACGCCGTCAAATCCCATCAACGGAGGGCAGCATGAGCACCACCGAGGACGAGCTGGTCCTGGCCCACTTCATCGTCTCCGACGACGTCGAGCGATCCCGTCGCTTCTACACCGGCGTTCTCGGCGGCCGCACGGTCATCGGCGGTGAGGCCGGCGACCAGGTGACGTACGTCGCGCTCGCCAACACCTGGATCATCATCAACGTCGGCGGCGGCCCGACCGACGACAAGCCGACGGTCACCCTCGAGACGCCGCCCGACCCCGACCGGGTGAGCAGCTTCCTCAACATCCGCGTCGCCGACATCCAGGCGGTCTATGAGAAGTGGAGCGCGCGCGGCGCCGAATTCCTCACCCCGCCGAAGGAGCACGAGACCGAGATCCGCTGCTACATCCGCGACCCCGACGGCTACATCATCGAGGTGGGCCAGACGACGCTCGACAGGGGCTGGCGCCCGCCGTCCTGACGCCGCCCGCGACCCTCAGTGACGAGGGCCTCTCTCGCAGCCGTGCGAGCGGCCGACTCCGGGGCCGCCGTCGCAGTAGTCGTTGCCGGGACCGCCGTAGAGCTGGTCGGCCCCCGGACCGCCGTAGAGGCGATCGTCACCGGGCCCACCGTGGCAGCCGTCCTGGCCCGCCCCCATCACGCAGACATCGTTGCCGGGTCCGCCCCAGCACCCGTCGCTGCCGTCCCCGTGCTTGCAGTAGTCGTCGCCGGGACCACCGACGCAGTCGCTGTTGCGGTTGCCGGTGATGCAGACGTCGTTCCCGCCGTTGCCGTAGCAGCGGTTCCGTTTCGCGCCTTCCGAATAGCAGGTGTCCGGCTCGTCGTTGCCGATGAACTTGTCCGAACCGCCGCCCAGGCGCACCGTCACCGGGACCGGCAGCGGGCTGTCGATCTCCACCTTGTCGTCGCTCGGCCCCATGACGATTTCCACCCCGCCGTAGGAGCCGAGCGGGCACCTGAACCCCGGGTGGGTGTTCTGGCAGCCGCTGCCGCTCGGGTAGTGCATGCCCTGGTACTTACGCAGGACGAGGTCGGAGCCCGCGACCGAGAAGCGCGGGTGCGAGGTCCCCTGCGACCCGTGCAGGACGAGCACGCCCTCCGAGGAGGCGATCGACGGGACCAAGGCGAGGAGCACCACCAGAGCCACGGCCGGCGCGATGAGAAGCGAACGGCGGATCAGACGATGTTCGCAGGCTGAGTCGCCGCGCGAGCACGGACGCCTGGGACCTTTCGGAACTGCGGGTTGCTTTTCGCGGGCCGATCGGAGAGGTTGATCCGGTGAGTGCAAACGTCGCACCCACGCCGAAGGCCGTTGCGCTCGTGCTGGTCCCGGCGCTCGCCTCGCCTTCTCCTACGTCGGGGCTTTCCACGATCCGACGCGCCATGGGCGCGCCGCCACCGCGGGCATCCAGGCCGCGGCCGGCCACGCAGGGACCGGGCTGGTGATCCTCGTCTTCGTGATCTTCGGCAATCCCGCCTCGGGCTGGCCGTTCGCCAGACCCCTCCTGCCTGGCCTGTGGAGGACCGCGCCGGCGCTCGCGCTGGGCGGCCGCGTCGTCAATCCGGTCGAGGTCGAGGAGGCCGCCGCCGCCGGAGCGGCGGTTTGAACGTCATGGAACCGATCACGAACAAAGGAGCAGACAGATGGCAACTCTCCACTTCACGGCGACCACCACGTCGACGCCCGAGCAATTCGTCGCCGGGCTGACCGACTTCGGGCCGGGCCGCAAGGAGATATTCGAAAACAGCACCGACGACGAACTCAAGGTGCACAGCCAGGGCCCGACCGAAGCGGACGTCACCGAGGGCTCGAGCGGCATCTGGGAGCGCCTGCACTACGACTGGTCGGATCCCGATCGCGTCGTCCTGAACACGACCGACTCCAACACCTGGAGCAACAAGTCGAGCCACACCTACACCTTCAAAGCAGGACCTGAAGGAAAGACCGAGGTCGACTACATCGTGGTCAGGGACGGCAAGACGCTCAAAGGCCACGTTCTCGGGTTCGTCCTCGACACGGTCGGCAAAGGCCGCCTGAAGAAGGCGTTCGACGGCGCGGTCAAGGCGATCGAGGCGCGCGGCGGCGAACCCGGCGCGACCGGGACGGTCTGACCGTGAGGCCGGCCACGATCGACATGGGGATCGAGGTCGTCACCATCCCGGTGTCCGATGTCGGGCGGGCGAAGGGCTTCTACGAAAGCCTCGGCTGGCGCCTCGACGCCGACTTCCGCCTGAGCGAGGAGATCCGGGCGGTGCAGTTCACGCCGCTCCACTCGGGCTGCTCGGTCGCCTTCGGTGAAGGCCTGACCGTCGCCGAGCCGGGTTCGGCACGGCGGTTCGAGCTCGTCGTCGCCGACATCGAGGCGGCTCGCGCCGACCTGATCGAGCGAGGCGTCGAGGTGAGCGACCTTTTCCACCTCGGGTCGTCGGGCTTCGAGCCTGGGCCCGACCCGGAACGCGCCTCCTACCGGACGTTTGCGGCGTTCGCGGATCCGGACGGCAACGAATGGCTCCTGCAGGAGGTCACCGAGCGCGCCGAGCCGCGAACCTGAAGCGGGGGACGTCGTTCAAGGGAGGCGGATCAGGTTCTGACCCGACAGCGGGGAGCCGACTTGCTGCATCCGTCCACCCTCGGCGAGTCCGCCCAGATCGATCACGAAGAAGCCGGCGCCCTCGAACAACGAGGTCACGTCGGCCTTGGCCGCGTCCTCGTCCCCGGAGACGAATATCACGCGTTTGCCGCCCCCCTCCTGCGGATCGGAGGCCAGCACTTCGGCCCCCATGGTGTTCCCGGCCTTCACCACGCGCGCGGGCGCGACCAGATCGGCGACGACCTCGCTCGAGGTGCGCCCGTCGAGGTCGCTCGCGTCGAAGTCGTTGGTCGGGTCGATCAGGACCTGGCCGGCCCAGGCGACCCCGCCGACTGCGTCCGGGACGTCACCCCACATCACCGCGATCACGACGATGTCGGCGGAAGCGGCCTCCTCGACGGTCCCGGCCGACACCCCCTCGCCGAGCTTCTCCACGAGCGCGGTCAAGGTCCCTGGGCCCCTGCTGTTGGCGATCGTGACCCGCCTGCCGGTCCGCTGGGCGATCCGCGCCATCGCCTGGCCGATCCGGCCGGCGCCGATGATCCCGACGGTTCCAGCGCTCATGGCTTCACCGCCAGCCGCGCGACGCGTGGGAGCAGTGCGGCGGCGTTGCCGGAGAAGATCGCCTCGCGCTCGGAGTCCTCGAGCACGGCCGTCTCGTCGATCGAGCGGCGACCGCCGATCGTGAGGTCGTCGCGCGGATAGGGGTAGTCGGTCCCGAAGACGATCTGGGTCACCCCGGCGACGTGGCGCAGGGTGCAGAGAGTGTCGTCCCCGAAGGCGATCGCGGTGTCCCAATGGAGGCGTTTGAAGGCCGCGGCGGCGGTGCCGCGCTCCTCGGCGCCAGGGACCACACCCATCGCGTCGACGACACCGAACCGGGTAGCCAGATAAGGGACCGTGCCGCCGCCGTGGGAGAAGATGAACTTGATCTCGGGGAACCGCGCGAACGTGTTGGTATAGAGCAGTTGAGCGATGGCCCGGGAGGTGTCGACGGGATAGTCGAGCAGCGACTCGGGTGGCGCGAGCCGATGGGAGACGCCGTCCGGAGAGTCGTTCGGGTGGACGAAGACGACGGTGCCACGCCGGTTCATCTCGGCGAAGAGCTCGTCATAGATCGGTTCGCCGAGATACTTGCCGTGGACGTTGGTCATCAGGCAGACGCCGTCGAGCCCCAGGGTGTCCATCGCGTAGGCGAGCTCGACCAGCGCGGCATCGATGGCGGGGACCGGGAGGGCCGCCCAGCCACCGAAGCGGGCCGGGTGAAGGCGGTCGAGGTCGGCGAGGTACTCGTTGCAGCGGCGCGCGAGGTCGGCGGCGGCGACGTCGTCGCCGAGATGGACGCCGGGGGTGCTGATCGAGGGCACCGCGAGGTCGATCCCGGCCTCGTCCATGTAGGCGACCATCCCGTCCAGGCTCCAGGGCGGTGGCGTGATCCCGCCGGCCGCCTTGCCGCCCTCGTTGCTCGCCTCCCAGTAGAAGTCGGGGATGACGTGGTTGTGGAGGTCGACGGTGATGGTCATCGGTCTTCGGTCCTTCGACTCAGAACGGGTACTGGCGCTTCTCGCTGGTGGTGTTGATCCAGACCATCTCGCTGAAATCCTCGAGGCTGTGCGGGCCGGTCCGACCCCAGCCTGAGTCCTTGACGCCGCCCATCGGCGCGTGGATTTCGTCGTTGACCGTGGGCGAGTTGACGTTGACGATCCCGTGCTCGATCTTCTGCGCGAGCTCGAAGCCGCGGTAGACGTCGCCGGCGAGGATCGAGGAGGTGAGCCCGTAGTCGACCCGGTTCGCCGCCGCCGCGGCCTCCTCGTCGCTGTCGACCGCCTCGACGATGCAGACCGGGCCGAAGGTCTCCTGGTTCGAGGCGACGGCGTCGTCGGGTACGTCGACGAGGATGGTCGGCCGGTAGATCTGTCCCTCGTGGGTGCCGCCGGTGAGGACCCTGGCGCCTTTCTCGACCGCTTCCTTGACGCGTCCGTCGACCATTTCCACGGCGGCCTGGGTGATCAGCGGCCCGATGATCGTGTCGTGGTCGAGCGGATCGCCCTCGGGCAGCGTCTTGGTCCGCGCGACGAAGCCGTCGAGGAACTCGTCGTACATCGAGCGGGCGATGATGATCTTCCTCGTGTTGAGGCAGATCTGGCCCTGGTGGAAGAAGGACCCGAAGGTCGCCGTCTTCACCGCGTGGTCCATCTCGACGTCGTCGAGGATGATCATCGGGTTGTAGCCGCCCAGCTCGAGGCAGGTGTGCTTGAGGGTTTCACCGGCCCGTTTGGCGAGCACCTTCGCCGTGCCGACGCCGCCGATCAGGTTGATCGCGCGTACCTCGGGGCTTTCGAAGACGACGTCGGCGAGCGGCGGCGCGCCACCGGGTTCGTGCGGGACGACGTTGATCACGCCGGGCGGGAAGCCCGCTTCCTCGGCGATCTCGCCGATGATCAGCCCAGCGGAGACCGGAGCGAACTCCGACGGCTTGACCACCACCGTGCAGCCGGCCGCGATCGGCGAGAGGACCGCCCGCCAGGAGAGGATGTTGGCGCCGTTCCAGGGGGTGAAGCTGACCACGACCCCGAGCGGTTTGCGGATCCCCACCGAGTGCGTGTTCGGCAGGTCGGCCTGCAGGACCTCGCCCTTCGGCAGGTAGACCCAGCCTGCCGCCTGTTTCACCGTTTTCGCGACCAGGCCCTGCTGGAAGCGCGAGAAGAAGATCGTGCTGCCGGTCTCCCTGGCGAGCATGTCGGCGATCTCCTCCTGCCGGCGCTCGATGACCTCGGCCGCTTTGTAGAGCAACCCCGCCTTCTCACCCGGGGGCGTCGCGGCCCAGGCCGGGAACGCCTCGTGTGCGGCGACGATCGCGTCGCGCATGTCCTCCGGTCCGCAGGCCGGCACCTGGGCGAAGACGTCGCCGCTGTAGGGCTCGTAGTCCGCGAACATGGCGCCGCTCTTGGGAGCGCGCCAGGTGTTGTCGACGAAGTACCGATAGCTCGCAGGGCTCACGATTGCTGCATCCGACATCTCTCGTCCTCCGTGTAATCCGATGTGGCCGACTGCAGCTCACACTCGACGGAACCCCGGTGATCCGTCGTCACCGGATCCCGGTGAGGTGGACGGATCGGAGCGTCAGTGCTCGAACGCGTGTCGCACGCGCCGGCCGAAGGTGACGACCCGGGTGAGCGCTCCGCAGTAGGGCGCGCCGGGACAGCGGGCGAAGGAGAGCGCGGCGTTCTCGGCCTCCAGGTCTTCCTGCGCGCGTGGCCGTCCCGGGAGCAGCGAGACCGCCAGGAGGAGCGCCACGAGGCAGAGGCCGGCGGCGACGACGAAGGCTCCCTTGAATCCGTGGGTGAGCGCTTCGGGAAGCGGCGATCCCCCGGCGAGGGCATTGTTGGCACGGCTGGTCGAGATCGAGGAGAGGATCGCCAGGCCGAGCGAGCCGCCGACCTGCTGGGTGGTGTTGAGCAGCCCCGACGCGAGCCCCGAGTCGGCGGCCGCGACCCCGTTCGTGGCGGCGATCGTGATCGGCACGAACGACAGCCCCAAGCCCGTCCCGAGCACGATCATCGCCGGCAGGAGATGGCTCCAATAGTCGTCGTGGCCGCTGATCCGGGTGAGCAGGATGAAGCCGGCGGTGGCGATCACCAGCCCGACGCTGAGCACCGGCTTCGGCCCCGAGCGGTCGACCAGCTGCGAGGCGAGCGCCGAGGCGAAGATCAGGCTCAGGCTCAGCGGCAGATAGGAGACGCCCGTCCGCAGGGCGCTGTAGCCCAGCACCTGTTGCAGATAGAGGGTGCAGAAGAAGAAGACCCCGAAGAGGGCGGCCGCGATCACCAGCAGACTGCCGTCGGCCGCCGAGAGGCTGCGGTTCTTGAAGATCCGCAGTGGCACCAGCGGGTCCGGATGGCGCCGCTCGATCAGGATGAACGCGATGAGGAGGAGCGCGGCGACAGCGAAGCCGGCCAGCGTCTTCCCCGACGTCCAACCCCAGCTATCGGCCTTGATCAGGGTGTAGACGAGGGCGATCGTCCCCAGCGTGATCGAAGCCGCGCCGCCGAAGTCGTAGCCACCTTTGCGTGCGAACTCCGAGCGGCTTTCGGGAACGATCCTGGGGGCGAGGGCGAGGACCGCCGCACCGATCGGGACGTTGACGAAGAAGACCCAGCGCCAGCTGAGCACTTCCACGATCACCCCGCCCAGGAGCAGCCCGATCGCGCCGCCCGCGCCCGCGATCGCTCCCCATACCGCCAGCGCCCGGTTGCGTTCGGGGCCCTCCTTGAAGGTCGTGAGGATGATCGACAGCGCGGCCGGCGACGCCAGCGCGCCGCCGAAGCCCTGCACGCCCCGCGCGACCAGGAGCATCCCCTCGGACTGCGAGAGGCCGCAGGCCAGCGAGGCGCCGGCGAAGATCGCGATGCCCGCCATGAAGATCCGCCGACGGCCGATCCGATCCGCCGCCCGCCCCCCGAGCAGCAGGAATCCGCCGAAGATCAGCGTGTAGGCGTTCAGCACCCAGGAGAGGTTCTGCTCGGAGAACCCGACGTCGACTTTGATCGTCGGCAGCGCCACGTTCACGATCGTCGAGTCGAGGATGACCATGAACTGCGCCACCGCGATCAACGCCAGGACCGCGTTCTTGTCGACGCTCGAGGAGCCTTCGCGCGGGGCTGTCGGGGCGACTTCGGAGGCCATCGCGATCAACCGGGCGAAGGTCGGGTTTCGGCCCAGTCGACGTAGATGCAGCGGGTCGCGAACATCCAGGCACCGTCGACCTTGATGAACCTGTCGTCATATCTGAGGTAGGCGATCATCAGCTTTCGCCCGCCGTCCTCGGAGTAGAGGTGGTGGGCGATGCAGTAACTCTCGCCGCTACCCCACTCGCGATCAACCCTGATCGTGCTCTGCCCGTTGAAGTGCATCGTCGCCTCGTAGCGATTGAGGTCGTCGAAGACCGGCGTGAGGGCCTCGCGCCCGTCGAGCACCTGCGTCGGCTCCGATCCCTGTCCCTCCATGTAGACCACGAAGTGGGTGTCGAGGGCGAAGAGGGCCTTCTGGCCTTCGGCGTCGCGGCGATCGGCGCAGTGCGCGTAGGCGTCGATCAGCTCGCGGATCGCCAGGCGGTCCGCCTGCTCGGCGGGGTTGATCTCGGCGTGGACCATTGAGCTCACCCTTGCCGCATGCGAGGTGAGGCGGCATCACTTGATCCGGGTGATTGCCGGGTCTCCGAGAAGATCACCTGATCCGGGTCTTGCATGCCCACCCAGAGCCGCGCGACCCTGCTTCCGTGGGCGCCGAAGCCGTCGCTGAGCCGCTGCCGAAGGAGCTTTCGGGCCGCCGCTTCCAGCGGAGCGCGATCATCGCCCTGATCGCCGCGGCGGCCGTGGCGGCGCTGATCGTCCTGTTGCCCGGCCTGGCGGCGCTACGCACCAGCTTCGCCGGCGCCGAGCCGGGTTGGATCGCGCTCGCCGCGGTCGCGGAGGTGTGCTCCTGCCTTTCCTACGTGCTGGTGTTCCGCACCGTCTTCTGTCGTCGCATGAGCTGGCGGACCGGGGGCGAACTCGGGTTGGGTGAGCAGGCCGCGAACTCGCTGCTCTCGGTCGGCGGCGCCGGCGGACTGGCCCTGGGCGCCTGGGTTTTGCGGCGTCAGGGGATGCCGGGCAAGCAGATCGCTCGCCTCACCGTCGCCTTCTTCCTGATCACGAGCGTCGCCAACATCGGATTCCTGGTGCTGTGCGGGATCGCCCTGGTGAGCGGGGTGGCGTCCGGCCCCGACGACTCGCTCCTGCTCGGCGGGGTCCCGGCGCTGGTGGGGATCTCGGCGATCCTGCTGACCCTGGCGATCGGCGCCTTCGCGGGCAGGGTCGGCGCGCGCACCAAGCGCGTTCGCGCCGAGACCACGCTGATCGCGGTCAAGGGGGGAGTCGACGGAGCGGTGGAGGAGCTGCGCTCGCCGCCGGCGCTGATCGGCTCGGCCGGCTACATGCTCTTCGACATCGCGGTGCTGGCGATCTGTTTTCCCGCGTTCGGCCTTCCCGTGCCTCCGGTCGTCGCCCTGATGCTCGCCTACATAATCGGCCAGCTCGGCGGTCTCGTGCCGCTGCCCGGCGGCGCGGGTGGGCTCGACCTCGGCCTGATCGGGGCGCTGGTGCTCTACGGCGCGAGCGTCGCCGACGCGACCGTGGCGGTCCTCGCCTATCGGGCTCTCTACCTCGTAGTGCCCGCGGCTCTCGGGCTTCCTGCCCTTGCCTCACTGCGCCGACGGCTGGCCCGACCCGAAAGCCAGCTCATCTTCTGCGCTCCCGGCGAGACCCTGGAATCGGTCCCGCCCCCGGCCTAGATGTCGTGCCCCAGGACGTCCCGATCACGTACCGGGGGGCCCGCCGATCCGCCGGAGTTCCTCGATCTCGAGCCCGAGCGCCTCGATCTGGGCTAGCGCCGCGAAGACGGCGGCGCGATCTTCGAGCGCCCCGGTCAGCACCGTGTCCGGACCGTCCTCCGTCGAGGCCATCGTCGGGAAGGCCGAGAGGGCGGTCGCGCCGAGATGGCCTTCCAGCCGGATCGTGTAAAGGTGCGAAGTCGCCACGTTCGCGCCCAGTGCTATTCGCCTTTGGCCAGGCGCCCGTTGATGACGATCTCGACGATCTGCGGGACCGTCTCGGTCCGTCCCCAGTCGCGCTGCAGCTCGCAGGCGAGGGAGACCCAGCCGATCGGCTGCCCACCGGCCTGGACGGTCCGTTCGACGCCGGCGCGATGGGCCTCGCCGGACGTCCCGCCGATCGCGTCGACGACGGGGTAGACCTCCCAGCCCTCGCGGAGGGCGTCGAGCGCGGGGAAGGTCATGCAGACCTCGGTCCAGAGCGCGCAGAGGATCAGCTTGCGCCTGCCGGTGCCGCGAAGCGCCTCGAGGAACTCGACGTCCTCCCAGGAGTTGATCGCGGTGCGGTCGATCGGCGGGTACTCCGCGAGCTCCTCCGCCAGCCCCGGCAGCGTCGGTCCCTGACCGTTGGCGACGTTGATCGTCGAGTGGACGATCGGTACACCGAAAAGCTTGGCGACCTGGACGGTCGAGATGATGTTCCGCAGCAGCAGATCGTGGTCCATCGAGCGCACGGTTTCGATCTGGCTCGGCTGGTAGTCGATCACCGCGAGGACGGAGTTCTCCGGGGTGATGAGTTGATCCCCGATCTGGTCGCGGACCGGCGTACTGGTCATGGTGTCCTCAGCCTCCTGTTTTGGGATGGTGAGAAACTTTCGCCGCCGACGGGGTGAGCGCCCATCGCCGGATTCCAGTGATCGGCGATCCGCGCGGTCAGCGAGAGCGGCCGGCGGCGAGCAGTTTCTGCTCGCGCGCCCTCTCGACCGCGGCGGACCTTCCGTTCACGCCGAGCTTCGCGTAGATGTTGCGGATGTGGGTGTTGACCGTGTTCAGCGAGACGTAGAGCTCGCTCGCGATCTCCGGCCTCGTGAGATTGGTCGGGAGATAGCCCAGGACTCGCAGCTCGCTCGGGCTGAGCGCCGTCACCTCAACGTCGGTCGTGTCCATCGGCCTGGGCGCCGCGGAGCCCTCGATCGCTTCGCGGATCTCGATCACCAACGCCCCGTGGGCGGTCGCGTGGGACGGCACCGCCTTCAACAGCTCGAGGCCGTCGCAGACCACGAAGGGGAGGATGAACCGCTCCTTCTCGGCAGCCGCGAGGGCGCTCTCCGTCGCCCGGATCGCATCGCCGCGATAGCCCATCTGTCGAAACGCCTGGCCGGCGAGGAGATGGGCTTCCACGAGGGTGATCGGATGGCCGAGGGGCGCCTCGTCGGCGAAGACGGCGCGCAGGGAGTCCAGCGCCGGCTCCGGCTCGCACTCGCTCAGATGGATCACGGCCCAGGCCGTCCGGATCTCGGCCCTGCCGGACCGCGGGTCCGGCAGGGCCCCGAGGGCGGCGCGTGCTTCCTCCTGGCGCCCGAGACGGGCCTGGGTTGCCGCAAGCCAGCCCGAGACATGGCCGGCGAGGACGTGCTCGCACTCGAGGAGAGACTGGTTGAGGTCCGCCAGCTCAAACTGCTCGAGCGCGCCTTCGTGGTCGCCCCGGGCGGCGCGGAGCATCCCCTTCGCCGTGTGCAGGTGGACCTTGACCGCCGGATCGGGTGCCCCGTCGACGACGCGCAATGCGCGGTCGAGCAGGGGCCCGGCGTCGTCGAACTCGCCCATGCAGACCATCGAGCCGCCGATCGTCACCAGTGCCGGGGCCGTCACCGCGCGGTCCTCCCAGCCGTGGCGTTCGGCGAGCTCGATCGCGGCCTTGCTTCGCTCGCGCGCGACCTCGAACGAGCGGAAGCCGGAGGCGAATCCGAGGTTCGCCCGACAGGCGACCTCCAGGTAGCGCCGCCCGGAATCCTGCGCGAGGGCCACTCCTTCGAGGAGGTGACCTTCGGCCTTGGCGACTCGACCCGACCACATCTCGACGATGCCCAGGTGCATCATGGTTACCGCCCGCAGGTCGGAGGTGAGGACGGGCGGCCGGCCGGGATCGCCGTCCGAGGAGGAGTCGAGGACGCCGACCTGGTCGACCACGGCGGCCAGCTGACCTTTCTGCCGCGCCAGGGCCTGGCGCGATGACATGACACCCGCCGCGAAATGCGGACGTCTCGCGGTCGAGATGGTGCCGAGGTGCGACTCCGCGTAAGCAAGCTGCGTCGCTGCCTCCTCCAGTCTCCCGCGCTCGAGCCCTGCGACCGCACGGGCCAGCGCCAGCTCGGGGTGATCGGTTGCCGGGCCCGGTGGGAACGAATCGATCAACGAGTCGATTATCTCGGCGTGGCCGTCGAGGGCGAGTCCGAAAACGTGGTCGGAGATGATCTCGACGGCGTCGACCCAGTCGCCGGCCGCGAGGGCGTGCCGCACGGCACCCGGGACGTCGCCGTGGTCGAGGAACCATGCGGCCGCCCGGCGGTGGAGGACGGGCACCTCGTCGCCCATGGTCCGGCGCAGCTCGAGGCGGAGGAAATCGGCGAGAAGCTGGTGGAAGCGGAACCAGGTGCGCGCGGGATCGAGCGAGACGACGAATGCGTTGGCGTCCTCGAGCTCGAGCAGAAGGCGCTCCGAGCCCGAGCCTTCGCTGAGGAGATCCGCGAGCTCTCCGTTGACCCGATCGAGCAGCGAGGCTCGCAGGAGCATGCGGCGGACGTCGGGGGCCTGGGAGTCGAGCATCTCGGCGATCAGGTACTCGGCGACGGCCCGATGTCCGCCCGAGAACTCCTCCACGAAGCGCTCGGGGTCCGAGTGCTCGGCCATCGAGATCGCCGCCAACCGGAGGCCGGCCGCCCATCCTTCGGTTCGCGCGTGCAGGGAGGCGACGGCCTCCTCCGACAGGGTCAGCCCGGATCCGCGCAGCAGGTCCCCGGTCTCGGCTTCGGTCAGCTGGAGATCGTTGGCCCGGATTTCGGCGACCTCGTCCGCGAGGCGCAACCGGTGCAGGTGGATCTGCGGGTCGCGCCGCGACGCGAGGATCACGCGCGAGGTCGCCGGGAGCCGCTCGATCAGAACCTCCAGCCGAGCCAACGCCTCGGCGGACTTCAGCTCGTGAAGATCGTCGACGATCAACCTGATCGGCTCCGGCGGGGACTCCAACAGGGCCAGCGCCTCTTCGAACTCTTGCGCGTCCATCTCCCCCGGCCGGGTCGAGACGATCGCCACGCGGCCGGCGGAACTCCGGGCCCACTCCCGCAGAAGGGTGGTCTTGCCGCTCCCGGCAGGAGCCGAGACGATCGTCACCCGCCTGCGGGTGGCGCGCTCGAGCGTCGCGAGGAGCGCGGTCCGCCTGAGCAGACCGTGCCGGTTCGCCTCGTCGACCTGCGCCGGGACGGCTGCGCTCATGGTGACGATGCTGCCACCGCACGCGAAGATTCGAATCCTTGACTCCTTAGTCGTGGATCGTCAGCCCCGCAGGGCCTGCGCCCCGGGGTCCCATGCTCACGACCGCCGAGGCGACGGCGGTCTGGCGGTTCACTGCATTCCGGCGATGATCGTTCACCCAGCCGCCGCAGATCCTTCTCCCATAGGTGGAGAAAGGTTCCGAGAGGAGATGGTGATGGCGGCCAATGACAGCAGTGGGGAGCGAACTGACGTACTTATCGTCGGCGGGGGTTCGGCCGGATCGGTCCTCGCGGCGAGGCTGAGCGAAGACCCGAACCGGACCGTCCGGCTGCTCGAGGCGGGTGGCGTCTTCCCGCTCGACGCGATCCCCGCCGACCTGCTCGATCCCGCGCACGTGCCGGGCGAGCCCGAGCACGATTGGGGCTTCACCATGCGGGGCGGCGTCCACAGTCCGGAGATCATCGCCCCGCGCGGCAAAGCCCTGGGCGGCAGCTCGTCGGTGAACGCGACCGTGGCGTCGCGGATGACTCCCGACGACCTGCGGAAGTGGAACGAGCACGGCCTCGAGGGCTGGTCGGCGGAGGAGGTCTTCGCCACCTACAAGGCGCTCGAGAACACCACCTACGGCGACCCGGAGCTCCACGGCCAGAGCGGCCCCTTCCCGGTCCGCCACCAGGCCTACGAGGACCTCACCTCCTCGCTCAAGGCGTTCGTCGACGCGGGCGTCGCCGCCGGCTACAAGTTGGTCGCCGACTTCAACAGCGACGACCGCCACGGGATCGGCGGCAACTCGGTGAACGTCGTCGGCGGCAAGCGGCAGAGCGCCGCGATCGTCTACCTCACCGCCGAGGTCCGGGCGCGCCCCAACCTCATCATCGAAGGCGGGGTGCTCGTCGATCGCGTGAAGCTCGAGGGTGGGCGTGCCACCGGGGTGGTCGATGCCGACGGGGCGATCTACAGCGCCTCCGAGGTGATCCTCTGCGGCGGTTCCTACTGCAGCCCGGCGATCCTCCTGCGCTCGGGGATCGGCCCGGCCGCCGATCTCGAGAAACTCGGCATCGACCTGGTGGCCGATCTTCCGGTCGGCCAACGGATGGCCGATCAGCCCTTCTACTACAACGGCTACGCGCTGAAGGCCGATTACCAGGACGAACGGCCGGCGACGGGCGGGCTCCTCTGGACGGCTTCGAGCGAGGCGCGCGGGGACGAGCTCGACCTGCACGTCACCGCCACTCACCTTTTCCCGCCGCAGCTCAGCCCGACCGGCGGGGCGATCACCTTCGGGGTCGCGGTCGTGGCGCCGGACTCGCGCGGGACGCTGCGCCTCCGCAGCCGCGATCCCCGCGAGCAGCCGATCATCGACGGCAACTTCCTCTACGAGGAGCGAGATCGCAGGCGGCTGCTCGAGGCCGTGAAGCTCGGACGGGAGCTGGGCAAGAGCGCCCAGATGGCCCCACTGGTGGAGCTCGAGATGTTCCCCGGGGACTCCGTGACCGACGACGATGCCCTGCTGCGGGCGATCGAGTCGAACCTCGCCAGCTACGGTCACCCCACCGGCACTGTGCCGATGGGCGGCCCCGACGAGGCTTCCGCGGCGGTCGACTCTCTTGGCGCCGTCAAGGAGGTCGAGGGACTGCGCGTGATCGATGCCTCGATCATGCCCGAGGAGCCGACCGTGGCGACCAACCCGACGGTCCTGATGATCGCCGAGCACCTCGCCCGCCGCGCCTACGGAGTCACCACCCTCCGCGACGGCCAGGTCGAGTCGGCCGCCTGAGCCGCGGTCGGCGGCGGCAACACTCCCCCGTCGCCGCCGACCGAGCCCCAGTGCGACCTAGCCGGCAGGATCGAATCGGGAGCGCAGGAACGCTCCGGTGCGCTCGAGGGCGGCATTGGCCTCGACCAGTTCCGGAGCGGACGCCTGGAAGACGTGCGGCATCTCCGGGGTGACGTCGAGCTGGACGGCGACATCCGCCGCCGCGGCCGTGGCGGCGAGGCGCGTCGCATCGTCCAGCAGCACCTCGTAGGAGCCGCACTGGATGTGAAGCGGCGCGATCCCTCGCAGGTCCTCGAACAGCGGGCTGACCTGGGCGCTCGAAGGGTCGGCGCCGCCTGCGTAGCCGTAGACAGCGCCCTGCAGCGCGTCCCGCGCCAGGAGGTAGTCCACCGATGCCTTCGTGTCCATGCTCGCGCCCGAGAGGGTCAGGTCGACCCACGGCGAGTAGAGCAGCCCGGCCGCAGGCTGCGGAAGGCCCGCATCCCGCGCGGCGACCATCGTGCCGAGCGCCAACCCGCCCCCGGCCGACTCGCCGAACAGTGCGATGCGCTCCTGGCCGATCCCATCTTCGAGCAGGCCACGGTAGGACCGAAGCGCGTCTTCGGGGGCTGCCGGATAGGGGTTCTCGGGTGCCAGGCGGTATTCGACGGAGAATACCTTCGCCCGCGCTTCCCGCGAGAGCAGGCCGGCCAGGTTCGCACTGGCGCGGGGGGACCCCATCGCGAACACGCCGCCATGGAAGAAGAGGATGGCGGCGTCCGCGGTGGCCTCGGGAGCGGAGACCTCCAGCGCCAGGACGCCGCCGAGCTCCGCTTCGACGATCGACACGTCGGAGGGCACGGGCGTCTGCAGCATGAACTCCTCGTAGACGGGCCGCATCACGGTCATGTCGCCGAGGGACTCCGGCGGCACGTTTTGTTTTTCCAGCAGTTCTTGGAAGGTCTTCCTTGGCTCGCTCATCGGCAAAGCGTCGTCGCCGGGAAGGTGAGCTCGCATCGCCTGACTCCGGTGATCGACCGCCGCCTCGGCGTGCTTCTAGGGCGTCCAGTTGTCGAGCGCCGGCGTCACCTGCAGCTCGTGCGTCATCGCCCGCGGACTCTGGCCCGCCAGGTAGGCGACGGCGTCGGCGAGGCTCGGCTGGTCGGCGGAGTGGGCGTCTTGCTCGCCGGTGCGGTCGATCCCCGCGTCGATCACCAGGAGCGCGACCTGGATTTCCTCCGCCCGCAGCTCGAGCGCCGCGGCCTGGGTCAGGGCGCGGACGGCGAAGGCGCCGGCAGCCCACAGGCCTCGGCCGGGCATCGCGCGCTTGGACGAGCCGCCGGTGATCTGGACCGCCGTGGCCGGGCCGCCCTGCGCCTTCAGGTAGCGGGCCGAGGCACTGAGGAAGGCGTAGGCGCCCCGGGCCGGCAGGCTCGCCCACCGCTCGAAGGCGTCGGGATCGCTCTCGGCCAGCGGTCCACCGCCGAACGGCCCCTGGAACGGGCCGGCGTAAGGCGAGGCTGCGTTGACGACCAGGTCGAGGCGCCCGGAACGCCCGCCGGCCTCGGTGAGCGCGGCGAGGACGGATGCCTGGTCGGTCACGTCCACCTTCAGCGGATGCGCGCCGGCGGCGCCGACCCGCTCGAGCGTCTCCGAGGAGACCGCGCCGCCCGACACCTCCCAACCGTCGGCGAGAAGTCGCTCGATCACCGAGAACCCGAGATGGCGGGCGCCGATCACGAGGGCGGAGGGCATCGAGCAATCCTCGCAGGTGAGATCGAACGGTCAATCACCGGATTCAGGCGATTGCCGCCACGGTGCGCCCCTGTCCCAGCCGCTCACCCGCATCCGGTGATGCCCGGTCACCGGATCGTTCGGGACGCTCGTCTCCCAATGTAGAGAGATAAGGAGCAAGCATGACCCCCTCAGATCCCGGTGCCGTTGCGGACCGCCTCGAGATCATCGAACTGATCGGAAGCCTCTCGCTGAACCTCGACGCGCGCGATTGGGATGCCGTCCGGGGCCTCTTCACCGACGAGGTCTACAGCGACCGCACCTCGCTCTTCGGCGGCGAGCCGGTGACCCTCGGTGCCGACGAGTTCGTCGAGGGATGGCACCAGTCGCTCCAGAACCTCGACGCCGTCAGCCACCTGGTCGCCAATCACGTCATCACCCTCGAAGGCGACGAGGCGACCTGCGCGGCGAACATGCAGGGCGTACACGTCTTCCATAACCCCTCCGGCGACGACATGTGGACGGTAGGCGGCCGCCACGACTACCAGCTGCGGCGGACCGCCGCCGGCTGGCGGATCTCGGGCCTGACCTTCACGATCAGCTGGGCGACCGGGAACATGAACATCGTCGCCCTCGCCGCCGCTGCCGGATAACGACGGGTGAAGAGCGAAGCGGTGGTCAGGAGGGCCCACTGGTAGGTGCCGTCGTTTACCTCGGGGTTCCCCTGAGTCATGCTGTCCCTCGGGATGAGCGAGACCTCAGCGGCGGCGCCCCCGTCGAAAGCGCGGTTGCTCGGTCGGCGGAACGAGAGCGAGAGGCTCGACCTTCTGCTGGGCGGCGCGCGGGAAGGAGTGGGCGCCGTGCTGGTCCTACACGGGGAAGCCGGCGTCGGCAAGACGAGGCTCCTGGAATACGCGGTAGAAGCCGCCGGGGACTTCCAGGCCGTCCACATCTCCGGGGTCGAGAGGGAGATGGAGCTGCCCTTCGCGGCGGTCCAACAGCTCGTGTCCCCGTTCGCCGAGTCGACTGAGCACCTTCCGAAGCCCCAGGGGGAGGCCTTGGGCGTCGCCTTCGGCCTCAGCAGTGGGCAGGCTCCGGACCGCTTCCTGGTCGGACTGGCGACCCTCGGCGTCCTGTCGGAGGCGGCCGAGGTCCAGCCTCTTCTCGCGGTCATCGACGACGCCCAGTGGCTCGACGATTCCTCGGCGCAGGCGCTCGCCTTCGTCGCCCGGCGGCTCGCGGCCGAGCGGATCGTCCTTCTGTTCGCGACGCGGAGGCCGGGCGAGCTCCTCGGCGGACTGCCCAAGCTCGAGGTCGGTCCGCTCGGGCGCGTCGACTCCCGGGCGCTCCTCGAATCGGCCCTTCCGGCTCGACTGGATCAGCCGGTGCTGGATCGGATCGTCCTCGAGACGCGCGGCAACCCTCTAGCCCTGCTGGAGCTGCCACGCGGGCTGACGCCGGCCCAGCTCGCCGGTGGGTTCGGCCTGCCGGTCGCGGAGACGATGCCCGCCAACATCGAGGCGAGCTTCACCCGGCGACTGGCCGGCCTTCCCTACGACGCGCGCCGCTTCCTGCTGCTGGCCTCGGCCGATTCGGTCGGCGACCCCTCTCTCCTCTGGCGGGCGGCGCAGGCGCTCGGGATCGGCGAGTCGGTGGTCGAGACGCTCGAATCCGAGGGGTTCCTGGAGGTCGGGCCCCGCGTCGTCTTCCGCCATCCGCTGGTCCGCTCCGCCGTCTACCGGGGAGCCGGAGTCAAGGAGCGGAGCGTCGTCCATCGTGCCCTGGCGGAGGCCACCGACCGACGGATCGATCCGGATCGCCGCGCCTGGCACCTGGGACAGGCGATCTCGATGCCCGACGAGGTCGTCGCGGCCGAACTGGAGCACTCGGCGGGACGCGCGCAGGCTCGCGGCGGGCTCGCGGCGGGTGCCGCCTTCCTGGCGCGCGCCGCCGACCTGACGCCCGAGC
>JBOGYZ010000203.1:0-3344 GCA_050697015.1 Solirubrobacterales bacterium
TATCAGCGGTTTTCGGCCCGTCAACATCGTCAGTGCCACCAGGCGTCGAGGACTCGGCGCCAGTTGGACCAGGCGACGGCCTCGAGCTCGGTGTCGGTGAAGCCGGCGGCGCGGAGGGCGTCGAGGAGCTGCGGCAGGCCGGAGACGTCGCCGAGCGGCGCGGGGATCGTGGCGCCGTCGAAGTCCGAGCCGAGGGCGACGTGCTCGACGCCGATCCGGTCGGCGACGTAACGGGCGTGGTCGGCGATCACCGAGAGCGGCGTGTCGGGGTCGTCGGCGAAGTCGGGGCGGATGAAGGCGGTCGCGTAGACGATCCCGACCAGGCCGCCGGACTCGCCGATCGCGTCGAGCTGCGCGTCGGTCAGGTTGCGCGACGCTTCCGCGACGGCGTGGGCGCCGGAGTGGCTGGCGACCAGCGGGCCGGCCTCGAGTTTCGCCACGTCCCAGAACCCCTTCTCGTTGAGGTGGCTGAGGTCGACGAGGATGCCGAGCTCGGCGCATGCCTTGACCAGGGCGACGCCCGCGTCGGTGAGGCCCGGGCCGATGTCGGGCGAGGAGGGCATCGCGAACTGGACGCCGGTGGCGAAGGCGTTGGCGCGGCTCCAGACCGGGCCGAGCGAGCGGAGGCCCATCGCGTACCAGGCGGGCAGCGCTTCGAGGCCGGGGTCGATCGCCTCGGCGCCCTCGTGGTGGAGGACCGCGACCGGCGGCGCACCGTCGATGAGAGCCGCGTCGATGTCCTCGATCCGCCGCGCCACGGCCAGCTCGCCGGCGCGCTCGAGAGCGAAGAGGCGCCCCGCGGCGGCGGTCGTCTCGGCGGCAGCGACCTCGTGGGCGACCGGCTCGGCCAAGGGCTCGGAGAACGGGTTGCCGCCGAAGACCTGGCCTTCGTGCTCCTCTTCCCCGGGCGAGGAGGTGAAGAGGGCGAAGATGCCGCCGCGCATGCCCCCCTCGCGCATCCGCGCTAGGTCGAGGTGGCCGCCGTCCCGCCCGCTCGCGAGCCGCGCGTGGTCGGCCCGGGTCAGCGCGTCGTTGTGACCGTCGAAGATCGGAATCATGGCGAGCGAGGTTAGCCGCAGGGAGAATTTCTGCGAACGCTCAGGCGGAGGCCGACGGTGAGTTCGCAGTTCTCCGCGCTATCCGCGGATAAGTGCGAACGCACCGGAGGGGTGGGGGGTCAGGCCGTGGCCGGGGCGACGGTGGCGGTGCGGGCTTCTTTGAGGACGCTTGGGGCGAAGTCGTCGAGGACCGCGTGGGCGGCCTCGCTCAGCGGGGGCTCCAGGGCCAGCATGCCTTCCAGGTGGCGCTCGGCCCAGGCGATCGCGAGGCCGGGCGGGACCTCGCCGTCGCTCGCGCCGTCGAGGACGACCATCGGGCCGAGCTCGCGGTTCAGCCGGCTGGTAGGGCCGGCGGTGCGCTGCGGCGCCTCGGGCTCCGGCGCGGGTGGCTCCTTCCCCGCCGCGATCGCCTTGCCGAAGCCCTCGAACCAGGTGGTCCGCGCCCGCCACGCCGCGTCGAACGGACCGCAGGCGGCGGCGACCCAGGGCTCGTGGGCGTCGAGCGGCGCCAGGGGCGCGATACCCGAGGCGTCGTGCATCAGCCGCGCCGCGCGCCGCAACCGCGTCGCCCCGCCGGTCAGCCGCGCCAAGGCGTCGAGGTCGCGGCGGGCCGAGCCGTTCTCGGTGAGGTACTCGCGCACCGTCTCGTCCAGCCGCAGCGCCGCTTCGGTCGCCTCCACCGCGACCGGTTCGATCGGCGCCGCCCGCGGTGCCCCGACCATCGAGGCGATCGTCGTGTCCAGGTACCGGGCCGCCGTCTCGTACGCCCCGCCGATCGACTCGCGAAGAACGTCGGCGGCGCCGCGTGGCCAGAAGAGGAAGCCGGTGACGAGGGAGATCGCGCAGCCGATCGCGACGTCCTCGATCCGCACCACCCCGACCGACCATCCAACCGGGTTCAGCAGGTTGAAGAGGACGACGATCACGATCGTGAAGCCGGCCTGCCCGGCGGTGAAGGAGATCGCCCGCGGCGAGTAGGCGCCTAGAAGGACGGCGAACGGGAAGACGGTCCAGAGGACCCAGGTGTGGTCGCCGATCGCGAGGACGAGCAGGCCGCCGACGACGATCCCGATCAGCGTGCCGGTGAGCGCCTCGACCACCGTCGTCCCGGTCGCGAGGGCGCTCGAGCGCAGCACCGAGATCGTCCCCAGCACCACCCAGAAGCCGTTCTGGGCGTCGGTGACCCGGGCGACGAGGACGGCGAGCGCCAGCCCGACCGCCCCGCGCACGCTGTTGCGG
The DNA here is from genome assembly GCA_050697015.1 of Solirubrobacterales bacterium. Lineage (GTDB taxonomy): Bacteria > Actinomycetota > Thermoleophilia > Solirubrobacterales > 70-9 > VAYN01. Next base: position 2,298 of record JBOGYZ010000203.1, read on the forward strand.
AACCAGACCGAGCGCATCGAGTAATGCGAGCCGGCGATCCGCCGCCCCTGGCGCAGGCCGACGCGGCTCGGCGCCAAGGTCGGCTCCGCCGGCGCCTTGCCGCCGGCCGTCTGGATCGCGTGGCGGCCGATCTGCAGCGCCGCGAAGGCGAGCCCGCGCAGCCGGTAGGCCTCGTTCAGCTCTTCGGTGACGCGTTTGGCGTCGTCCTCGGGACGGTGCTCGGCAAGCGCCGCCAGGAAGGCGCGGCCGATCGCCCGGTGCGCCCGCGAGAGGTCCTCCAGCTCGGCCCCGTCGTCGCCGGGATCGTTCGCGCGGAGCCGCTCGGCCGCCCGCCGCAGCGCCGCCGGCACCCGCGTTTCCACCGCCGCGCGCTCGTTGGCGAAGCCCTCGCTGACCCAGCCGGGCGCGGGCTGCTCGCGGGCGAGCGAGTCGAACCAGTCGAGGTCGTCGACCAGCCGGCCGAAGGCCGCCGTACGCGCGCCGACGCCGCTCGGCCGGTGGGGCAGCGAGACGAAGGCGTTGCGGGCGGCGACCACCCCTTCGTAGGCCTCGGCGGAGCGCTGCGCCAGCCGTTCGTCTTCCTCGGCGCTGGCCAGCTCGACGCTGAGCGTCGCCCCCATCCCCTCCAAGAGCGCCGCCAGCTTGTCGAGCGCCGCCGCGCCCCCGCGCCGCAGCTGGTCCGGCGGGCGATTGGGCCAGAGGCCGAAGATCGCGACCAGCGAGAGCAGCCCGGCGACGCCCCACCCCGCCAGGCGGTCGGGTATTTCGCCCGGGTCGGCCTGGACCATCGCGGCGATCACGAAGGTGAGGATCAGGACCAGCGAGGCGGCGGCGACATAACCGTCGATCACCCCGGCGAAGAGCACGCCGAAGCCGACCAGCAGCATCACCACGACCGCCAGCCAGGTGGTGTGCGAGCAGAGCGTGCCGAGCGAGATCGTCAGCGTGCCGACGAGCAGCGTCCCCAGGTAGGCGAGGAAGCGCTCCTGCCGGGTGCCGCCGAAATCGACGAAGACGAGCATGCCGATCGAGCCGAAGGCGCCGAAC
>JBOGYZ010000204.1:0-20465 GCA_050697015.1 Solirubrobacterales bacterium
GTCCCAGACCGAGCGGTCCTGCTCGTCCAGCGGCACGAGTTCGCCGCGCGCGTCGGCGCGGGCCGGACGGCGCGCGTCGGTCAGCAGCATCAGCGCCAGCAGGCCGCCGACCTCGGGCTCGCCGGGCAGCGCCAGCCGCGCGATCCGGGTCAGGCGGATCGCCTCGCCGGAGAGCTCGGTCCGCGCCAGCTCGGTGCCCTCGCTCGCCGCGTAACCCTCGTTGAAGATCAGGTAGAGGACCGAGAGCACGATGCGCAGGCGCTCCGATCGTTCGGAGGCGGCGGGCAGGCCGAATGCCTCGTCGGCCTCGGCGACCGTCTGCTTGGCCCGGGCGATCCGCCGGCCCATCGTCTTCTCGGGGACGAGGAAGGCGGCGGCGATCTCCGCGGTCGAGAGGCCGCCGACCGCGCGCAGGGTGAGGGCGATCGCCGAGGCCGGCGTCAGCTCCGGCCGGCAGCACATGAAGATCAGCGCCAGGCTGTCGTCGGCCTCCGCCGTCGGGCCGGGATCGGGTTCGACGGCGAGCCGCTCCTCGCGCGACCGCCGGGCGGAATCGGCGCGGATCCGGTCGGTCATCCGTCGCGAAGCCACCGCGATCAGCCACCCCGTCGGGCTCTCCGGCGTTCCCTGCGCCGGCCACTGCCGCGCCGCGTCGATCATCGCCTCCTGGACCGCATCCTCGGAGTCGGCGAAATCGCCGAAGCGGCGCACCACCGCGGCGAGGACCCGCGGCGCGGCTTCGCGCAGCAGGTCCTCGATATCGCCGCGATGTCGCGGGGCGCCGTTCACTGCTCGCTGTTCCACATCACCTCTCGCACCTCGATCCGGTCGTGGATCGGGGCGTCGCCGGGGCCGGGAGCCGCCGAGCCGCGCGCGGCGATCTCGATCGCCCGCTCCTGGGACTCGACGTCGATCATCCGGTAGCCGGCGAGCAGCTCCTTCGCCTCCGGGAAAGGCCCGTCGGTGACGACCGGCGCCCCGCCGCCCGAGACCACGATCTTGGCCAGCTCCGGCGCGGTCAACGCCTGCGCCTCGACCAGCTCGCCGCTCTCGCGCAGCTCCGCGTTCAGGGCCAGCTGGAAGTCGATGTGGGCCTGAGCCTCCTCCGGCGTCCACTCGGTCATCGGCGGCAGACCCTCGACCCCGCCGTAGTACTGCAGCAGCATGAACTTCATCTCTCTACCTCCTCGTCGGTGGCACCGGCGGCGCCTTCGTGAGTGTGTCGGAGCCGGCGCCGCGAAAGCGACATCGCCAGGACTAAAAACCGAAATTGGCTCTGTAGGCGGCCGGGACGAGGTCCACGTACTCGGGGTGGCGCTTCATCCACTCGTTCACGAAGGGGCAGAAGGGGAGGACGGCGAGGCCGTCGGTGCGGGCCTGGTCGAGGGCGAAGCGCGCGAGGCGCCCGCCGAGGCCACGGCCTTCGAAGCGGTCCTCGACCTCGGTGTGGATCAGCGCCAGCAGGCCTTTGCGTGAGCGGTAGACGAGGAAGCCGGCGAGCTCGCCGTCGACCGTCACCTCGAAGCGTTTGTGATGCGGCGCATCACTGACGACGATCTGCGGGTCAGCGCTCACGGCCGCTCCTCCGCGGCGGCGAGCTCCGCCTCCCACTCGCGCTCCATCTCGTCGGCGAGCTCCGGGTGCTCGTAGGGGCCCGGCTCGCGCAGCTTCGCGATCACCTGGCGCCGGCTCAGCTCGTCCTTGTCCTGGCTCAGCTTGCGCTTGCAGACGAAGCGGCTCACCGGGATCCGCAGCCCGACCGTGCCCTTGGCGATCTGCCGTCCCCACTCCTGGTCCAGATATAGGGGGTCCTCCACGTGCTGCTCGAAACGCTCTACCAGCCGCGTCAGCGTCGCCAGGTTCTCGTCGGCGCTCAGCACCTCCGGCACCCCATATATGTGGGCGACGCTGAAGTTCCAGGTCGGCGCCCGCGTCGCTTCGGGCCCGTACCAGCTCGGCGACACGTAGCCGTGGAGACCCTGGACGATCAGCAGCACCTCCCGGTCGGCGAAGCCGTGCACTTCCTCGTCGGGCCGGCCGACGTGGGTGAGGAGCGCGAGTCCCTCGGCGTTCGTATCGAGGATAACCGGGTAGTGGGAGGCCACGAGCTCACCGGCGTTGTCGCTGACGATCGTCGCCCAAGGGTTCTGGCGGACCAGATCGCGGACCGCCTCGGGATCGGTGGTGGCGTGGGCCGGGTTGTGCCGCATCGGCCGATTGTCCCCGATCCGCGGAAGTTGAAGGGGCCGGCCCCCAGGCGAAGCCGGCCCCTGGAAGCTCAGACCGACTTGTTGGTGGAAACGGCCGGCGTGGTCTGCTGCGAGACGGTGATGTTCATGCGTTCACCTCCTCCTCTCCCTGGCTTTTGCGGATGACTCGATCGGTGTGACCGGTTCCACCGTTGGAAGAGATTCCAGCAGTACAGGGCGTTCCAGCAAAGTCCGCTGGAATTACTCAGAAACTGCTCTACGATCGAATGAGCTATCCCGCTTGAGCCAAGGAGACCAACCGATGCCCCCCGTCAAAGCCGCGACCACGTCCATGGAGACGACGCTGGCCACGATCGTCGCCCACCCCACCCGCGTGCGCGCCTTCTCGATCCTCGCGGAACGCACCGCCAGCCCCGTTGAAATCGCTCAGGAGATCGGCAAAGACGTGGGCCACGTCGGCTACCACGTGCGCAAACTCCAGGAGCTGAAGCTGATCGAGCTCGTTGACGAGCGGCCAGTCCGCGGGGCTGTCGAGCACTTCTACCGAGCGATCACGCGGCCCTATATAGGTGAGGGCGCGTTCGCCGATCAACCGCAGGCCCAGCGGGAAATCTTCACGCGCCACATCCTCCAGCTTCACGTCGCCGATATCGCCCGCGCGATGGATGAGCACACTTTGGACGAGCGGCCCAACCGCTGGCTGGTGAGGACTCCGATGGTGGTCGACGACGAGGGGTTCGACGAACTCGCCGCGCTGCACGCGGAGATCTACGAGAAGACCCTGGACATCCAGGCGCGCAGCGACGAACGGCGGACCGGTACAGACGACGAGGGCATCCAGACCATGTCGACCAACATGTTCTTCGAGATGCCTGCCCGCCAGAAGCCCGCCTCGGAGCAGTCCTAGCGGCACCTGACATTCATTCGTCTACTAATCCCCACGCTCGCGGTGAGGGGCGCCTACTCTTTGTAGTCCCATGCTGTTAGAGGATCGATCGAGCACACCGGATTACCCGCCGGAGGCGCCCCGGCGCTGGCCGAAGCGCCTGCTGGTCGGCGGCATCGTCACGCTGGTGCTCGCCGCTGTCGCGGCGTTCGTCGTCTCCGCCTTCGCGCTCTCCGGCTCGAGCATCGAAGAAGACAGCTCCTCGCTCGGCAAGGTCAGCACCGACACCTTCGGCGGCGACGTCACCAGCGTCCGCGCCACCGGGGCGAAGAGCGGCGACGACATCCCGGTTGAACTGAAAGGCGACCGGATCGTGCCGACCACGCCGCTCCACCCCGGCGAGCAGGTGACGGTCGAAGCAACGGTGAAGCGCCCGAGCGCGGTCGGCTTCCTGGCCGGGAGCGACAAGAAGCTGACCCTGACGACGACCGCGCCGGTGGCCAAGATCGAAACCGCCTGGATCAGCGTGAAGAAGGGCAAGAAGCCATACGTGCACTTCGACACCCCGGTCAGCCAGGTCACCTACGGGCAGCCGGGCGAACTGAAGCACCGCCACTTCGCCCAGCCGCGCGACAGCTTCTCCCTCGGCAAGCAGCCGGCGGCGGGCCAGATGATCGTCGCGGGCGCGCCTTGGTCGAAGTCGATGGAGCACGTCGGCAAGTTCAAGTCCGTCACCTGGTTCCCGGCGACCGGCAAGCCGACGATCGCCGCCAACCCGACCGCCGGCTCGACGATCTCCGCCTCGACGCCGATCGAAATCACCTTCTCGAAGCCGGTAAAGAAGATCCTCGGTTCCGAAAAGCCGAAGCTCTCGCCGGAAGTCGACGGCAAGTGGTCGCAGCCGAATCCGCACACGCTGCGCTTCGTGCCATCGGGCTTCGGCGCGCCGCTCGCCACCCACCTGAAGGTCGAGCTGCCCGAAGAAGTCGAAGTCGTCCAGTCCGACGGCTCGGTCGAAACCACCACCGAGGTCAAGTGGGAAGTCCCGGCCGGCTCCGAGCTGCGCCTGCAGCAGATGCTCGCCGAGCTCGGCTACCTGCCGTACCAGTGGAATGGCGAAGAAGTCGAAAAGACGCCCGAAGCCCAGGTCGCGGCGGCCACCACCGAAGCTCCGAAGGGCCACTTCACGCCGCGCTGGGGCGACATGCCCTCCGGCCTCAAGGAACTGTGGACGCCGAATGAAGCGACTGTGCTGACGGAAGGCGCGCTGATGTCGTTCGAGGAACGCAACGGCCTCGAAGTCGACGGGGTCGCCGGGCCGGTCGTCTGGGAAGCGCTGATGAAGGCCGTCATCGCCGGGAAAGTGAAACCGGAAAAGGGCGCCGCCAACGGCTACACCTACGTTTGGGTCAACGAGTCGGAACCGGAGACGGTCAACGTCTGGCACAACGGCAAGATGATCCTCAGCGACGGTGCCGCCAACACCGGCATCCCCGGCGCGGAAACCGAAGCCGGCACCTTCAACGTCTTCCTGCGTTACGAAGAAACGACGATGGAAGGCGAAAATCCCGACGGCTCGCACTACAGCGACCCTGGGATCAAGTGGGTCTCCTACTTCAACGGCGGCGACGCCCTGCATCAGTTCGATCGCGCCTCCTACGGCAGCCCGCAGAGCCTCGGCTGCGTCGAGATGCCGAACGAAGAGGCCGAAGTGATCTGGCCCTACACGCCGCTCGGCACCCCGGTCACCGTCAACCCGGCCTGACCTTTCTCGGGCGGACCCCCTCAACGGGGGTTGGCGAGGTGTCCCGCGCGGTAATAAGGGACAACAAGCTTCAACGAGAAAGGACCCAACTTCATGAGCACTTCGACCGCGGCCGCCTCCGGGACGTACAAGCTCGGCGGCGACCTCGAGGTGAACCGGCTCGGCTACGGCACGATGCAGCTGACCGGCGATGGCGTCTGGGGCGAGCCCGACGACAGGGACGAAGCCATCGCCGTTCTCCGGCGCGCCGTCGAGGCGGGCGTCAACTTCATCGACACCGCCGACTCCTACGGACCCGAGGTCGCCGAGCGCCTGATCCACGAGGCCCTCCATCCCTACCCCGACGACCTCGTCATCGCCACCAAGGCCGGCTTCACCCGCCCCGGCCCCGGCGACTGGCGCCCGCTCGGCCGGCCCGACTACCTGCGCCAGCAGTGCGAGCTCAGCCTGCGGCGACTCGGCCTCGACACGATCGACCTCTTCCAGCTTCACCGCATCGACGCGAAAGTGCCGCTGGAGGATCAGGTCGGCGAGCTCGCCGACCTCCAGCAGGAGGGGAAGATCCGCCATATCGGGCTCAGCGAGGTGGACGTCGATCAGCTGAAGGAGGCGCAGAAGACCGCGACGATCGTCAGCGTCCAGAACCTCTTCAACCTGACCGCGCGTGACGCCGAGCCACTGCTCGACCACTGCACGGAGAACGACATCGGCTTCATCCCCTGGTTCCCGCTGGCGACCGGCAGGCTCCTCGAGGAGGGTGGTCGGCTGGCCGAGATCGCCGCGGAGACCGGTGCCGAGCCATCGCAGCTGGCGCTCGCCTGGCTCCTCAGGCGCTCGCCGGTGATGTTGCCGATCCCCGGCACGTCCTCGGTCGCGCATCTCGAGCAGAACCTCGGCGCCGCCGGGCTGGAGCTGACCGACGAGCAGTTCGCGGCCCTTGACGGAGTCGCCTAGAACTCAGTCCGCCGCGAGGACCGTCCGCTCGATCAGGTCCGCGGCGAGCTCCGTCCCTCGCGCCGCATGCAGGCGGCGCGAGGTCTGGGCGAGGCGGTCGGCGAGGGCGCCGTCGTCGAGCAGTCGGGAGATCGCGGCGCGCAGCTCCTCGGGCTCGTGGGCGTAGGTGTCGACGCGGATGCCGTAGCCCGTCTCGTCGATCCGCTGGGCGTTGTCGTGCTGGTCCCAGAAGACGGGCAGCAGCACCATCGGCTTGCCGAAGTAGAGGGACTCGGTGACGGTGTTGTTGCCGCCGTGGGTGATGACCAGGTCGACCTGGGGGAGGACCGAGGTCTGCGGCAGGAACTCGGCACCGACCATGTTCGGCGCCAGCTCGAACTCGCTCGCCTGCGGGCCCTTGGAGACGATGAAGCGGTAAGGCGCCTCGGCGAGCTCCGCCACCAAGGTCCGCATCAGCTCGACGTCGGCGGAACCCAGCGAGCCGAGGCTGAGGTAGACGAGCGGCTCCTCGCGCCCGGCGAGCTCCCCGGGCAGCTGCCAGTCGGGATCGGTCGCCCGCACGCTGGCGCCGAGGTTGTGCCAGGTCGGGTCGAGCGGATCGCGCCGCGGATAGTCGACCTCCTGCGGATAGAGGTAGAGGTTCAGCGTCGGGCTCGCGTGGATGAAGTCGTCGCGGGGGAGGGGCGGGGCGCCGCGTTCGCGGCAGAACTCGTCGAAGTCGCCGTGCATCGCCGCGTGGGCGGCGCGGTAGGCGTCCCAGAACTCGGCCCAGTCGGAGCGGTCCTCGGTGGGCAGCCCGGAGAAGACCGGCGGCAGATCGGGGTCCTTGATCTCCAGCGGGTTGCATGAGTCGATCCGCGCCCAGGGCCGGCCGCCGGCGAAGAGCGCCGGGAAGGTGACGACGTTGTCCTCGACCACGAGGTCGGGCTCCAGCTCCCCGAGGATCTCGGTCAGCCGCGCGTCGACGTACTTGGCGCCGTCGATCAAGGCCTGGAAGGTCGGCGCGATGAACTCGCCGAGCTGGTCGATCGTGGGCCTGCGGAAGGCCGGCGCGGTGTCGCGGATGAAGTCCTTCCAGAACTGGCCCGGCGCTTCCTCGGTCTCCGGTGGCGGGGTCAGGCGCATCGTCCGCTCCTCGAAGCCCTGCGCCTCCAGCGTCCCGGCGAAGGACTCCTCGACGATGAAGACGACCCGGTGGCCGCGCCTCCGCAGCACGTCCCCGATGCCGACGCAGTTGTTGGTCGGTCCGAACGCCCCCTCCGGGAAGAAGACGACGGTCCTGGCCCGCTGTCCCATGGTGCTAAACATAGGCGCATGGACTTCGGGATCGGATACTTCCCCACCGCTGATGCTGTCGGCCCCGGCGAGCTCGCAGCCTTCGTCGAGGAGCGCGGCTTCTCCTCGCTGGTGTTCGCCGAGCACACCCACATCCCGGCGAGCCGCGAGTCTCCCTACCCCGGCGGCGGCGAGCTACCGCGCAAGTACACCGCCACGTACGACCTCTTTGTAGCGCTGACCGCGGCCGCCCTGGCGACCTCGCGGCTGCGGGTCGGCAGCGGCATCAGCCTCGTGATCCAGCGCGATCCGATCATCACCGCGAAAGAGGTCGCTTCGATCGACGTCCTCTCCGGCGGGCGCTTCGACTTCGGCGTCGGCGCCGGCTGGAACCGCGAGGAGATGGAAAACCACGGCACCGACCCGCGTACCCGGATGCGCCTCTTCGCCGAGCGCGTCGAAGCGATCAAGACGATCTGGACCGAGCGCGAGGCGACCTTCCACGGCGAGTTCGTGAACTTCGACCGGATCCTGGTCGAGCCAAAGCCGGCGCAACGACCTCACCCGCCGATCCTCGTCGGCGGCCTCGGCCCGACCGTGATCGACCGTGTCCTCGCCTTCGGCGACGCCTGGTTCCCGAACTGGACCCCGGACATCACCGAGCGCGCCGCCGACCTGCGCTCCCGCGCCGAGCGGCCGATCGACTTCATGGCGATGGGCCCGCCCGCGGACCCGAAGGAGCTCGAGCGGCTCGCCGCGGCCGACACCCGCCTCGTCTCCTGGTGGCTGCCTAGCGGCGGCTACAGCGTGATCGAGCCGGAGCTGGAGAAGGTCGAGCGGGCGATCGCCGAATTCCACGGCGAGGCGTGAGCCGGGACCGGCGTGAGCCCTGAGGAGGCGCGCGCCCGGTTCGCGGAGGCCCGCCTCGCCCGCCTCGCCACCGCCGATGCGACGGGCCGTCCCCACCTCGTGCCGATCGCCTTCGCGGTCGCGGGGGACACGATCTACAGCGCTGTCGACGCGAAACCGAAGCGCACCCGGGCGCTGCGCCGGCTCGCCAATGTGCGGGCCAACCCGGCGGTGTCGCTGCTGGTCGACCATTGGGACGAGGAGGACTGGAGCCGGCTCTGGTGGGCGCGGGCCGACGGACAGGGGCGCGTCCTCGCTCCCGACGACCCCGAGGGGCGCCGCGCGGTGGAGCTGCTCCGCGAGCGCTACCCGCGCCAGCGGGCCGACGGCGAGGTGCTGGCGGTCGCGGTCGAGCGCTGGAGCGGCTGGACCGCATAGATTGCGCGGTTCATGCCCGCGCACCGTTCCGTAGAGCGCTTCGAGACCAGCCACCACGGCAGTGGGGAGCTGGACACCCCCGGCTTCGCTCGCCAGGCGGCGCTGATCGTCGCGGTGATGGCGGCGCTCCTCGCGGTCGCCACCTTCCTCTCCAACGAGGCGGTCAAAGAGGTGATCACCGGGGAGACCAGCCGGGCCGACACCTCCTCGCGGCTGGAGTCGAACCAGCTGAAGATCGACGTCGCCGCCGGCAACGCGACGATGCTCAAGGTGCTCGCTGACGGGCCGCACGACGAGGCGGAAGCGGCGGTCGCCGCCGCCGCGCACGAGCGGCGCATACAGGGGGAGCTCGCCCCCGCCGACCACCGCCTGGTCGAGGAGATGCACCACGACGAAGAACACGTCGACCACTACAACGACAAGCACCTGCTCTACGAGCTGGCCGAGGTCGCCCTCGAGGTCGGCATCGTCCTCTCGACGGTCTCGATCATCGCCCACCGCCGCTGGCTCCTCGGCACCGGCACCGCGGTCGGCGTCGTCGGCACCGTGCTCCTGGTCGCAGGCGCCCTGACGGTCTGAGCGCGGCGGGGCTCAGTCGGATTTTGGCTTGGCGTCGCCGACCTCGGCGGCGATGCCGGTCAGGAGCCACTCGAGGCCGATCTCGAATTTCTCGGCCTTGACGCCGAGGCCGATGTCCTTGCCGACGAACTCGGCCAGGTGGGGATAGTCGCCGCTCGCCGTCTGGGTGGTGATGTAGGCGTCGATCTCGGCGGCGGTGGGGCCGGCCTCGGGGTGGCCGCCGCAGGGACCGCCGCCCTTGCCGCCCTTGCCCTTCGGCGACATCACCTCCCAGCGGACGAAGCCGAGGGTGTAGGTGTCGACGGCGAGGAGGACGGCGCGCTTGCGTTCGGGGGAGAGGGGGAGCTCGGAGACGGCGGCGAGGGACTGGTCGATGTGGCGCAGGGTGTTGGGGCCGAGGAAAGGCCGGTGGAAGGCCGCGGCGATCATCCAGGGATGGGCGCGGGTGGACTCGCGGGTGCGCTGGGCGATCTGGCGGAGGGCCTCGCGCCAGTCGTCGGTCGGCGGGCCGCCGGGGATGATCGCGCCCGCCATCACCTCGTCGACCATCAGGTCGATCAGGTCCCCCTTGCGGCCGATGTGTGAGTAAAGGCTCATCGGGCGCGCGTCGAGTTTGGTAGCAAGTCTTCTTATGGAGACCGCCTCCAATCCGTCGGCGTCGGCGATCTCGACCGCGGCGGCGACGATCGCCTCGCGGGAGAGCGGTTGCGGGCCCGAGGAGCGCTCCTCGTCACGGGCCCAGACGGTGTCGATCCCAGCTGCCATGGGAAAAGCATACCGGTACGATACGGCGTACGAGATATTGATACGGTGTACGGCGTGAGTCAGCCAGAAGCCGCAGCCTCCTCCCCAGCGGACCCCAACGCGCTCGACCGCGAGACGATGGTCGTCGCGGCCGTCGTCTTGCTCGGCGCGATCATGTCGATCCTCGACACGACGATCGTCAACGTCGCGATCGACCGCCTCTCGATCGACTTCAACGCCTCGCTGACGACGATCCAGTGGGTCGTCACCGGGTACACGTTGGCCCTCGCCGCGGTGATCCCGGCAAGCGGCTGGGCCGCCGACCGCTTCGGCACGAAGCGCATCTACATCTCGTCGCTGCTCCTCTTCATGCTCGGCTCCGCCCTCTGTGCGGTGGCCTGGAGCGCCGACTCGCTGATCGCCTTCCGCGTCCTGCAAGGCATCGGCGGCGGCATGATCATGCCCGTGGTCATGACGATCATGACCAAGAAGGCCGGACCCCACCGGATGGGCCGGGTGATGGGCATCCTCGGCGTGCCGATGCTGATCGCCCCGATCATCGGTCCGATTCTCGGCGGCTGGCTGGTCGACGATGTCTCCTGGCGCTGGATCTTCCTGATCAACGTGCCGATCGGCATCCTCGCCGTGACTCTCGCCTTCATCGTGCTCGAGAAAGACACGCCCCAACCGTCGCAGCGGCTCGACTGGCTCGGGATGGCGCTGCTGTCGCCCGGCCTCACCTTGCTGATCTTCGGCCTCGCCGAGTCGTCAGATGGCGGCTTCGGCCAGTTCAAGTCCTGGGCCCCGATCGTCGCCGGCGCCGCGCTGATCGCCGGCTTCCTCTTCCACAGCTGGCGCAAGGCGGGCGGGGCGCTGATCGACATCCGCACCTTCACCCATACCCGCGCCGGCGCCGCGGCCGGCGTGTTCATGCTTTTCGCGATCGCCTTCTTCGGCGCGCTGCTGCTGATCCCGCTCTACTACCAGACCGTGCGCGGTGCCTCGGCGCTCGAAGCCGGCCTCCTGCTCGCCCCGCAGGGGATCGGCGCGATGATCACGATGCCGTTGGCCGGCAAACTCACCGACAAATACGGGCCCAACAAATGGCCCGCGTGCGGCATCCCGCTCCTGGTGATCGGAATCGCCCCGTTCGCCTTCGTCACCGCCAGCACCTCTTACGTGCTGCTCTGCGGCTTCAGCTTCATCATGGGCCTGGGCATGGGCTTCGCGATGATGCCGACGATGACTGCGGCGATGCAGGCGGTCCCGCCGGCGGCGATCGCCCGCACCTCGACCGCGATGAACATCATCCGCCAGGGCGGCGCCTCGATCGGGACCGCGATCCTCTCGGTCATTCTCACCGCCGAGGTCACCTCTCACCTGGGGCTGGGCGGCGGCATCGGAGCGATTCGTGGGCTGAACCCGGCCCAGCAGGCCGCGGCGCAGGAACCGCTGGCAAGCTCCTTCGCCTCGACCTTCGTCTGGGCTTTGGTCCTGCTCGGCATCGCCTTCATCCCGGCACTGTTCATGGCGCTCGGCAAATGGAAGACCGCCGCGGAGATCGCCGCGGAGGACAGCGGCTCGCCGGCGCCGCGCGACGGCGCCCACGTCGTCCTCGAGTAGACGCGCCGCGCGCCGCGCCGGAGTACCGTTCCTTAGATGGAGCAGGACGCCGCCCTCGAGGCGGTCTTCATGCCGGTCCAGCCGCCCAGCACCTTCGAGGAGACGGTCGAGCGGCTCGGCACCGCGATCCGGCTCGGCCTCCTCTCGCCGGGGAGCAAGCTGCCCCCGGAGCGCGACCTCGCCAAGCAGCTGCGGATCTCCCGCTCGACCTTGCGCCAGGCGCTGACCACGCTGGTCCAGAGCGGCCACCTGGTCTCGCTGCGCGGGCGCAAAGGCGGCACCTTCGTCGCCGCCGAGCCGCCGCTGGTAGACCCGATCGGCGAGCCGCTCGACGTCGGCGCCTGGGAGGTGCTGGACCAGCGGGTGGCGATCGAGGCGGGCTCGGTCCTGCTCGCCGCCGAGCGGGCGCGGACCCCGCGCCTCGACCGCCTCGACGAGCTGATCGAGGCGATGGGCGCGCAGACCGAGGACTTCGAGGAGTACCGCCGCACCGACCTGCGCTTCCACATCGGCCTCGCCGAGGCGGCCGGCTCGCCCCGCCTGGTCGCCGCGATGACCGACGTGCAGGGGCAGATGACCGACCTGATCGCGCTGATCCCGCACCCGCCCGAGGTGCTGGCCCGCTCCAACGAGGGGCACGCGAAGATCGTCAAGGCGCTGCGCCGTGAAGACGGACCGCGGGCGGTGCGGTTGATGCGCGAGCACACCGAGGGTACCGAGCACATCCTCGCCGGCCTGCTGCCGGCGCGGGCTCAGGACCTGATCCGTTCGCCCGCCTGATCGAAGAGGGGCCCGGCCGCGACCTCGCCCTCGACCCAGGTGCCGAAGATCTCGATCGCGACCGCGGTACCTGGCGCTACGAGTGAGGCGGGCAGGTAGGCGTAGGCGATCGAGCGCCCGACCGTGTAGCCGTAGCCGCCGGTCGTCACCCGGCCGACCACGTTGCCGTCGATCCGCACCGGCTCGTTGCCGAGGGCGATCGACCGCGGGTCGTCGAGGACGATGCAGGCAAGGCATTGGCGCATGGCATCCTCCTTCGCCCCGAGCGCGTCCCGCCCGATGAACTCGCCCTTGTCGAGCTTCACGCAGAAGCCCACCCCACCTTCGTCGGGGGTCTCGTCCGGGGTGATGTCGGCGCCCCAGACGCGGTAGCCCTTCTCCAGGCGCATCGAGTCGATCGCCCGGTAGCCGCCCGCGACGATGTCGTGCTCCTGGCCCGCCTCCCAGATCGCGCGCCACAGCCCGAGCCCGTACTCGGTCGGGCAGTAGAGCTCCCAGCCGAGCTCGCCGACGTAGGTGACGCGGAGTGCGCGGACGGGAACGTCGCCGACCGTGATCTCCTGGAGCGTCATGTAGGGGAAGGCGTCGTTCGAGAGGTCGGCCGGGGTGAGTGTCTGGAGCACGTCGCGGGTGCGCGGTCCCCAGACGCCGAAGCAGGCCGACTGCGAGGTGACGTCGGCGATCCGGGCACTGCCGTCCTCCGGCAGGTGCCGGCGCATCCACTCGCGGTCGTGGTTGCCGAAGGCGGTCCCGGTGACGATCCCGAAGCGCTCCTCGCCGAGCCGCGACACGGTGAAGTCGCACTCGATCCCGCCGCGCTGGTTCAGCATCTGCGTGTAGGTGATCTGGCCGACCCCGCGGGCGACGCGGTTGTCGCAGAGGCCTTCGAGGAAGTTTTCGGCTCGGGGCCCCGCGATCTCCAGCTTCGCGAAGGAGGACTCGTCGAAGATCGCGACCCGCTCGCGGCAGGCGCGGTGCTCGGCGCCGATCGCCGGGGACCAGTTCTGTCCGGCCCAGCCGCGCGGGCGCAACGCCTCGTCGCCGGCGGCGGCGTTCGGCTCGTACCAGTTGACCCGCTCCCAGCCCGATTTCTCGCCGAAGGCGGCACCGTGCTCGCGGTGCCAGGCGTTGGCGGGGGAGACGCGGAGCGGCCGGCCCGCGCGCCGCTCGTGGTTGGGATAGCGGATGTCGTAGTAGGTCTCGTAGGTCTCGCGGATCCGCTTGTGGGTGTAAGACGGCGAGCGGTAGGCGGCGCCGAAGCGGCGGATGTCCATATGCCAGAGGTCGAGGCTCGGTTCGCCGTCGACGATCCACTCGGCGACGACTTTGCCGATCCCGCCCGCCCCGGCGAGTCCGTGCGCGCAGAAGCCGGCGCAGACGAAGAAGCCCGCGACCTCCGACTCGCCGAGACAGAACTCATTGTCGGGGGTGAACGCCTCAGGGCCGTTGATCAGTTTCGTGACCTTGATGTCGGCCATCGCTGGGACGCGGCGTTCGGAATTGCGGGTGATCTCCTCGAAGCGGTCCCACTCCTCTTCCAGCAGACGGCCGTTGAAGTCGGGCGGGATCGCCTCGTAGCCGCCGGTCCCGTGGGGGAGGAAGGCGGGTTCTGACTGGCGCTCGTAGCCGCCCATCACGAGGCCGTCGCCGTCCTCGCGGTAGTAGACGAGGAGGTCGGGATCGCGCAGCGTCGGCAGGTTCCCCCGGGTGCGTTCGCACTTCTCCGCGCTATCCGCGGATTTCTGCGAACGCCCCGCGGCGGCTCGGGCTTCGCGGACGGCATCCAGCGGCTGCGTCACCAGGTACTGGTGGGACATCGGCAGCAGCGGCACGCGGACGCCCGCCAGGCGGCCGATCTCGGCGGCGAACATGCCGCCCGCGTCGACCACGACCTCGGCGGCGATGTCGCCCTTCTCGGTCCGCACCCCGCGGACGCGCCCGTCCTTCACCTCGATCCCGGTGACCCTCGTGTCGGTGAAGATCCGGCAACCGCCGCGCCGCGCCCCGTCGGCCAGCGCGTAGGTCAGCTGTGAGGGGTCGATGTAGCCGTCGGTCGGCAGCCAGGCCGCACCGAGCACGCCCTCGGTCGACATCAGCGGAAAGAGCTCCCGCGCCTCCTCGGCGGAGATCAGCTCGAGCGGCAGCCCGAAGGTCTTCGCCCAGCCCGCCTGGCGGCGCAGCTCCTCCATCCGCTCCTCGGTCGAGGCGAGCCGGATGCCGCCGCATTCGGTCCAGCCGGGATCGAAGTCGGAGTCTTTCCCGATCCGCCGGTAGAGGTCGACCGAATGCATCATCATCTTCGTCAGCGAGACCGAGCCACGGAGCTGTCCGACCAGTCCGGCCGAGTGGAAGGTCGAGCCGGAGGTGAGCTGGTTGCGCTCGAGGAGGACGACGTCGTCCCAGCCCAGCTCGGCGAGGTGGTAGGCGAGCGAGGTGCCGCCGACGCCGCCGCCGACGATCACGCAGCGGGCGGAGTCGGGGAGCTCAGCGCGCGGCACGCGCGTCCTCCAGCAGCGTCTCGAACTCGGGGCCGGCGGCGGCGGTGAGCAGGCGGTCGAAGTGATTCCTCGCGTACCCCGCGAAGTCGAAGTCGAGGCCGGAGATCGCGGTCTGCACGACCCCCCACATCGCCTCGCGGAAGTCGGACATCAACCGCATCAACCGCAGCGCGGCGAGGTCGGCCGGGGACGGTGGCGCGCCCAGGTAAGCGGCCCCCAGATAACCCACAAGGAAATCCTCCTCCTCGTCCGGGCCGAGCTCGTTGTTGACGGCGAAATTGCCGAGGTCAAACCAGCGGTTGCCCATCCCCGCGTACTCCCAGTCAACCAATCGGACACCATCGGGAGAGTCGATGAAGTTGGCGGGGAGGAGATCGTTGTGACAAAGAACGGGCGCCTCGTCGGCGAACATCGGCGTCGCCTCGATCCGCGCCGCCATCGCGTGGGCGCGTTCGTAGGCCTCCGGCACCTCGCCGCCGCGCGAGTGGGTCGCCGCGGCGTAGTCCTCGACCAGGCGGAAAGCGTCGAAGCGCGCGCCGATCGTGCCGCAGCCGTGGACCCGGCGGAGCGCCGCGCCGACCTCCGCCAGCACCCGCGGGTCGCGTAGCTCGTCTGCCTCCATCGTCGGCCCCTCGACGAACGCCGTCACCAGCACCACCGGGTCGTCGAACGCGGCGACCAGCTCCGGTGCGATTCCCGCCGCGGCAGCCAGCGAGTTCGCCTCGCGCTCCCCCGAGCGGTCGGAGCCGAGCAGCTCGGTGTCGTTGCCGGGCAGCCGCACGACGACCTCGCGCCCGCCGAACCGCGCCCGGAAGTTGTGGTTCGTGATCCCACCCTCGAGCACGCTCGGCTCACCTTCGGCGACGCCGAGCTTCCCTTCCAATTTCTCCACGATGTGTGCCGGCAGGGCCAAAGGTCTCCGGAGAAATTTCTCCAAGTTGGCATTGACACGATCCCGAGCACAAGACTAGTCTCGCCCGGAGCCGTTAGGTCGGCTCACCAAACCTTTTATCGCACGGACGACCTCAGGGAAGAGAGGATCCATGGAGAGCAGCGTCACGACTCCGACTCCTGGTAGCGACGAGCAGAGGCTCGCGGAACTCGGTTACAAACAGTCGCTGAACCGAGCGTGGAGCGGGTTCTCCAACTTCGCCATCTCCTTCACGATCATCTCGGTCCTGGCCGGGTGCTTCACCACCTATGGCCAGGCCTGGAACAACGGCGGCCCGATCGCGATCTCGATCGGCTGGCCGCTGATCTCGATCCCGATCCTGATCATCGGCTTCTGTATGTCGGAGCTGGTCTCGACCTATCCGACCGCGGGTGGCATCTACTGGTGGGCCGGTCGCCTCGGTGGACCGGTCTGGGCCTGGTTCACCGGCTGGTTCAACTTGATCGGCCTGGTCGCTGTGGTGGCCTCGGTCGACTATGCGGCCGCCACCTTCCTCAACGTGATCCTCGGCCTCTACGAAGTGAACATCTTCGGGATCAACTTCGCCGACGAATCGAGCGTCCTTTCCGAGACCTTCCTGCTCTTCCTGATCATCCTCGCGATCCACGTGATCATGAACGTGCGCAACACGCACCTGCTGGCGCGCATCAATGCCGTCTCCGTCTGGTGGCACGTGCTCGGCGTCGCGGCGATCGTCGTCGTTCTGATCTTCGTACCGGACGGGCATCAGAGCTTCAGCTTCGTCTTCGGCCATCGGATCAACCAGAGCGGCTTCAGCGGCGGCATGTACTGGTTCTACGTCCTGCCCTTGGGTTTCCTGCTGACGCAGTACACGATCACCGGCTTCGACGCCTCGGCCCACATCTCCGAGGAGACGCACGGGGCCTCGGTGACGGCGGCGAAGGGGGTCTGGCGCTCGATCTTCTACTCGGCGGTGATCGGCTGGATCGTGCTCCTGGCGATCACCTTCGCCGTGACCAACGTCGATGGGGCCAACGAAGCGTTCGGCTTCGCGCCCACCCTGCTGGTGGAAGCGCTCGGCAGCGGTTGGGGCAAGTTCGTCCTGATCATCTCCACGGTCGGCCAGCTGTTCTGCGGCGCCGCCTGCCTGACCAGCGCATCGCGCATGTGTTACGCGTTCTCCCGCGACAATGGCTTCGGCAAAAGGGTCTCGTCGAAAATCTCCCGCGTCAACGAGAAGCGGGTGCCGATCTACGCGGTGCTGTTGATGGCCTTTCTCGTCGTCCTCATCACGTTGCCGGCGCTGAAGGGCAAGTCGAACGGCGAAGCGGTCCCGTTCGCCTTCTTCGCGATCGTCTCGGTCTCGGTGATCGGCCTCTACATCGCCTACGTGATCCCGATCTTCCTGCGCTGGCGCAAAGGCGACGACTTCCAGCCGGGGCCGTGGAACAACGGCAGGAAGTACAAGTGGATGAACCTCTTCGCGACGGTCTGGGTGGTGATCATCACGATCATCTTCTGTCTGCCGTTCACCCCGGAAGCGGTCCCGTTCAGCTCGGAATTCAGCTGGGAGGCGTTCAACTACGCGCCGCTGACCGTCGGAGCCGTGATCTTGGGTGCCGCGATCGCCTGGCTCGTCAGCGCCCGCCATCACTTCACCGGGCAGATCCGCGAGGTCGAGATCGAGGAAGCTCTGGGCGAGAACCCGGACCCGCTGACCTCGGCTCCGTAGTGTTCGTCCGGTGACGATCGAAGAGTTGGAAAAGGCGGTCGCCGAAGGCACGGTCGACACCGTGCTGCTGGCGATCGCCGACATGGAGGGCCGCCTGCAGGGCAAGCGGCTGACCGCCGGCCACTTCCTCGGCGAGGTGCTCGAGCATGGGGCCGAGGGCTGCAACTACCTGCTCGCGGTGGACGTCGACATGGAAACGGTCGGCGGTTATGCGATGGCCTCCTGGGACACCGGCTACGGCGACTTCGAGATGGTCCCCGACCTCTCGACCCTGCGCATGGTGCCGTGGCTGCCGGGGACGGCGATGGTGCTCGCCGACCTGCAGTGGTCCGACGGCCGCGAAGTCGCCGCCTCGCCGCGGCAGATCCTGCGTAAGCAGCTGGAACGCCTGGAGAAACGCGGGATGAGCGCCAACGCCGCGACCGAGCTCGAGTTCATCGTCTTCCGTGACACCTACGAGGCGGCCTGGAAGAAGGGCTTCCACGACCTCGAGCCGGCCAACCTCTACAACATCGACTACTCGCTGCTGGGGACCGCCCGGGTCGAGCCGCTGATCCGGCGGATCCGCAACGAGATGGGCGGCGCCGGGCTGACGGTGGAGAACTCGAAGGGGGAGTGCAACCTCGGCCAGCACGAGGTGAACTTCCGCTACGAGGACGCCCTTCGGAGCGCCGACAACCACGCCGTCTATAAGAACGGCGCCAAGGAGATCGCGTCCCAGGAGGAGATGTCGATCACCTTCATGGCGAAGTACAACGAGCGCGAGGGGAACTCGTGCCACATCCACATCTCGCTCGCGGGCTCCGACGGGACCAACGCTTTTGCCGGCGATCAGGGGCTCTTCGAGAGCTTCGTCGCCGGTCAGATCGCCTGCATGCGCGAGCTGACCCTCCTCTACGCCCCGCACGTCAACTCCTACAAGCGCTTCGCCGCGGGCTCCTTCGCGCCGACCGCGATCGCCTGGGGAAAGGACAACCGCACTTGCTCGCTGCGGGTCGTCGGGCACGGCGAAGGGCTTCGGGTGGAGAACCGGCTGCCGGGGGCCGACGTCAATCCCTACCTGGCGCTGAGCGCGCTGATCGCCGCCGGGCTGCATGGAATCGACAACGAACTGGAGCTGGAGCCGGCCTTCGAGGGCAATGCGTATGAGTCCGACAAGCCACGCGTCCCGCACAACATCTACGACGCGCGCGACGCCTTCGCGGCGAGCACGGTCGCCGCCGACGCCTTCGGTGCCGACGTGGTCGAGCACTACCTGAACCGGGCCAAGGTGGAGATCGACGCCTTCGAGGCGGCGGTCACCGACTGGGAGCGCTACCGAGGGTTCGAGCGGCTGTGAGTGGAGAGATCGAGTCGGAGATCGCCGGTGGTCACAACCGGCTCGATCTCGCAACGAACATTTATGAGTAGTCGTCCCGTCGTCGGGATCTGCGCCGCCGTCGAGCGCGTCTCCTGGGGAGTCTGGGACGGCTACGAGGTGACGCTGGCGCCGCGCAACTACGTGCGCTCGCTGCAGCGGGCGGGGGCGATCGCGCTGGTGCTGCCGCCCGACGAGGTCGCGGTGCGCGAACCCGACGTGTTGCTCGACCGGATCGACGGGCTGCTGCTGGCCGGGGGCGCCGACATCGACCCGTCGAGCTACGGCGCCGAGCCTCACCCGGAGACGAAGGGGACCTGGCCGGAGCGCGACGCCTTCGAGCTGGCGTTGACCCGCCGGGCGCTGGAGCGCGACATGCCGGTGCTCGGGATCTGCCGCGGCATGCAGCTGATCAACGTGGCGATGGGCGGGACGCTCGACCAGCACCTGCCCGAATCGATCGGCGACGGGCGCCACCGCTCGACCGCGGGCAGCTTCGGCACCCACCAGGTGCGGCTGGCGGAGGGGACGCTGGCCTGCGGCGCGGCGGGGACGGACGGGCTGCTCGTGATGTCGCACCACCACCAGGGCGTGGGGGAGCTGGGCGAGGGCCTGGCGGTCAGCGGCTGGTCGGTCGACGACGACATCGTCGAGGCGATCGAGCTGCCCGACCGCCGCTTCGCCCTCGGCGTCGTCTGGCACCCCGAGGAGGACGAGACCAGCGCGATCATCCCGGCCCTGGTCGAGGCGGCCCGCGAGGGCGCGCCCTCGCCAGCTGTTCTTTATGGACGTCAGGAGTCCAAAAGGAACAGCCAGTGAGCGTGCTCTCGGTGATCGAGCCGGCGACGGCGGCGCCGATGGCGGAGGTCCCGCGAGCTGGAATGGAGGAGACCGACGCGGCGGTGGCACGCGCCAAGGCCGCGTTCCCGGCCTGGCGCGATGTCGCGCCCGCCGACCGCGCGCGGCTGATCCATCGCCTGGCCGACGCGCTCGCCGCCGAGCACGAGGCGCTCGCGCGGCTCGAGGCGCGAAACGCCGGCAAGCCGATCGGCAGCGCCCGCGGGGAGATCGGGATGGCGATCGACACCTTCCGCTATTACGCGGGTGCCCCGGAGCGGCTGGTCGGCAAGACGATCCCCGTCGCGGGCGGCGTCGACATGACCTTCCGCGAGCCGCTCGGCGTGGTCGGACTGATCGTCCCCTGGAACTTCCCGCTGACGATCGCCTCCTGGAAGGTCGCCCCGGCGCTCGCCGCCGGCAACACGATCGTCCTGAAGCCCGCCGAGCTGACCCCGCTGACCGCGATCGAGCTGGAGCGGATCGCGCTCGAGGCGGGGATCCCGGAGGGCGTCCTGAACGTCGTCGTCGGCCCCGGCAGCGTCTGCGGCACGCGGCTGGTCGAGCACCCCGACGTCGCCAAGATCGCCTTCACCGGCTCGACCGAGGTCGGTCGTGGGATCGCCCGCGGCACGGCGGAGACGATCAAGCGGGTGACGCTCGAGCTCGGCGGCAAGTCGGCCAACGTCGTCTTCGCCGACGCCGATGTCGAGGCGGCCGCCGCGGCGGCGCCTTGGGCGGTCTTCGACAACGCCGGCCAGGACTGCTGCGCGCGCTCGCGCATCCTTGTCGAGGAGGCAATTCTTGACGACTTTCTCGCGGCGATGGCGCCGGTGGTCGAAGGGATCAAGGTCGGCGATCCGCTCGACGAGTCGACCCAGATGGGCCCGCTGATCTCCGCCGGCCAGCGTGAGTCGGTCGCCTCCTTCGTCCCCGATGACGCTCCCGTCGCGATCCGCGGCTCCGCTCCCGGCGGCGCCGGCTACTGGTTCGCGCCGACCGTGCTGGCGCCGGTCAGTAACGAC
>JBOGYZ010000205.1:0-4416 GCA_050697015.1 Solirubrobacterales bacterium
TGAAGAGGAGCGCCCGCAGCCCGCCGCGCGGCGGTCCTTTCGACGGTGGCGGCTGGAGAGGGGCGGCGGGCAAGATGGCAGGGGTCGACTCGTGCCGACCAGTCTTCCCGGCTCACCGAGGGTGATCTTAGTGCGGGCGGGCGGGATGCCCTGGCATGAACGACCCAGAAAGAGCCGGGAACGTGGAGGCAGGTCTGGTCGGCCGCCCAGGATCCTCCGGTCCCGCTCGGGCGATTAGGCCCACGCTCGGGCGTCGGGCCCGGTTCGCAAGGTCGCGCTATTCGTCGACCTGCTCTTGACTAGGCGAGCGTCCGAGGGGTGTCGGGTGCCAAAATCCGAATTCCGGAAAGGCACCTGCGTTAACGCGCCCCCGGCGAGCCTTGGGCCAATCCGGTCCTTTCCGGACGCGGGCTCCCGGTAGCCGCCGGACGACTTGACCTTTCTGATGGCCTTGCCTTGCCTTGCTCAGGCCGCGGCGCGGTACTCGTGGATCAGACCGCACAGACGGTCGCGTCTACTCACGCTTCTGATCGTCGACAGGGCTGGAGGAAAGACCATGACGTTTGCGCGATCCGGTGCCGCAAGATCCAGGCCACGATGCGGTCGGTGCCCGTTGTAGTGAATCGACGAACGTCCGGAGAACGCGCTCGAGATGTCTTCGGTTGGTGATCAGCAGCCAGTCCAGGCACTCCCGCCGGACCGTACCGACGAAGCGCTCGGCGATCGCGTTGGCCCTTGGGTGCTTCGATCGGGGTCGTCACGACCTCGATCCCCTCGGTGCGGAAGACCTCGTCGAAAGCGCCGCTGAACTGGAGTCGTTGTCTCGGATCAAGAAGCGGACCCGTGACTCGCCGTCCTCCATGCGCGAGACGAGGTTCCTCGCCTGCTGCGCCGCCCAGGCACCGTCAGGATTCTCGGTGCTACCGGCGAGATGCACCCGTCGGCTCGAGAGCTCGATGAAGAAGAGCACGTAGATTCGACGCAGGGTTACCGTGTCGACGGTGAAGAAGTCGCAGGCGACCACGCTCCTGGCCTGCAGGCGGTGAACCCAGCCCAGGAGGGTCCGGTTCGCGCTCTCGCCGGACCGAGTCCGATGTCGGCCAGGATCCTTCGCACGCTCGTCGCGAAGATGTCGAAACCGAGTCCAGCCAGCTCGCCGACTATGCACCGGTAGCCCCAGCGTGGGTTCTCGCGCGCCAGTCGCACGACGAGCGCCCGGAGCTCCGGGTCGATTTGCGGACGATCCCGTTTCCGACCCGAATTGGTCCAGCGCCGGGCGACGAGGTGACGGTGCCAGGCGAGCAGGGTCTGAGGAGTTACGAAGACCGACGACCAGCGCCACCGGGGTAGGAGGTGAGCAGCCGCCGCCAGGAACGCGCGATCGGCCGGTCGTAGGTCAGGCCGGTGTAGCACCGTCAGCTCATGCCGAAGGACGAGGATCTCCAAGTCCTTGTATCCGGCGGGGCGAGGACGTAGGAGCACGAACTCGATCAGCTTGCGGAACGCGAGGTAGATTAACGAAATCAACCATGACGGCCCCCTCGGGTCGGTGACGGGCGGCGACTCTAGAGGTCACGCGCCGCGGACCTGAATCGGGTTTGGGCACCCGACAGGTCTTTCCGATTCCCGGCGAACCGTGGCAACGCGGCCGACTGGAAGGCCTACGCCGGTAACGCCCGCTTGACGGTCAGGAGCACTCCGTCTGTCGGTGACGTCGCCTGGTGGGGATCAGAGGTCTCCGGAGGATTCGGCACGTCGCCATCGTCACCCGCAATAGCTGGCAACGGAACCGTCAGCGTCGCGGAGTAAAACGGCGATGGACACGGAAACTACGACGTGCGGCCGAACATCGCGCGGACGCCTATCTCCATCTCGCCTCGGGGAGTGGCGCGGCACCCGGCGCTTCGCCAGTGCCCTCACCCACTGGAGTGCCTTCTGCCGTTCCCGGCCTCGGCACCAATGCTGGCGTCAACGGAACCCACTTCGTCTACTGGTCGCAACAACGGAATGCTGCGGGTCTCCCACTGGACCGGGAGCTAATGGGCGGACCGACAACCTAGGTCAGGGCGTCTAGATCGACAGCTCGAAGCAAGGCGGTCTTCGATGATCATCAGCGATGCGTGATCCGCCGGCACGCGCTAGCACCTACGGATGAACCGGCAGTTCGTTCTGGAGGTCCGCGAGGCCGGCTTTCAAGGCCGGCAGAAAGACGGAGTCTGGGCGGATCGAGGCGATCATCTCCACCGACCCCCGGTAGTGCGCGGCCATCATGCCCACGCTCGTCCCCATCCTCCTCTCGAGGCCGTCGTGATGTAGCTTGATCCCTGTCTGCAGCCCCTGTATGTCGGAGAGCTTGTCCGCGGCGTAGATGTCGACGGCTGGGCTGCCGGCCTCTTCGACCTGGGCGCGCAACCCCGCCTTGCGGCGATCGAACGCTGCGATGCCTGGATCCTCGCTCAGGACGAGGACGAGCGAGCTGACCCCCGGCCCCATCACCTCCCGCAGTCTCTCTTTGCTGAGCGTCCCCCTCTCGACCGCGTCGTGCAGGATGCCTGCCGCGACGACCTCCTCGTCGAATCCCGCGTCGCGCAGAAGAGAGGCGACCTCGATCACATGCTCGAGGAAGAGGCGCTCGTCGGTCGCGCGTCGCGTGTCGCCGTGGGCGAGGACGGCGAGCGCAAAACCCTCTTTCAAGAACGGGGAACCGCCGAGCCAGGAGGGCGGACCGGAAACCTCATTGTCCGACCGGAGGGTGAAGCCAGTGCGTGCGCTACCAGCCACCAGGCGAGTATCCATCTCTGACACCTTTTTGTCACATCGTTGTTACAAGGAGATCGAAGGCCCAAGGGCGCCGCGCCGGGCACGCGGATCGACGCCCTCGGCTGCCGGTCGGTTCAGGCGCTGCCGTGCTCGACCCAGTCGTTGATCAGCTGGTAGATGATCACGACGTCGAGGGCGATGATCAGGATCGCCCACAGCGGCGCCGCCGTGAACCAGACGACCTGCAGGACGGCGTTCGCGGCGAGCAGGAAGACGGCGACCACACGCGCGATTTCGTTGCCGGTCAGTAGGCCAACGCCGGTGAGGGCGATCACGGCGCCGAGGATCAGCTGGATCCAGCCCCAGGCGGTGATGTCGAAGATCAACGCTCCGTGGCCGCCGACGACCACGATTTCGCTGTTGGCGATCGCCGCGATCCCCCAGATGACATCGAGGCTGCCGAGGATCAACATCGTCACCCCAGCGAACCTGACCCAACCCGAGCGGTGCGCATGAGCCACGGCGGGTCGGCTCGACCCCTGGGGCGGAGTCTGCGGCGTTGATGCACTTGCCTCCATGATGGAACTTCCTTTCGCCTCACTGCGTATATGGACGAGGTGGCGGACCAGGGTCCGGGTGGTGGATCCTGGTCCGGGGACGAACATAGAACCGGCTCCCGCTCGCGCCATCCGTGGAAAGCCGCTGTCCGCCTTCGCACTTAGCCAACAGGCCTTGAGATCTGCGGGCTCATGCGGAGGAATCGCCGCGATCGATCTGGCCTCCTCGTGGGGGACGGGCACCAGATCGATCGCGGCGAGGGATCACGATGCTGATCGGGGACCCCGACGAGATCGGCCGCGCCGCCCCATTCCTCGCCTCCCATCTCTCCGGCTAGACGATCGGCGCCCGCCTCAGTCCTCCTTCAGGACCGAGTACCAGATCCGCTCGGACACCACCACCAGTTTGTCCCCCGCCCGGGCGAGGCGCCGGTAGAGCTCGCGGCGCGCCGTGACCTCGCGCAGGTCGTCGTTCTTGGCGAGCTCCGACATCGCCTCTCTGTAGGCGTGCTGGATGTGGCGCTGTTCCTTTACCGCGTGGTCGGCGATCTCGGTGGCGGCGTCGCGCCCACCCGAGGCGAATGCGCGCAGTGCCTCGTCAAGCCGCGCGGCGCCGCCTGCGAGCCTTTCGGCCATGGCCTCCATCGCCGGGTCGGGCGGCGTCGACATCGCCTCCGCCTCGCCGACCAGGTTCTTGGCGTCGTTGACGATTTCGTCGAGCCCGCGGGAGAGCTCGAAGATGTCCTCCGGGTCGAGCGGCGTGGTGAAGGCTTCGGAGAGCGCCCGGCGCAGCTTGCGCTTGGAAGAGTCGGCTTCGTGCTCGAACCGGCGGAGGCGATCACCGTTCGCGACCTCACCCTTGGTCCAGGCGGCCAGCTCCCGCGTCGCGGTCGCGGTCAGCGCGGACTGCTCGGTGAGCATCCCGAGCACGTCGGGATTGGCGGGCAGGAACCAGCGCCGTCGCCGCCTCACAGCAGCCTCCAAATCGGCAGGATCAGCGCACCGAGCGCCGCCGAACCGGGCAGCGTCAGCACCCAGGCCGAGGCGATCGCGTCGACCACTGACCAGCGGACGTGGCGGCTCCGCCGCCGTCCCGTGC
>JBOGYZ010000206.1:0-3527 GCA_050697015.1 Solirubrobacterales bacterium
CACTCCCCACATACCCGGCCGTCTCGGCCACGGCCACAGCCTGCCAGGGCCGTGGACGAGACGGCCGCATCCCTTTCCCGGGCAGGCCGGGCTGATCTTCGTCCGCCAGGACGCGGTGCGCGGTTTCGACTAGCGCCGGGCCTCGTCCCGGGGTTGCAGGCCCTTACCCTGAAGGCCAGCTTTAGCTTGGCCCTGTATAAGTCCGCGACCGGCTGCCCCTTGGTCGGTGACCGAAAACGACACGAGGGCAGGGGAGCAAGCGTGGTCGATTCACCGCAGGACGCCGTCGACAGCAAGGCCCGGGTCTACTGGCGCGAGCACGTCGCCGAATTCGAGAAGCCCTCGTGGTCGAAGGCGATGGTCGACCTGGCGCTCTCGCTCGGCGCCTACATCATCTGCATGGTGACCATGTACCTGCTGGTCGACGACAATCCCTGGATCGTCGCGGTGCTCACGCTGCCGACCGCCGGGTTCCTGCTGCGCACCTTCATCGTCTTCCACGATTGCGGCCACGGCTCGTTCGTGCCGAGCGCCCGCGGCAACCTCTGGATCGGCCGGCTCACCGCGCTGCTGGTGTGGCAGCCGTACGCCAACTGGCGCCACAACCACGCGGTCCACCATGGCACCGCCGGCGACCTCGACCGCCGCGGCCAAGGAGACGTCGAGACGATCACCGTCGCCGAGTACCAGGCGCGCTCCTGGAAGGGGCGCCTCGGCTATCGGCTCTTCCGCAGCCCCGCGGTCCTCTTCACCGTCGGCCCGCTCTGGTCGCTGATGATCGGCCCCCGCTTCTGGACCAAAGAGATGCGCCCGCGCCAGACCCACAGCGTCTGGCTCACCAACGTCGCCTTCGTGCTCTTCGTCGGCGGGACGATCGCGATCGTCGGCCCGATCGACTGGCTCATCGTGCAGATGCCCGCCGCTTTGATTGCCGGGATGGGCGGCGTCTTCCTCTTCTACGTCCAGCACCAGTTCGAGGACGCCTACTGGGAGACGGGGGAGAGCTGGGACTACGCCGACGCCGCGCTCAAGGGCAGCTCCTACCTGAAGCTGAACCCGGTGATGCGGTTCTTCAGCGGCAACATCGGCCTCCATCACGTCCACCATCTGAGCGCGAAAATCCCCAACTACAACCTGCAGCGCGCCCACGACGAGAGCCCGATCTTCGCCGACGTCCCGATCCTGACGTTTGCCGATGGGGTGCGCACCCTGCGGCTGAAGTTGATCGACCCGGAGGGCGGCCGCCTGGTGACCTTCCGCGAAGCGCGCGAACTGACGGCCCACACCCGCGCCTCGGCCAAGCTGGCGCCCGGCTCGGCCCTCTGACCGGTTCCTCGGTCACCTTGGGGGAGGCCGAGCGCGATCTCCGCGACGTCCTCCAAGGTCGCCGTCAGCCCCGCCCGGCCCCTTCGCGCTCGCGCTTGGCCTCTTCCTTGGCCTTCTTCTTCGCCGCCAGCGCCTTCTGTTCCAGTTCGGCCATCCGCCGCGCGCGGGAGATCGCCGCGGTCAGCGCGTCGATGTCGTAGACGCCCTGGTGGCGGCGGCCGTTGATGAAGAAGGTCGGCGTGCCGGAGACGCCGGAGGTGTCGGCGCTCTGCACGTCCTCGGCGACGCGCTCCAGATAGACCCGCTTGCGCACCTCCTCTTCGAGGCGATCGGCGTCGAGTTCGAGCTCGTCGGCATAGCGGTGGACGTCGTCGAGGTCGAGCTCCCCCTGGTGGGCCATCAGCGTGTCGTGCATCTGCCAGAAGGCGCCCTGCGCCGCCGCCGCCTCGCTCGCCTCCGCCGCCAGCTGCGCGTGCGGGTGGACATCCTGCAGCGGCAGGTGGCGGAAGACGTACCGCAGGCCGCCGCCGTGGTGCATGTCGAGCAGCTCGCGGATCGTCGGCTCGGCGCGGCCGCAGTAGGGGCACTCGAAGTCGGCGTACTCGACCAGCGTCACGGTGCCGTTCGGGTCACCGCGCACGTGATCGCGCTCCGGGTCGACGTCCTCGGAGAGGTCGATGATCGATTCGGCGGTCCGGCGCAGCTGTTCGAGCCGGCGCGACTGCGGGATCAGCGCCCGGGTACCGCGGAAGACGGCGAAGGCGATGATCGGCGAGATCACGCAGGCGAGGAGCACGCCGACCTTCGCCTGGTCGAGGTCCGGGCCGGTGAAGGCGAGGCTGGCGATCAGGAAGGAGACGGTGAAGCCGACGCCCGCCGCGGTGCCGGTGCCGAGCAGGCCGGGGAAGGTGATCGTCAGCTTGCCGCCGCCGACCAGCTTGCGGACCGGCGCCCGCGTCGCAAGCCAGGGCACCAGGAAGATGCCGAGCGGCTTGCCGACCACGTAGGCGGCGACGATCCCGATCGTGATCGGCGAGGACGCCGCTTCCGAGACGAGGTTGCCGGTGATGTGGACGCCGGCGTTGGCGAGCGCGAAGAGCGGCACGATCACATAGCTCGTCCACGGGTGGAGCGCGTACTGGAGGCGCTCGTTGGGTGAGATCGCGTCGCCCAGACTGCGCCGCGCCTCGACCGCGCCGCCCGCGGTCGGCTGCTCGCGGAACTCGCGGGTGAGGTCGGTGGCGCGCTCGAGCTCGTGGCGCGAGGGCGGGTAGGCGCTGGTCACCAGACCGATCGCGAGCCCGGCGATCACCGGGTCGATCCCCGACTCGTACATCGCCACCCAGACCCCGGTGCCGACGAGGACCGCGATCGGCCCGCGCATCGTCGGCAGGAAGCGCAGCAGCCCGAGGATCGCGAAGAGCCCGACCGCGACGGCGAGGGCGACCGCGTCGATCGAGTCGGTGTAGGCGATGACGATGATCGCCAGCGCCGCGAGGTCGTCGAAGACCACGAGGGTGAGGAGGAAGACGCGCAGGCGGGTGGAGCCGGTCGGCGCGACGAGGGCGAGGACGCCGAGCGCCAGCGCCGTGTCGGTCGACATCGCCACGCCCCAGCCGCTGCCCCCGGCGCCGCCCGCGTTGAAGAGCAGGTAGATCCCGACCGCGCCGCCGATCCCCCCGAGCGCCGCCAGCGCCGGGTACCAGAGCCGGTTGTGCTCGCGGAGCTCGCCGAGGTCGATC
Organism: Solirubrobacterales bacterium; assembly: GCA_050697015.1. GTDB lineage: Bacteria > Actinomycetota > Thermoleophilia > Solirubrobacterales > 70-9 > VAYN01. The sequence goes on from JBOGYZ010000206.1 coordinate 3,069, forward strand.
TCCCGCTTCGCCTCCAGCCCGACGACGAGGAAGAAGAGCGCCATCAGCCCCTCGTTCACCCACTCGCGCAGCGTGTTGGCGATCCCGTGCGAGCCGACCTGGATCGAGAGGTGCGTGTCCCAGAGTTCGCTGTAGCTGCCGATGTCGACGTTCGCCCAGAGCAGGGCGACGATGACCGCCCCGACGAGGACGACGGCGGAGCCGGTCTCGGTGCCGAGAAAGTCGCGTACCGGCGTCGCCAGGTTGCGAGCCCAGGCGGTGCGCCCGCCGTTCGACTGGGTGGTCTCGTCAGGCATCGACAGCCGAAGTATGTTCGCCAGGTGAAGTTGACGATCTCCGACCCCGGCCGCTACGCCCTGAAGAACGCGATCCGCGCCGCGATCGTCGTCCCCGCCGCCTTCGCGATCGGCCTCAAGGTGTTCGACCTCCCGCAGATGGCGCTGTTCGGCGCCTTCGGCT
>JBOGYZ010000207.1:0-4486 GCA_050697015.1 Solirubrobacterales bacterium
CTGTAGGGCCTAGCTCCATGGGAGCCCATGACGAATGGGCTCCCACGCCGCGCGTGAGCGCTTTTTACGGAATGGTGATCCTCTTCCTCTACAACGGGGATCGCCACACCGGTCGCCCGCATTTTCACGTGGACTTCGATGGTCGACGGGTCAGCTATGACATCGAGACCCTGAAGCCATTGGGTGGGCGCCTGCCGCGCAGGCCGCATCGGCTGGTGACCAGATGGGCGCGCCTGCATCGGGAGGAGCTGCTGGACAATTGGCAGCGAGCACGCGCGAAAGAGGATTTGGTGCCGATTGATCCTCTCCCGTGAGACCTTTAGTCTGAGCACATGCGTTGGGACACTCCGCGACTGCTCGAAGCAAAGCCGACCGAGGGTTGGTCGGTTTGGCTGCGGTGGGAGGACGGGGTGGCAGCCGAGGTCGACCTCGGTCGCGTCGTCGGCGATGGCGCCGTTTTTCAGCCCCTTCGGGACCCGGAGTACTTCCGCAGGATCGCAATCTACCCGGGTGGCATGACGCTTCACTGGCCGAATGAAGCCGACATCGCACCGGAGACGCTGTACGAATGGACCGAGGAAGCGGCCGGCGTCTCCGCTTAGACGCGCTCGTTCCGCGTTTCCTCTACACTGCGTCGCCGCCCACCTGAGACCACCGGCGTGGCACTGCTTGTAAGACCGGTGTAGGAGAGACGATGAACCGCGAGGAAAAGTCACAGACCATCCAAGAGATCGCTGCCCAGATCGAGGGCGCGGAAGCGATCTTTGCCGTCGACTACCGCGGGATCAGCGTTCCGCAGGCAGCCGAGCTCCGCGGCAAGCTGCGTGAGACCGACTCGAGCTTCCGGGTCGTCAAGAACCGCCTGACGAAACGCGCCGCCGAGCAGGTGGGGGAGGAACGGCTCGCCGATCTGCTGGTCGGCCCGACCGCTCTGACCTTCGTCCGCGGCGACACCGCGGCGGCCGCGAAAGCGATCACCACCTTCAACAAAGAGCACGACGTCCTCACCTACAAGGGTGGGTTGATGGGCGAAACCGTGCTCGACGACGCGGCGTTCAAATCGATCGCCCGCCTGCCTTCGCGCGAAGTCCTGGTCGGCCAGTTCGCCGGCCTCGTCGCCAGCCCGCTGACCGGTGTGGTCCGCGGCCTGAACGCGTTGATCCAGGGGCTCGCCACCCAGCTCGGCCAGATCGCCGAGAAGGGCCTGGTCACCGGCGAGGCTCCTGCCGCAGCGGCCGCTGGTCCTGTCCCGGATGAGGGGACCTCGTCCTCGCAGGCTGCGGGCGAGGACCCCTCATCCGCGCCACCCGCGGACGGGACCGATGCGGAGACGCCGTCGGACGAGGCCGGTGCCGAGGATGCTCCGGCCGCGGAGGCTTCGGATGCTGCGGCGGGCGCGCAGAGCGATGACACGACTTCAGAAAAAGATTCGAACGAGGAAGAGGGGTAGCACCAGATGGCTAGTTCAACTGCTGAGTGGATCGAGGAGCTGAAAGGCATCTCCGTCCTCGAGCTTTCCGAGCGCATCAAAGCTCTCGAGGAGGAGTTCGGCGTCTCCGCGACCGCCGTCGCGGCCGCCGCTCCGGCCGCCGCTGCCGGCGGCGATGGCGACGACGCCGGTGGGGCCGAAGAGTCCTCCACCGTCGATGTCGTGATCACCGAGGTCGGTGGCCAGAAAGTCCCGGTCATCAAAGTCGTCCGCAACGCGACCGGTCTTGGCCTGAAAGAGGCGAAGGCTGTGGTCGACGCCGCTCCGGGCCCGGTCAAAGAGGGCGTCGAGCGCGACGAGGGCGAGAAACTCAAAGCTGAACTCGAGGAGGCAGGCGCGACCGTCGAGCTTAAATAGCCGACGCTTCGCGTCTCGCGACTGGAGCCCAGTCGCAGAGCCAAACTTGCGGCCGGGGAATAGCGCGTGCTATTTTCCCCGGTCGCGCGCTTTTCTGAGTTCGCCTGCCCGCCGCACGGGCCTTTTTCACCATCCCTCTGACCGCCCGAGGAGTCGCCGACTTGGCACGTTCCAACGCTGCCCCCGTAACCCGTAGGAATTTTTCCCGCCTAGAAAACCCTGTAGAGGTCCCGCATCTCATCGATATCCAGCGTCGTTCCTTCGAGGAACTGACCAATACCGAGACCGGTGGCCTTCGCGAGACGATCAACGACATCTCCCCGATCGAGGATTACACGGGGAACCTGCAGATCGTCTTCGGTGAGTTCAAATTTGAGGAGCCGCCGCACTCTATTGAGGAGTGCCGCGAGAAGGACATGACGTATTCGCGGCCCTTGACCGCGACCGTCGCCTTCCAGAACAAGGAGACCGGAGAGATCCGCGAGCAGGCCGTCTTCATGGGTGATTTCCCGTGGATGACCGAGCGCGGCACCTTCATCATCAACGGCACCGAGCGTGTCGTGGTGACCCAGCTCGTCCGCTCCCCGGGTGCCTACGTCATGGCCCCGAAGGACCCGGAAAAGCAGGTCTTCATCGCCAACCTGATGCCGGCCCGCGGCTCCTGGCTGGAGCTCGAAGTCGACAAAAAAGGCAAAGTTTTCGTGCGGATCGACCGCAAGCGGAAACTCCCGGTCACCGTGCTGCTGCGCGCGATGGGCTACGTCGAGGACCAGAAACTCCTCGACATGTTCGACAACTCGATCTACATCCGTCACACGATCGAGGCCGACAGCGAAGCCACCAGGACCGAAGAGGGCGCCCTGGTCGAGCTGTTCAAAAAACAGCGTCCGGGCGAGCCGCCGAGCGTCGACGCCGCCCGCGGTCTCCTCGACCAGCTGTTCTTCGACCCGAAGCGCTATGACCTGACCCGGGTCGGTCGCTACAAGCTGAACGCCCGTCTCGACCTCGACATCGACCTCGAGACGCGGGTCCTCACCCACGACGACATCATCGCTCTGGTCAAGGAGCTCACCTCCCTGCCGAAGCTGCTCGGGATCCCCGAGGAGGTCGACGAGGAGAACCCGATCAAAGACTATGCCGCGGAAGCTCTCACCTACCCGCGCGAGGCGGTCTACGAGCACCTCGACGAGTACGAGCACTTCGGCAACCGGCGCCTGCGCACGGTCGGCGAGCTGATCCAGGAGGCCTTCCGCATCGGCCTCTACCGGATGGAGCGCGTCGTCCGCGAGCGTCTGACGACGGAAGACTCCGACGCGATCACCCCGCAGACGATCATCAACATCCGCCCGGTCGTGGCGGCGATGAAAGAGTTCTTCGGCTCCTCGCAGCTGTCGCAGTTCATGGACCAGACCAACAGCCTCTCGGGGCTGACGCACCGTCGCCGCCTCTCGGCGCTGGGTGCCGGCGGTCTGACCCGTGAGCGTGCCCCGATCGAGGTCCGCGACGTGCACCCGACCCACTACGGCCGGATGTGCCCGATCGAGACCCCGGAGGGACCGAACATCGGCCTGATCGGCTCGCTCGCCTCCTACGCGGAGATCTCCGAGCACGGTTTCGTCACCACCCCCTATCGCCTCGTGAAGGACGGCATCGTCTCCGACGAGATCGTCCGCTATGACGCGACCCAGGAGGAGGACAAGATCATCGCCCAGGCGAACTCCGAGTTCGACAAGGCGACCGGCAAACTCAAGGGCCCGCAGGTGCTGGTCCGCGCCGGCGAGCAGGAGTACGCGACCGCGTCTCCTAAGGAAGTCGACCTGATGGACGTGTCGCCGTCCCAGATCTGGTCGGTGGCGACCTCGCTGATCCCGTTCCTCGAGCACGACGACGCGAACCGCGCCCTGATGGGCTCGAACATGCAGCGTCAGGCGGTGCCACTGCTCAAACCGGACCCGCCGCTGATCGGCACCGGGATGGAGCGGCGTGCCGCGATCGACTCCGGTGACGTGGTCATCGCCAAGCACGACGGCGAGATCTCCTACGTCGACGCCAATCGCATCGAGGTCACGCATAAGGAAGGCAAGGACGATTTCCCGCTGAACAAGTTCATGCGGTCGAACCAGGGAACGCTGATCCATCAGCGCCCGATCGTCAAGGCTGAGCAGAAGGTCAAGGCGGGCGACGTGCTCGCCGACGGCTCCGCTTCCGGCGGTGGCGAGATCGCGCTGGGCAAGAACTGCCTGGTCGCCTTCATGTCCTGGGAGGGCTACAACTTCGAGGACGCGATCATCCTGTCGGAGCGCCTGGTCAAGGAAGACGAACTCACCTCGATCCACATCGAGGAGTACGAGATCGACGCCCGCACGACCAAGCTCGGCGACGAGGAGATCACCCGCGACATCCCGAACCGCTCAGAGGAGAGCCTGCGCAACCTCGACGAGCGCGGCATCGTCCGCGTCGGCGCCGACGTTGTCTCCGGCGATCTGCTGGTCGGCAAGGTCACGCCGAAGGGTGAGACCGAGCTGACGGCCGAGGAGAAGCTGATCCGCGCGATCTTCAAGGAGAAGGCGCGCGAGGTCCGTGACACCTCGCTGAAAGTGCCGCACGGAGAGGGTGGGGTCGTCATCGACGTCCTCACGT
>JBOGYZ010000208.1:0-39913 GCA_050697015.1 Solirubrobacterales bacterium
CGCCAGGTCGGCGGCCGCGGCGGCGAGCAGGGCGCCGCGCAGTTCGTCGAGGCGGGTCGAGCGGTCGGTGGTGAAGTCGGTCATCGGGGATTCTCCTTCGATCCGGAGAGGCGCCTGCGCAGGGCGGCGAGGCCGCGGTGGACGCGGACGCGGGCGGCCGATTCGGTGGTGCCGAGGGCGGCGGCGACCTCGTCGTAGTCGAGCTCGTCGACGATCCGCAGCCGGACCGCGCTGCGCAGCGAGGGGGGCAGGGACTCGAGCAGTTCGTCGGCGCCGTCGGCCCAGCCCGACTCCGGTGCCGCGGTGGCGTCGCCTGGGAGGTCGAGCCGTTCGAGCACCCCGAGCCGTACCGCCGTGGCCCGCTCGACCGCGCCGCGGCGGATCGACATCAGCAGGACGTTGCGGGCGATCCCGTAGAGCCAGGGCGCGGCGCTGCCGTCGTGCTGGTCCTCGAAGCGCTCGCGCGAGACCCAGGCGCGGGAGAGGGTCTCGGCGCAGAGTTCGAGCGCCGTGTCTGCGCTCGAGGCGCGGCGGGTGAAGTAGTCGAGGAGGCGCTCGGCGTAGCGGTCGTAGAGCTCGGCGAAGGCATCGAGGTCGTTTCGCGACGCCCGCAGCAGCTGGGCGTCGTCTCGCGTCTCCGTGGGCACGCTCATATCCGGTCTATTGCAGCGGGGCTCTCCCTTGTTACATCTAAATTCCCCCGAGTGCGCGATCGGTCTCGGCCGATGTGGCGAGTCTCACATTTGGTTTAGGTTCCTGTCGGGTCGTGCCCCGTCGGCTCAAACTCGAACGAAGGAGCGCGATGTCCAAGCTCAGGTGCATGGTCGGAATCCTCGTTGCCCTGATCGCGACGACGGCGCTGCTGGTGCCGGTGGGGGCGTCGGCGGCAGAACCGACGAACTTCGCCGGGGTGCGGAAGACGCTCTCCCGGGAAATCCCGGAGATCATGAAGGACACGCACACGGTCGGCCTCTCGATCGCCCTCGTCGACGGTGAGCGCACCGTGTGGGCGCGCGGTTTCGGGTCGGCGAATCGCGCGCAGAAGGTTCCGGTGACCGGGGAAACGCTCTTCCAGATCGGCTCGACCTCGAAGTCGCTGGCGGCGGTGGCGGTGATGCAGCTGGTCGAACAGGGCAAGGTCGACCTGGATGCGCCGCTGTCGCGCTACGTACCGCAGTTCAAGATGCTGCCGCGGTTCCCGGGTTCGGTGGTCACCCTGCGCAACGTGCTCGACATGCACTCCGGGATCCCCGGTGACATCTACAACGGAGCGGCGACCACCAAGCCATACCCCGGGTTCGACAACCTGTTGCTGCGGATCCTGGCCAAGACCTACCCGCAGCGCCCGGTCAACACGACCTGGGCGTACAGCAACAGTGGTTATTCGCTGCTGCGGAACGTCGTGGAAAACGTGACCGGCCAGGGCTTCGTCGCCTACACGCATCAGCACCTGTTCGCGCCGATGGGGATGAACAGGACCACCTTCGACCCCGCGGCGGCACCTGTGGGCGACCTCGCCGTCGGGTACCAGACGGCCACTGGGGCAAAGGGTGGGGTGCGGGTGGAAACTCCGCCGCGCGTATACCTCAACTGCTGGGCCAGCGGCTCGGTTGTCTCCTCGGCGAGTGAAATGGCCTCCTACCTGAAGACGATGATCGCCCACGGGGTCGCCCCCGAAGGCAGTCGGGTGCTCGCGCGATCCACCCTGCGCCAGATGACCACCCCGCAGACCCACCTGCCGCTGGACATCACCTCGTTCAAGGCGGGCTTGGGGTTGTGGGTCGGAGACTCCGGCAACAGGTGGATGGGGCGCGCGCTCTACTGGAACGGTGACACGCCCACCTTCCACACCTTCTTCCGCTGGCTGCCGGAACTCGGGCTCGGGGTGTTTGTCAGCGTCAACACCACCACGACGGCGCCGGTGCGAGACGAAGTCGGGCTGCGGGCGCTGGGCTTGATGGTCACGGCCAAGACCGGTCGCGCAGCCCCCAAGCCCGCGCAGCCCGCGCCGGTGGTCAAGGCGTCGCCCGCCAGGCTGCGGCGCGCGGCGGGCCAGTACGCCTCCTCCGCGGCCGGGCTCTTCACCGTCAGCGCCGTCGACGGGCACCTGAAGCTCGCCGCACAGGGCCCGCTGCTCGCCCACCTGCCCCCGGTCACGCTGCTGCCGCGTGCCGACGGCTGGTACGCGGCCGCGCCTCCGGCCGGCGAAGCAGGCCTGTTCGAGATGGCCTGGTACAAACCGGCGACCGTCGCCGGGCGGCACCTGCTGCTCGCTCACTTCGACGACTTCGGCGGGCCGATGCCGAACGGGATGGTCACGATCTTCGCGGAAAAGATTCCGTCCAGTTACCGCATTCCCGGCGCCTGGCGAGACCGGGTCGGAGCCTATCGGGCGACGAACTACGTCAAGTACTCCGCACCCGATCTGCCTCGGACGGGCGAGCTGAAGGTCGAACACGGACTGCTCACCTGGAACGGCCTGGTCGTGTCCGCGACGGGCTCCGGTCCGGCCTTCACCATCGGTCTGGCGCCGTGGCTCCTGGCAAGGGCCGAAGGCGAAGCGATCATCCCGTTCGGCGAAACGCTGTCGGTTCTCGGCGTGACCTATCGGAAGGTTGGCGGCGGCTGATTCTCCACGGAATCGCCAAGACGGGGCATCTAGCCGGTCGACGTACCTTCACCCGCTCGGCCGGGTGGACGGTGATGCTCCCGGTCTGCAGGTGCGCGTAGAAGGCGTAGCGACCTCGGGCGTTGCCGGCGAGAACAGGTTCGGGGGCGGCGATCACGCTGCCCGCGACCGGCGTCGTCTGTTGAGCCGGCACGTCGGTCGGTGGCTCGGTCCTGGCGCCCGAGCCGGTGGTGGCGAGGTCGTAGGCGGCGCCTGTGGAGGTACCGACCTTGCGGTAGTGGACGCCGAGGATCGTCAGCGTCTTGCCGTTCGGGACGAGGGCATCACCCTCGCCGCGCGCAAGGAGCACGCTCGACAGCCCATAGGTGAACGCGAGACCGGGGCCCTCGGTGGTCGTCGCCACGCCGTTCCACTCAAGCACGCCGTGCACGATCCGCAGCTCGCCCGCGCGGGGAGCGTTGACGTCGCCCGGGACGTCGTTGGTGGCTCGGTAGCTGCCGAGCCGGGTCCGCCAGGCCCGTGGGATGCGGTAGCCCGAGGGGATCTTCTCGCCAAAGATCGTGACCACCCCATTCGGCTCGGTCCCCAAGAGCCGGTTCAGGTGGACAAGCATCAGGTGCCGGCCGGCGACGCTGGCCGGTTTGATCCAATAGGCGGACATCGGGTCAGGCGACGGCGGCGCCGCGTACCAGCCGTCGGCGCGCGGCAGCACCGTCACCGGGCTGAAGCCTGGGACCGGCGGCACTCTCGCCAATCGCAGGCCGTCGCCGGCCACGCTGACGGTGAAGAGCCCGGCGCTCGAGGAGGCATACCGCCCAGCGGCGCGCCGCAGCGTCTGCGCGGACACCTTGGTCACCGGCGCGGGCGTCGGCGGCGCGGGGGCCGTGCGGCCGGTCTTCGCGGTGACCATCAGGCCCAATGCCCGCAGGCCGATTTCTTCGTGCACCTGCACCGTCGTGCTGGTGTTGACGCTGACGAAGGCGCCGACGCCGAGCTTCGGTAGCCAGCGGAAGAAGGTGTGGAAGTTCGCGGTGTCGCCGTTCCAATAGATCGCGGGCCCCATCCACTTGTTGCCGGAGTCCCCGACCCACCACCCCAACCCGGCGCGGAAGTTGGTGATGTCCAGCGGCAGGTGGGTCTGCGGAGTGGTCATCTGCCGGAGCGTCGACGCGTCGAGGATCCGTACGCCGGAGGGAGTGACGCCTCCGGCGATCATCGTCTTCAGATACGACGCCATTTCGCTTGCCGACGAGACCACCGACCCGCCGCTCCAGGCGTTGACGTATTCGCGCGGCTGCGCCACCACTTTCACCGCGCCGTCGGATCCGGTCACGGCCTGGTAGCCGTGCGAGAGTTCGGCGGCGGTCGGCACGGTGTCGTCGAAGGTGGTGTGCTCCATTCCCATCGGCGCGAAGAGATGTTCACGCGTGTAGCTGAGGAAGCTCTGGCCGGTGACGTTTTCCACCAGGTTCTGGAGCAGCGTGAAGCCGCTGTTGGAATACGCCCAGACGGTGTTCACCCGCCGCTCCGGAAAGGACTTCGACAGGGTCCGTAGGAGGGACGCCCTGAACTGCGGGTACGGCTTGCCCGAGGTGATCTGGCCGTTCTCGACGTCCCCGGGGATGCCGGAGTGCATGTCGAGGACGCTCCGCACGGTGACCACCGACTTCGGGAAGCGGGGCAGCATCTGGAACTGCGGCACGTAACGAGAGAGCGGTGCGTCGAGGTCGACGCGCCCTTCTTCCACCAGCTGCATCACCGCGTCCGCCGTCAGCGTCTTCGAGGTCGAGCCGATGTGGAACAGCGTGTCAGCGGTGACCGGCATCTTCGCCGCGCGATCGGCCGATCCGAACCCGCGCGCCCAGATTGTGCGGTCTCCGTCGACCAATGCGATCGACAACCCCACCGCATGGGTCGACCGCATCAGCTTCGGGATCTCCCGGCTCAACGTCGCCCGAACCCCCGCATAGTCCGGCGGTTCGCCCGCCAAGGCTCCCGCCGGCAGCGCCAGCGCGACCGCCGCCACCGCACCTACGAATCCCAGCCTTGCTCGCGACACCTACACCTCCGGATCGAACCAGTTTCTTGGTGGACGGCCGCGGGCACTCTACAGCGGGTTTGGCGAATTAGAAAACGTTCTCGATTCGTTGTAGCCTCGCGCCGATGCTTCGCCTGCGAGTGCTCGGATGTCTCCTGCTCGGGTTGGTGGCGCTCGCGGGCTGCGGGTCCGGCGGCTCGACGTCCGCAGGCTCGAGCAGCGCCGCCTCGGGATCGGAAACCGCGAGCGGAGCCGCGCCGACGCCGGCCGCGCCGACCAAGCGGAGCGTCGCCAAGTCGGGCTCGCGGGTCGGCCGGGCACCCAAACTGACGCCAGGAGAGAAATACGCCGAGCGCAAACCCTCCGAGCTCGCCGACGAGACGCCGACCGCCTCCTGGCCCTTCTTCGGCCGCCTGCCGCAGCGGACCCACTACCTCGGCGGGCCGATCGCCGACCTCGACCCGCCCTTCAAGGTCCTCTGGCACATCAACACCCACGCCCTGATCGAGTTCCCGCCGGCGATCTCCGGCGGCGTCGCCTACCTGGTCAACAAGTACGGCAACGTGTACGCGATCCGTCTCAGCGACAAAAAGATCCTCTGGACCCGGATCGTGCGCAAGCGCCTGCACGGGGCGCCGATCGACGTCACCGGACCCGCCTATTACAACGGACGGGTCTTCGTCGCCGAGATCGGCGGCGCCCTGATCGCCCTCAACGCGAAGACCGGCAAGGTGGACTGGAGGCGCAACCTGCACGCCCACCTTGAGTCCTCGCCGCTGATCGTCGGTAAGACCCTCTACATCGGCACCGACTCTAAGCAGGTCCTCGCGCTCGACACCGCCGACGGACACAAGATCTGGGAATACAAAGGGAACGCCTCGATCAAGGCGAGCCCCTCCTTCCACGAGGGTCTGATCTACGTCGGCAACTACCAGAGCGGCATGCTGGCGCTGAACGCGAAGACCGGCAAGGTGGTCTGGCGCACCAACACCAGCACCCGGTTCCCGTTCGGCAAGGGCGGCTTCTACTCCTCGCCCGCGATCGCCTTCGGCCACGTCTACGCCGCGCGCGACGACGGCGTCGTCTTCGCCTTCGACCGCAGGAGCGGCAAGATCGCCTGGTCCTTCCCGACCGGCGGCGCGGTCTACGGCTCGCCCGCGGTGGCCAAGGTCCCGGGGACGCCGCCGACCGTCTACATCGGCTCCGAAGACGGGCGGCTCTTCGCCCTCCGGGCGAGCAACGGCCACGAGCGCTGGCACCAGGACGTCGGCGGCCCGATCCCCGGCACCGCCAGCGTGATCGGCAACACCGTCTACAGCTCCAGCTTCAAGACCCGCGAGTCGGTCGGCTACGACGTACACACCCACAAGCGCGACTTCGTACTCCACTCGGCCGGCTACTCGCCGGTCGTCTCCGACGGGCATCGGCTCTACGTCGCTGGCTACTACACCTTCTACGGGCTTGAAGACATCCCGGCCAAGTAGCGCGAGCGGACCCGCCGGACCGCGGCGACCACCAGCCCGGGTCGTTCGCCGGCGATGTAGTGGCCACTGTCGGTGTTGGTGACGTGCAGCGCGTGGATACTCCGCGCGAACAGGCCCTGGGCGGCGAGCCACGCCCGCCAGGGGTGACTGCCGCCGGCGCCGAAAGGAAAGGGATGGTCTGAGCTCAGAACCTCTGCCGGCACCCGCGGGACGGGCGGCGCGGCGAGCATCGCCTTGACGCTGGGTTCGTAGGCGGCGGCCTCGAGGGTCTTCGGTTCGCCGAGCTCGCGCGCCTGGCGCACGAACTGGTTCCACTGGGCCGGCGTCAGCGTCGATTTCAGGTACTGCGTGCCGGGGTCGAGGAAGACGAGCCCGGCGACCTGTCGCGGGTGCATGCGTGCGTAGAGCTGGCCGATCATGCCGCCCCAGGAGTGGGCGACGATGACGTAAGGGCCCTTCACGCCGGCCGCGCGGAGCAGCGCGTGGAGGTCGGCGACGCCGTCCGCGGCCGTGGTCGGTTGGTGGACCGGGGTGGAGGGCGAAATCACTCCGCTGAAGCTTTCGACGCCGGGGCGGTCGTAGGCGCAGACGTGGGTGAACTTGGCGATGCGCGGGAAGACGGCCCGGGGGCTCGGTATCGGCTTGGGGTTGGCGGCGACGTGGGTCCAGTCGTCATCGCCGCCACGGAAGCCGGAGATCAAGACGACGGTGGGAGAGCCGGTGCCGCGGCATTTGAGCAGCAGCTTGCGCCCGTCGCTGATCTTCACCAAACCGTCGGAGCCGCCGCCCGCGACGCGAGCGCTCGACGCCCTCGTGGGAGCCGCCGCCTTGATGGCGAGCCCGGGATGACCCGGCGTCAGGTAGCGGGCGAGGCGATTGAAGAGCTCGGTCGAGTAGGCGGTTTCGGAGGCGCCGCTGCGCGGCAGCAGGGTGGTGACGATCGCGACCGAGATCCGCCGCGACGGGAGGTACGCCTCGATCCCGGTGTATCCGTTCAGGTTCGGGTTCTGCACCCGCCAGCCGTTGCCGACGAGGATGCCGAGGCCGAAGTGGATGCCGGGGGCGACGTGTCCCAGGCCCGAGGGGTCGGCCGCGAACCGTTCGCGGCTCACGGCGGGGGAGAGCAGGGCCCCCGTCCCGATCGCGCGGGCGCTGCGGGCGACGTCGCCGATCGTGCCGCTCATCACGGTCCCCGCGCCAACCGTCCACGAGGGGCTCCAGAAGGTCGAGTCCTCGTAGTCCCCGCGCAGGGAGTTGTAGGAGTGGAGGACCGGTCCCGGCATCGCCGGCAGTCGCGAGATCGCGACCCCGCGCAGGCCGAGCGGCTTCAGCACCCGTTGCTCGATCTCGCTCCCGACCGAGTGGCCGGTGACGACGCTGATCACCTGGGCGAGGACCGCGTAGTTCGTGTGCGCGTAGATGAAGCAGGTGCCGGGAGCGCAGGCCATGCCGCGGGCGAAGGCGATCGAGAGCAGTTCCGGGACGCTCCACTGCTTGAAGACGTTGCTGAAGAGGGCGGCGGCAAAGGGTTCGTTGCCCTGGATCCAGTCGAGGTACCCCGAGGTGTTCTCGGCGAGCTCGCGGAGCGTGATCCGATCGGCATCGGGAAGCCGCGGGCGGTACTCGGAGAGCTTGTCGTCGAGTGAGAGCCGGCCTTCTTCCTGCAGCTGCAGGAGGACGGTGATCAGGTACGGGATCGCCATCGAGCCGATCCGGAAGTGCATCCGGCGGTTGGCCGGGACGCCCGCCATCGACTGACCGTAGGCGCGGCTGAGCAGCGGCCGAGTGCCGGTGTCGACCCGCAGGATCGCCGCCTTCAGGCCGTGGCGGGCCATTTCATCGCGGACCATCGCCTCGATCCTGCTGCGCGCCGTGGCGCGGCCGACGCAGCCGTCCGCGGTCTGGAGGCGCGGCGCAGCGCAGGCCGCGGCGGCCGCGGCCCTGGACGGAGGCGCGGAAGCCGCCGACGCGGTCGAGGCCATCCCGAGCGACATCACCAGGGCGGCGAGCGCGAGGACCGGCAGATATTGGCGGCGGGAGAAAGACAAAGAGCCTTATCCAATATATCTTCGGGTTCTGAGACCCCTTCGAACATCGGTGCTGCTGCTGGTCGTCGGCATCGGCGCGGTGCTCGCCCAGGGCGGCACTGCCGCCGCTGCGCCAGGCATCGACTGGAAGCACTGCGGGCCGCGCCTGCAGTGCGCCCACGTGCCTGTCCCGCTCGACTGGGCGCGACCGGACGGTCGCCAGATCGAGCTGAAGGTCGCCCGCCACCTCGCCGGCCACCCCGGCCGGCGGATCGCCACGCTGTTCGCCAGCCCCGGCGGCCCGGGGGAGAGCGGCTTCGATCTCGTCACCGGCTCGGGGGCCGAACTGGACGCGATCGGGCAGGGGCGCTTCGACATCGTCGGCTTCGATCCGCGGGGGACGAACGGCAGCACCCGGATCAGATGCTTTCGCCACCACCGGGGACTGGTCAGGTTCTGGCGGGGAACCCGGGTCCCTGAAACGACCGCGGAGTCCAAGGCCTTCAGCCGCAAGGCCGCCGAGCTAGCCCGCCACTGCGGCCGGGTCAGCGGCGCGTTGCTCCGCCACGTCTCGACCGCCGACTCAGCCCGCGACCTCGACTACCTGCGTCGACTCCTCGGCCTGCGACGGATCAGCTTCCTGGGGCTCTCCTATGGCACCTACCTCGGTGAGACCTACGCCAACCTGTTCCCCGGCCGGGTGTGGGCGATGCTCCTCGACGGTGTCGTCGATCCGGTCGCCTGGTCGAAGGGGGCCGAAGCGAGGCAAGCCAACGGCGTCTCTTCGAGCGACGAGGTCTTCGAGAGGTTCGAGTCGCTCTGCCAGGGCGCCGGGCCGACCGGCTGCGCGTTGGCCGCTCGCGGGCCGGTCAAGGCCGGCTTCGAGCAGCTGTTGGCTCGCTTGCGCCAGGGGCCGATCCCGGCTCCCGCGGCCAACCCGCCGGGCGAGCTGACCTATACCGACCTGCTGCTGTCGCTGTTCGAACCGATGCGAAGTCCCGAGGAATGGCCGAAGTTGGCCGAAGAAATCGTCGCCGCGGAGGGCGGCGACGGCTCCGCGCTCGAGATGCGGGCGCGACCGATGCGCTCGCCGCGGGCTTGGTCGGGGGCGACCACCTCGGCGGCCATCCAGTGTGCAGACGGCCCGGCCCATCGGAGCGCCGGGGCGTGGCCTCAGGTGATCCGCCGTCTGGATCGGATCAGCTTCCTTCAGGGGACGGTGCAGGGCTGGTGGGAGTGGGCGCCGTGCGCCTCGTGGCCCGTGCGCGACACGAGCCGCTACACCGGCCCGTGGAACGCGAAGACCCGCAACCCGATCCTGCTGATCGGCACCCGCCATGACCCGAACACGGGCTACGCCAACGCCCGCCGCGCCGCTCGCCTTCTCGGCAACGCGGTACTGCTGACGCACGACGGCTACGGGCACCTCAGCTTCAAGGACCCGAGCGCCTGCGTCGAACGGGCCGAGACCGCCTACCTCGTCCACCTGACGGTTCCCCGGCGGGGAACCGTCTGCCCCTCGGACCACCAGCCGTTCGAAGGAGGACCAAGCGCCCCGGCCGCCCTGCGGCGGGTCGCCCCCGGCGCCGCGAACATCCCGGACGGCCCTGGCGGGGTCGGCCAGCTCGCCCCGCTGGTGATCCAGGGTCTGCGGCCGCCGATCCCGTTCGAGGGCAGCGACGGGAAGACGCACCTGACCTACGTGGTGACGATTCAGAACGCCGGACCCGTCCCGGTCCGGATCGACAAGGTCTCCGTCCTCGACGCCAAGAGCGGCAAGGTGATCTCCGCGGTCGCCGGGAAGGCGCTCGAAGGCAGGCTCGGGCTGCTCTCGTCCCCAGTCGACCCGCTGAAGAACGCGACCCTAGGGCCCAGCCAGGCGGGTGCCTACTGGGTCGACGCCACCCTCCCCGCCGGGGCGCCGATCCCGAAAGAGCTCGAACATCGCATCACCGCCACCCCGATCGGCAAGTCCTTCTACGCGGGCAAGGAGACCGTGACGGCAGCGCGGCTGGCGGTTTCGCGGGCTAAGCCGATCAGGCTCCGGGCGCCCTTGGAAGGACCCGGATGGGTCGACCTGACCGGGTGCTGCACCGGCGTCCCCAACCACAGGCACGCCTGTTCTCGGCGGCCGGGCGGTTGTTCGCGTCGCAGGAATTCGCCATCGACTTCATGCGCTTCGGCCCCCAGGATCGCCTCTTCACCGGGGACCCTGGGGAGGCCTCCAACTACTTCGGTTACGGAGCGCCAGTTCTGGCGGTCGCCGACGCGACCGTCGTCGCCGTCAGCGACCATCTGCAGGACCAGGTGCCGCTCGACCCGAAACCGGTCCCGGCGACGGAGGCAGACGGCAACTTCATCATGCTCAACCTGGGCGGCGGGCACTATGCCAACTACGCCCACCTCGCCCCCGGCAGCATCACGGTCAAAGTCGGCGAACGAGTCACCGCGGGGGAGCAGATGGCCCTGGTTGGTAACACCGGCCAGACCGGTGTCCCGCACCTGCACTTCCACGTGATGGACCGTCCTTTGCTGGCCGAGGCCAACGGCCTTCCCTACGAGTTCCGAACCTTCAAGGGGGAAGGCGTCGCCGGCCTCGACTCGATCGATCGCGCGACCAGCGCGGGAACCAAGACCAAGGTCAAGCCGATCGGACTCGAAGAGCATCGGGACGAGCTGCCGCTCGAGCTCACCGTGATGGACTTTCCACCGCGTCGATAGTGCTCACCTTCCCTCTGCCGGGCCGATATGCGAGCTCCTCGGCATACGATGTCCAAATGGCCGATAAGCCGCACGGATCTTCTCCGGTCCTTGCATCAGGAGATCGAGAGAACATCCTCGGATTGCGGCCGCTCACGGCGCGGAACGTTCGCGTGTTCGGCTCGGTTGGCCGCGGCGAACCAAGCGGCTCCAGCGACTTCGATCTTTTAGTCGACAAATCGGAGGGTCGAAGCCTTCTTGACCTGGTGGCGCTCGGCGACGATTTGGAGAGGGCGCTCAGTGTCGATGTCGATGTGGTCGCGGAGAAGAGCCTCTCGCCGTATCTCCTGGATCGAATTCTGGCCGAGGCGGTCGCACTCTGAAGGACGAACGGGTCTACCTGCTCCATACGCGCGACGCGATCGACCGGGCGCTTGCGTATACCGAGTCGGGGCAGGACGAGTTTTTCGTCCTGCCCATGTCCAGGGACTTCGCATTTGCTTTTACTTAAGAGCAGTTGTTCAGTCGTGGGAATGATCGCGGCAGCAGAGGAGTCCTGGGCCCTAGGGTGGACCGCCATCGCCGGCATCGCAACCCTGATGCTCGCGGCACTCACTGGATGGTTGGCATGGTCTACCCGCGGGCTGGCGCGGGAGACGAACCAGGACATCCGCTCCCAGTGGCGCCCGATCATGGTGGTGGGCGGCGGCGGAAATCGCAACGTCACCATCGTCGACATGAAGGACGCAGTCGTCGAGAGTCTCAGGACAGATAACCCGCACGTCGAAGTCGAACTGAACCTATGGAATAGAGGCCGGGGCCCTGCGCTCAACTGCGTTGCGATAATTCGGGCTACCGAGAGCTCCTTCGGCTGCGAGTACGCAACGAGCTACATCCCCGTGCTGTCTGTTGACGGCAAGGTAGAGTTGTTGCTGACCGGAGTCATGAAAGACGACAAAGCGCTGAGTTTGAGCGAGAACTTTTCTGCGGTACTGGATCTCGTCTACGAGGACGTATCTGGGAACGTCTACGAAACGACGGCGGCACTATCGGGAGACGTTCCCTCATATAACCGTCAGCGGAAGGTGCTCACGACGACTTTGGGGGCCCGGGAAACGCAGCTGCGCTCGGCAAAGACCAGACTCTAAGCCCGGGGCAGGCGCCATAGCCGGCGTTGCACGGGTGTCCACGGGCCTGTCTACCCCCCTCATCCAATAGATCCCGACGATGTTTGGGCCGAAAGCGCTTAAACGCTGGTCGGAAGCCAACAATCTGGCTCCACGGTTGGGATCGCGGAGACGGGGCAGCCAGGACTCGAACCTGGAATCGCCGGTTTTGGAGACCGGTGCCTAAGTTGACGCCGCTCTAGCAAGCCAAATCCGGCTGCAGGCCACCTCAGGGGAAAGGCTAAGGGAAAGAACCGTCTGCGAATTCGCGTGGAAAGCGGAGGGCGCCCAAAGTGGGCTGACGGTAAACGAGCTGTGACCTCTCGTCTGGGGGCCGAGCGGTCGCAGGTTCAAATCCTGTCTCCCCGATTTCCCGAAGCCCGCTCTGGAAGCGGGCTTCTTAGTTTTCGATGCCTGGGCGGATGCTGCGGAGTGTCGCTTGGTACAGGACTTAGTACCGAGGTCTATCTGGCAATTGGGCTGACGCCGAGCACGGCCATAAAATGATCAGGAACAGTGACGACGCTTAGCGAAATCGATTTCGGTGCCTCGGACGCCAAGTCTATTTCGAAGGACAACATTTAAGGACGCCGAGGCGACCTACAGTCGCTGGAAAGTCGACGATCTAGATCTAGAAGTGCCTGTCTTCGTGTGGTACCGGTCACGGGACCCGGCGTCCCGTCCGATGGGTCCTCCTCGGCCGCAGGCGGGGACGCGGGGACGCGTGAGGACGCGGCCGGACAAATAGAGCACCGGCTCCGGCCGGCTGGGGAGCGGCCGCAGGAACCGGTCACAAACCGAAATCTCATCCGCTTGCAATGAGTCCTCGCCTGGTACCTAAATCGCAAGCCGAGACGACCGACACGGAATTCCTTGCTATTGCGGCGGGCGACCGTCTAGTGTCCGCCCGCAATGTCACGCCCCGCTTGCGTCTTCCGCCGCAATTTGCTCACACTATCGTCGGCTGCCGCGACCTGTGTCCTGATCGTGCTTGCGGGCAGCGCCGCCGCCAGGACCTCGCCAGCGACGATCGCTCCAGCCAGCTTCAAACCGGTCGCCTGCTCGGAAATGACGGCTCACACAGCTGGTGTGGCCGGGGCCGCGGATTCCGTGCCTGGCTTGGAGGACGCTCGCTGCGCCTATCTGACGGTTCCGGAGGATCGACGCCGACCGGCTAGCGATCGACGGATTCGTCTCGCGGTCGCGATCGTACCGGCGGTGTCGCCGAAGCCTGTCGCCGATCCCCTCGTCTTCCTGGCCGGGGGCCCCGGCTCGAGCGCCATGGGACAGGCACAATCGCTGATCGAAGCCGGGGTGAACCGCGACCGCGACCTCATCCTGATGGAACAGCGCGGCGCTCTCTTCTCCCAGCCTCAGCTCATCTGCTCGGAGAGCGCGAGCTTCGTCACCAGGAGGGTCGGTCTGGTCTACGACGCCCTCTCGACGGGACGTCGCCAGGTGGCTGCAACGCGGGCGTGCCGCCGGCGCTTCGCTGCCCGGGGAATCGACCTGGGCGCCTACAACACCACCGAAAACGCCGCCGACTTCGCCGAACTGCGTCAGGCGCTGGGGATCCAGCAGTGGAACCTCTTCGGTGTCTCCTACGGCACGGATCTCGCGTTGACCTTGATGCGCGAGCATCCTGCCGGAATCCGTACTGTCACCTTGGACTCGGTGGTTCCCCCACAGAGCATCGGTCCGGCCGTCTTCTGGCCAAGTGCCCGCGAGGGTTTCGACAATCTCTTTGCGGCCTGTGCGTCTCAGTCGCGCTGCCGGCATGGCCATCCCCACCTGCGCCGGACTTTCAATGGCCTGGTTCGCAAACTCGAGTCCCATCCCCTTACGACCCGGATCAGACTCGAACCCGGCACGGCGGCGACAAAGGTGGTGATGGATGGTGGGGCGCTCGCCGACTGGCTGGTCCTGATGGCCCTGGGGCCGGATGTATATGTGGAGGTGCCGAGCTGGATCGACCAACTCGCCGCCGGCCATCCCCAGAACGTCGCCGCGTCCTGGGCCCGCCTTTCCCAGCAGCCCGGCAACGGGCTGCAGTATGGGGTGGTGTGCGGCGAGTGGGTCCCCTACCAGCCCGAATCCGAAATGCTCGAGCGGAGCCACAGGGCGTTCCCGAGCTACCCGGACTCGGTCCTCGCCCAGGCGCCGCAGATTCCGTTCTCCTACGAGGAGTGCGGCGCCTGGAACGTGCCGAAGGCGCCGGCCGCCCAGCGTCAGGTGACTCGCAGCAATATTCCCACCCTCCTGCTCTCGGGGACCTTCGACGCCGTAACTCCACCTTCCCAGGCGCGAGTCGCCGCCCGCACGCTCTCCAGCTCGAGCGTCGTGTCGATTCTCGGGGTCGGGCACGGTGCGCAGTTGAGATCGCCCTGCGCAAACCAAGTGCTCGCTTCGTTCCTTTCGACCCCTGGCGCGCCGAACACGAGCTGCGTCGCTGGCCTGCGCCCGCCGACCTTTCGCTGAAGGATCGGAGCTACCGCCTCTGTCGGTCCGCCGGTCGCCTCAGCGCTGAGGAGATGTGGCCGACCATTCAGGACGAGCTGGTCTCGCTGGAGCCGCGGACTCCGCACCTCCGGGCGACCGGTGTAGGCCACGACGTCCCGTCCCTCGCTCCGGACCTGATCGCCAGCGTGATCCGCCTGATTTGGGACTGCGCCAGCGCACGTCGGTAAGGAAAACGGACCTTAACCAATATATCGTTTGGGCCTTGGAAGTCTTCCGAACCTCGGCGCTGTTGCTTCTTGTCGGCATCTGCGCGGCGCTCGCGCCGGGCCCGAGCTCGGCCGCCGCGTCGCCCAGATCGGCCGAGGCCGGTGGAGGGCCGGCGAAGCGCATCGACTGGAAGCCGTGCGGCCCGCGCCTGCAATGCGCCGAGGTTCGGGTGCCGTTGAACTGGTCGTGGCCCGACGGGCGCCAGATCCAGCTGAAAGTGGCACGCCGCCTCGCCAGCCGCCCTGGACGCCGGATCGGAACCATGTTCGCGAGTCCCGGCGGCCCGGGGGAGAGCGGCTTCGATCTCGTTTTGAACGCGGGGGCCGAACTGGACGCGATCGGCAGAGGACGCTTCGTCATCGTCGGCTATGACCCCCGGGGACGAACGGCAGCACCCGGATACGCTGCTTCCGCGACCACCGAGGCTTGGTCAGGTTCTGGCGGGGAGCGAGGATCCCGGAATCCGCGGCGGGGTCCGGGTCCTTCCGCCGGAAGGACCCGGTCTCGGTTCCACGGGCGGCCACATCGAGCGTCCTCCCGAAAGGGAAAGAGCCGTCGACGAAATTCGATCGGGCCTGATGGAAAGCGGAGGGTTTTTCCGCCCTGCTTCGATGACCGATTCTCAGACTTCGGGATGCGGCGAGGTGCTGGCCGACGTCGGCAACACCTCCGCCACCGAGGGGCAGCCACCACCCTCGCAGCAAGACTCGACCTTCTGCCGGCAGTCCTGACACCACCAAGCCGAGCGCATCCAGAAAAGGCGGTGGGGGAGACCCGTCATCGCGCAAAGCATGCCGTCATCATCGCGGCGCTCGCGGCGGGACTTCGTCTACATAAGGGCCGTTCTCGGGCGTTCTCCCCACGAAGTTACGTACGTCCCTCGGCGTACGATGTCCAAATGGTCGACAGGTATCATTAGGCGTCTCTGGTGCTTTCCTCGGTTGGGCGTGAGGACATCAGTCGGATCGCGGCCGCTCATGGCGCGCGCAACGTCCGCGCCTTCGGCTCGGTCGGCCGAGGAGAGTCGGACGACTCCAGCGATCTCGATCTGCTCGTCGACATGGCGGAGGGTCGAAGCCTCTTCGACTTAGTGGCGCTCGGCGCCGATCTGGAGGAGACGCTTGGTGTCGCCGTCGACGTTGTCACGGAGAAGAGCCTCTCGCCATACCTTCGGGATCGAGTTTTGGCCGAGGGGTCTCGCTCTAAGGACGAATGAGGCCTACGCGAGCGCCCGTCCCGCCCGGTGATGGGCGCGGCCATGGTTCCGTCGTGAGCTCTCGGTGACGCCATGCCTGCTTTTTCCGGGACTCGACTTCGCTGGCGTATCCTGTCTAACGATGCAGGCGATTGACGTTCAGACCGTTGTCTTCCGCGAAGGCGAGCACTACGTGGCCCAGTGCCTCGATGTCGACGTTTCGAGCTTCGGCAACAGCGAGGATGACGCACTCGCCAATCTGCGTGAGGCGCTCGAACTCTATTTCGAGGACGCCCCCGCGGATTCGGTTGCCAAGGTCGAAGGGCCAGAGGTCCGTCGGCTGACTCTCGAGCGTGCCTAAGCTCTACTCGTCGCGGCAGGTGGTAACGGCGCTTGAGGGCAACGGATTCGATTTCGTGTCCCAGCGGGGCAGTCACGTCAAGTACCGCAAGGACGGATCGCCGACGAGAACGGTCATCGTCCCAGCCGGGCGCAAGCAAATCCCACGCGGTACCTTCCGATCGATCCTTCGTCAGTCGGGCCTCGACGAGGGCGCCTTCGACTGAACCATCTGGCCGCGCTCGATTTCCTAAGCGGAGGATCGGCGGGTCGTTCGGCTTAACCCGGTGGGCGCGAAGGGAACGCCTCTGGAACGAAACTGTGAGCGACTCGTTCCATATCGCTTGCTAGAGCCAATGTCAGGCCGGTAGGCGAAGCTGAAAACCGGGGCCGCCTAAGTGATGCGACTGGTACGAGATTCGGCTCCAAACCTGGGATCGCGAGACGGGGCAGCCAGGACTCGAACCTGGAATCGCCGGTTTTGGAGACCGGTGCCTCGGTGGGAGGCGCCGCTCTAGCAAGCCGAAAGCCGATCGGAAAACCGTGCGGGGAACGATCTAGGGAACGAAAGTCAGCTGACTTCTCGGTTGAACCGGAGCGGCAAAACTGAAGTTCTGCCTTGATCAAGGCAATAGATCCGTATCGATGCCCAGGGATCTTGAGAACTTGGTCAGCGTGATCCCGTCGTTACGGAAGAGGTCGGCGGGTCGGGCGAAGACCGCCAGCTCAAGGTCGAGCCGCGCACTCTCCCCGTAGTGCACCCGCCCGACGATCCAGAGTCTTTCGATCAGCTGGCAGGCGATATGTATGGCGCCAAAAAGGTGATCCCAATGCACCCATTTGGTTCCGCGTCTCCAGGCTCGACCGTCATTTTCGCCACGGACCTCATGGAGGTATTCGAGGCAGGGTCCAGAGCCGTCGAAAAGGGGTTGGCCGTCGACCTCAACTGACAAGGCCATCCGTTGGGGGTAGACGCCCAGGCCGTGCTTCGCAGCGTTGTATACGTCGGCGTCAAGCATGTAGCTCGCGAACCACGAGAGCCAGGATCGTGAGCTCTCGACAAGTTCGGCCCAGAGCTCGTCCGTCAGGGCTTCATCTCCGAACGTCCGGTGATCCGCCGCTCCGAAGAACACCCAGGACATCTTTTGCATGTCCCCATCGGGGCCGAGCCGTTCAACCAGGCTCTCGACTTTTCGCTTGAACCGTCGCGGGCTCCGTTCGCGCGACATCGCGAGCCACGGACAAGGTGAGCGTTGCTCCAATACGAGGTAGAGGCGGAGCAAAGTCTCCGAGACGTGGTGGAGGAGCACCTCGGTCTCCAGGGTGACGAATGAGTGCTGGGCCTCCTCCTGCTCGTCGTCGAGTGCCTCGCCCAAGTCACCCTGGTATTCGCCCAGCGTGAAATCCCCGACTTCGACGCCTCGGGCGACTAGCCGTTCCAAGTCGAGCCCGTGGGACGCGGACAGGACGAGGTTGCGTAAGCGGAAGAGGAAGTAGTCGGAGGGCGAGCGACTGAAGAAGTCATTGTTCAGTTGTTCGACCCGATCGGCGAGGCTTTCCGGTTTCCCTTCCGACTCAGATCCATCCGCCACCAGCCGATCATAGGTCGATGGGTCGGTCGGTCCTGGATCTTCTTGAGCGGTCTCTCATACATTCCTGATTACGCATACTCGATGTCGCATTCCTGCACCAGCCTGCCTTCTTGCCGGGGGCGCTCCGGGGTAAAGCTGCGCCGAGAGGGCTTCCCCCGCCCGCCGTCGTGTCTGATGTTGTCGCGAACTGGACGTAGGCAATTGTTACTTCAAAGGCGCTCCGCTCGGCTACGCTTGGTGCATGGCCCTCGACCGAATCACCGTGCATCCTGACCGGATGCGGGGATTGCCTTGCATCCGGGGTACCCGCGTCACCGTGAGCGCCGTCCTGGGGCAAATGGCTGCTGGCGCGAGCGTCGATGAAGTGCTCGTCGATTACCCGTACCTCGAGCGAGAGGATGTGCTCGCGGCTCTGGAGTATGCGGCGACCGATGCACAGGAGCGAGAGCTCCAACTAGCAACCTCGGCGTGAGAATCCTGCTCGACGCCAACCTCTCGCCCGAGGTTGCGCGGCGATTGAGTGCCTCAGACCACGATGCGATCCACGTCGTCGAGATCGGGCTCATGACCGCATCGGATCCGGAGATCATGCGGGCCGCTGTAGAGGCGGATCGAGTGCTCATCACTGCCGACTCAGATTTCGCCGCGATGCTCGCACTGGGCGGGGCGCGGGCGCCGTCGGTGGTCCTGCTTCGTTCCGCAGATCACATGCGGCCGCCGGAACAGGCTGATCTGCTCGTAGCCAATTTGGCAGCCGTAGAGGAGGACCTCGCGAGGGGCGCGGTCGTGAGCCTGACCCGCCGTCATCTGCGGGTCCGTGAGTTGCCGATCGATCGTCGAGATTAGGTCGCCGAGCAAACTTGCTCTCGCGACGGTGATCAGCACTGCTTTTCGCCTATCTAAAGCGGAGGCCCGATGGCCCGCTGAGCGTGCTCCGGGGAACGGCTGGGGAACGAACGGGGTAAATCACTCGTTTCCTGCCGCTTGGTAGAGCCAAGTGCGCCAGAGGTACGGAATCCAAAACCGCAGTGCCTCAGCTCACCGCATAGAGCTCAGATTTGGCTCCATGCCTGGGATCGCGAATACGGGGCAGCCAGGACTCGAACCTGGAATCGCCGGTTTTGGAGACCGGTGCCTTAGCCAGTTGGGCCACTGCCCCAGAGGGATCTGGATCGTAACGAGGCTAGGGCTGGGACGACCACTCGTCGGCGAGGATCGCGAAGATGAGTTCCTCGCCCCAGGCGCCCTTGAAGATCTCGGCCTCGCGGAAGTGGGCCTCCTGGCGCATGTTGAGGCGACGGAGGAGGGCGGCGGAGGCGGTGTTCCGGGCGTCGGTGCGGGCGAAGACGCGGTGCGCCTTCAGGTCGTCGAAGGCAAAGTTGAGGAGGGCGCGGGCTGCCTCGGTCGCGTAGCCCTTGCCGCCGACGTCGGGGTGGAAGACATAACCGATCTCCACCTGTCGATTGGCGGCGCTGCGCAGCCAGATGCTGGCGTCGCCGAGGAGCAGGCCATCGTCGCGGCGTTCGACCGCGAGCGCGAGGCAGTCGTCGTCGCCCTCTAGGTGCGTCTCCGTCATGCGCCTCGCCAACGCAATCTCGGCCTCCTCGCGTGAGCGCGGCTCCCAATAGAGGAACCGGGAGACCTCGGGCCGCGACTGCCAGTCGGCGAGGCGAGCGAGGTCGTCATCGCGGAAGCGCCTCAGCAGGAGGCGCTCGGTGCGGATCTGGCGGTCGGCGAGGTCCATCGACCGCCCAACATATTTGTGGGGGGAGATGGGCGGGTTCCGCCGAAGTCTCCGGCGATGGACACGGACTCGATCCGCCACCCCTTGACCCGCACGCTGCTGGTGCTCACCTTGACCACCGGCGTGATCGACGCCGCCTGTTACCTGGGACTGGGGCGGGTGTTCGCCGCCAACATGACCGGGAACGTGGTGTTGCTCGGCTTCGGGATCGCCGGGTCCCCCGGGCTGCCGGTGGTCGCGCCGCTGGTGTCGCTCGGCGCCTTCCTCGTGGGCGCGGTCGTCGGTGGGCGGATGGGCGCGGCGCTGCCGCCGAAAGAGACCCACCTGTCGCGGGCGATGCTGATCGAGGTCGGGTTCATCGGCCTGGCGACGCTGATCGCGCTCGTCTTCGACATCACCCCCGACCACTTCTCCGGCGATCTGATCATCGGCCTGCTCGCCTTCGCGATGGGCGTCCGCAACGCGACCGTGCGGCGACTCAAGATCGCCGACCTCACCACCACCGTGCTGACGATGACGCTCACCGGGCTCGCCGCCGACTCGCAGCTCGCGGGCGGCGAGGGCAAAGGCGGCTGGCGCCGGGGCACCGCGGTCGCCTCGATGCTGGTCGGCGCCGTGATCGGCGCGCTCCTGGTCAAGTCTCACCTGTCGCTGGTGCTGCTCGCCGCCGCCGCGCTGGCGCTGCTGACCTGGCTCGTCTTCATGCCGGCCGCGATCACCGCCGCCGAGTAGCGCCCGTGCGCGTTCGCATTTATTGCCGCATAGCGACCATTTCTGCGAACGCGGTCCGGGGATCCGTCCTCTAGCCTGCCGGGATGCCGATCTACACCGTCACCTGCCGCGGCAAGCTCACGCGCGGCGTCATCACCCAGCTCACCAACGCGGGCGTCTACCTGCATGAGGAGCCCGAACTGGGCTACGAAGGGGACGGGATGCAGCGCCACCTGCTGAAGATCGAGGCCAGCAGCGCCGACGACGCGATCCTCGTCGCCAAGGGTCGGATGGCGGTCGCGGGCGGCGAGGCGCGCGACTACACGGCGACCGAGGGGGCCGAGCCCGAGTGAGCCCGGCCCGCCTAGGTCACCGGAGCGCCCGCCTCAGCTGCAGTTGACGGGGAAGTCGGTGCCGGTCACCCGGAACGAGGCGCCGGGTTTGTACATGATGAAGGCGTAGTTCTGGAGCTTCAGCTTCCAGCCTTCGAATTCGTCCATCAGCAGAACCGGCGTGTGGCCACCGGGGCCCGTGCACTTGTAGAGCTTCTTGATGTTCGGGACCTTGCTGAGGAACTGGCCCAGTGAGCGGACGACCTTGCAGGCTTCCTTGGGCGTGATGCCTTTCGGGTTGACGGCCTCCTGGCCGGTGACGAGCGGGTGCTGGCACTCGTAGACCTTCGGCTTGGCCGCCGAGGCGGGCGCGCCGGTGAAGGCGAGCAGCATGAGGAGCGCGGCGGCGAGTGCGGCCGCGGCGACGGCGGTTCTGAGAGGGATGAGGTGGCTGTTCATGGCGCCAGCCTAGCCGGCGTGGGGGCGGTCAGCGGGGCGGCGTCAACTTGTAGATCGCGCCGGCGGTGTCGTCGCTGACGAAGAGGGCGCCTTCGGGGCCGGGGACGACGTCGACCGGACGGCCCCAGCGTTCGCCGTTTTCTTCCTGGAAGCCGGAGACGAGCGTCTGCGCCGGCTCGAGCGTCCGCTGCTTCGCGTCCCAGCGCATCCAGAGGACGGCGGGCGGTCGCGGTTCTTGCCGGTCCCACGACCCGTGCGCGGCGACGACCGCGCCGCCCGACCACGGCGCCGGCACCTTCGTCCCGTCGAGGAACGACATGCCGAGCGGGGCGGCGTGGGCGGGGATGCCGACCTCGATCGGCGCCAGCTTCGAGCAGTCGAGCGCCTTGCCACCCGGATTGGTGACCGAGTCCGGGATCAGCGGCACGTCGGCGAGCGAGCCGGGCGGCGTGTTCTTCCCCTGTTCGGGATTGCAGAGCGGCCAGCCGAGGTCCCGTCCCTGGGTCACCGGCGCCACCTCGTCGACCGGGTGGTTGTCGACGTAGGAGCGGACTATTGCGCCGAACGCTTCATCGTGACCTTCGGCCGCGCCGTGGAAGGGGTACGGGATTTCGTCGCGGTTGTTGATCGCGGTCCAGACCGTGCCGTCGGGCGCCACCGCCAGCCCCTCGCCGTTGCGCACGCCCGTCATCACCACCTGCACGTCGCCGCCGTCGCCGACCGAGTCGATCACCCCGCGTGGCGGGTCGTAGGAGCGGTCGGCGGGGGAGGCGTTGGAGGAGCTGCCGACGTCGAAGTAGATCCGCCCGTCGGGAGCGACGACGACATCCTTCTGGCGGTGGATGTCGTCGCCCGCGGGCTGTTCGTCGGGCAGGTCCGGCGCGATCACCTTCTGCGCCCCGACCTCGCCGCCGCCGCGCCAGGGGAAGGCGTCGATCTCGTCCGACTCCCCTACATAAAGGACCCATTCGCCGCCGCGCTTGCCGAAGGCGAGGCCCTGTGGCGATTCGAGTCCGGCGAGGACGACCTTTTCGCCTTCGGCCTCGGTGCCGCCGGAGAGTTCGATCACCGCTCCGTCGCTCGGCGTACTGACGAGCAGGTTCCCTTCCGGCGTGATCGCCTCCATCCGTGCCCCTTCGGGCCGCGCCCAGACGCTCGCCTTCCAGCCCTTCGGCACGCTCAGCTGATGCGGTTCGGAGAGTTCCCCGCCGCGCATCGAGGCGGGGACGGCGAGCGTCACGGTCTGGCTGCCCGCGGCGGGCGGGGAGGAGGAGGTGTGCGCGGGCGGATTACTGGAACCGCACGCGGTCAGCAGCAGCACCAGGATGCCTGCCGGAAGGAGGCGCCTCACGCACTGAGTCTTACCCACCCCGCGCCGGTGCGAACCGACTCGCGGCCGGCCTGGCGCAGGCGGCCGAGGCGCTTCGCCGCGGTCAGCTCGCGGTCGGCGGCGGCGTGGAGGGCCTTCGGGTCGGCCACGTCGTCGGCGATGCCGAACGACACCCCGAACGGGATTCCGCGCAAGGCAAGGTCGGTGAGGTCGAGCTCGTCGACCGTCCGCCGGATCGCGGCCCGCGCCGCCGCCTCGTCACAGCCCGGAAAGATGACTGCGAACTCGTCGCCGCCGATCCGGAAGGCCTCGTCGTGGAGGCGACGATTGCCGAAGCCGCGGGCGACGGCCCGCAGCACTTCGTCCCCGGCGACGTGGCCGAACGTGTCGTTGACCGCCTTGAAGCGGTCGAGGTCGAGCAGACAGAGGGCCAGGTGCCGGCCCTGCCGCTTCGCCCGCGCGGTCTCGACGGCGAGGCGCGACTCGTACGCGCGCCGGTTCTGTAGGCCGGTGAGGTGGTCGTGGCGGCTCTGGTAGGAGGCGAGCGAGAAGCCCGCCGCGTGGTGGAGGTGCGCGGCGAGCGAGCGCCCGAGCAGGCCGACAGCCTCGCGATCCCCCTCGTCGAAGGCGTGGGTGCGGGCGGCGAAGGCGGTCAGCGAGCCGAGCTCCTTCTCGCGGTGCACCAACGGCGCGCAGAGCAGCGACCGCGCCCCGAGCTTCTCGCACGCCGCCGCTTCGACCCGCGGGTCGAGCCGGGTGTCGCTGCTGATCAACACCGTGCGGCGCTCAAGCGCGCGCCCGGAGAGGCTCCCCTTGCGCTGGTACTCCCAGCCGATCACCCGCTCATCGACGCCAGAGCCGGCGCGGAAGACGAGGCGATCCCCGTCTGGCGAGTCGATCAGCGCGCCCTCGGCGCCGATCAGGTCGGGCACGCGATTCACGATCACCTGCATCGCCCGATCCTGGTCAAGGTCTCCGGCAGCTATCTCGCCCTGCGCCTGGATGATCTCCAGCAGTCGGCGTGACTCCCTGTTGACCGGCATAGGCCGAAGCTACCTCGACCTTGAGTCTGAAATTCGTCGGACCCCCCGGAAGTTTTTCTATTCGCCCTCACGGGTGCCCAAAAGCGATGATTGGCTCCGTGGTCGGCCACATACGAAAGACAAACTTGCTCGTGCAACTTGTGCGGGAGGACACTAGAGTCGACACATGAGCGAGGGAGATGCAGCGACGCTGTCCGTGACCACGCCGCCGGCGACGGCGAACGGGAAGGAGCGGCGCCGCGAGGTGCCGCGCTCCGTCCACGGCGAATGGGAGCCGCCCGCCGACCGCGACCCGATCGCGACGCTCGCCGCCCAGGACAAGAGCCGGGTCCAGGAGCTGGTCCCGATCCGTTACGGCCGCATGCTGACCTCGGCGTTCGCATTCTTCCGCGGCGGCGCGGCGGTGATGGCGGCCGACCTCGCTCCGGGGCCCGACACCGGCCTGCGGGCGCAGCTCTGCGGTGACGCGCACCTCTCCAACTTCGGCGTCTTCTCAGCGCCGGACCGCCGGCTCGTCTTCGACTGCAACGACTTCGACGAGACCTGCCCGGGGCCGTTCGAGTGGGACGTGAAGCGGCTCGCGGCGAGCATCGCGATCGCCGGGCGCGAGCGCGGCTTCGGCCGCGGCGATCGCCGCCGCGCGCTGGAGTCGACCGGGGAGGCCTACCGCGAGGCGATGCGCGAATTCGCCGCGCTGGGCAACCTCGACGTCTGGTACGCGCGGGTCGACGTCGAGTCGATCAAATCGCGCCTGAATTCGTCCCTGAGCGCGTCGCGCCGTCGCGAGATGGACCGCCAGCTCGACAAGGCGCGGGCCAAGGACAGCATCCGGGCGGTGCGCAAGCTGACCACGACCGACGGCGACGGGCGGCTGCGGATCGTCGCCGAACCGCCGCTGATCACGCCGCTGTCCGAACTCGCCGACGGGGCGCAGACCGAGGGGGCGCTGCGGCCGATCCTCGACGCCTACACCTCGAGCCTCTCCGACGACCGCCGGTGCCTGGTCGCCTCCTACGAGTACGTCGACGCGGCGCGCAAGGTGGTCGGGGTGGGCAGCGTCGGCACCCGCGCCTGGATCGTCCTGATGCTCGGTCGCGATTCCGGCGACCCGCTCTTCCTGCAGGCGAAGGAAGCGGGCCCGTCGGTGCTCGAGCCCTACGTGGGGGAGAGCGAGTACGCCAACCACGGCCGCCGCGTGGTCGAGGGACAGCGGCTGATGCAGGCGGCGGGCGACATCTTCCTCGGCTGGGTCGCCGCCCAGGGGCTCGACTCGCAGGCGCGCTGCTTCTACGTGCGCCAGCTCTGGGACGGCAAGGGGTCGGTCGACGTCGAACGGATGTCGGCGGGGGAGCTCGGGCTGTACGGGGCGCTCTGCGCGCGCACCCTGGCCCGTGCCCACGCGCGCTCCGGGGACCGCGCCGCGATCGCCGCCTACCTCGGCCGCGGCAATGCCTTCGATCGGGCGATCGCCGAGTTCGCCGAGCGCTACGCGGATCAGAACGAACGCGACTACGAGGCGCTGCTGGAGGCGGAGAAGTCCGGCCAGATCGAGGTCGAACGGGGGCTCTGAGGAGGTGGACGAGAGGGCCGGGCGCATGACTATCGCCCGGCCCCGCTCGTCCGCCGCTCACGGACCGGGGCCTACGGCCACTCGGTCCTGTCTGGGACGGGCCTCGGCCTGGACGCGCGCCGCCGCCGTACGGGCGGCGAGCAGCGGCTCCCACGCCAGCAGCACCGTGACGCCGTCACGGGATTTGCAGCGCGGACAGTCCCTTCGGCCGGACAAAGCCCCGGTGCTGAAACGAATCCCGCACCGTTCGCAGTGAAACATCTCTCTCACTCCTTGTGGCGGGACGCTCTCCTCTCGTCCCGGGGTTAGCGAGCCTCTCGCCGGGGTCAAGTGATGTCAACCACGATCCGTATGAATCGCGCATGACATGCGGAAATTCGTAACGTTCCGGTGCGATATCTGGTCCAATGAATCAAGCGCGCAGCGACGCAAGTCGCAAAACCCCAGGGGAACACCTTCCTAAGCGCCCCTGAATTGCGCCGGACGGCCTCGATGACTCACCGTTGTCGGGGCCGTCGGATAGTCGTGGTGTATAAGCGGCCGATGGAGTGCGATGTCCTCGTCGTCGGCGCCGGGCCGACCGGGCTCACCATGGCGGCGGAGCTGCGCCGCCGCGGCGTCGGCACCCTGCTGATCGACGCTCGTGAGGAGCCGCAGCGGTGGGACCGGGCGACGGTCGTCCACCCGCGCTCGCTGGAGGTCTTCGAGGCGCTGGGCATCGTCGACCGCTTCATGGGGGCGGGGACTCCGCAGCGGGCGGCGCGGCTGCACTCGGCGGGCGAGGTGCTGGTCGAGCTGGACTTCAGCCTCTCCGGCGCGCCCTACTCCTACAACCTCGGCCTCTCCGAGGAGGACACCGAGCGCTTCCTCGCCGAGTGCCTGGAGGCGGCGGGCGGGTCAGTCGAGCGCTCGACCCGGCTGCTCGCGATGGCGCAGGACGCCGCGGGCGTGACCGCGACGGTGGAGCGCGGCGGTCGCGAAGAGGAGGTGCGCTGCGGGTGGATCGTCGGCTGCGGCGGCTTCCACAGCCCCGTGCGCGAGGCGATCGGGGTGGAGCTGGAGGGCCACGACATCGCCGACCCCTGGGCGGTCTTCGACGTCACCCTCGGCGGGCGGACCGAGGACTTCGAGACGACCCTCGTCTACCTCGACCGTCCGATGACGATCCTCACCCCGCTGCCGGGGCGGCGCTTCCGCGTCTACACGCGGCCGCAGGGAGAGGAAGACGACTTCGTCGCCGGCGCCGCGGCGGTGATCGCGACCTACGAGCCCGAGGCGGAGCTGGTCGACGTCGAGAACCCGACCCGCTTCCTCTGCCACGCCCGGGTGGCGTCCCGCTATCGCGAGGGCCGCGCGCTGCTGGCCGGCGACGCCGCCCACGTCTGCTCGCCCGATCAGGGCCACGGGATGAACTCGGGCATCCAGGACGCGGTCAACCTCGCCTGGCAGCTGGCCCTGGTCTGCGAGGGAGACGCCGACCCGACCCTGCTCGACAGCTACGAGGCCGAGCGCCGCCCGGTCGCTCTGGAGATCGTCGCCGCCGGCGAGGGCATGGAAGAGATGGGCGAGTTCGACGACGAGGAGGCGAGGGCGAAGCGCGACGAGGAAGTCCGCGCGGCGTTGTCGGATCCCGAAACCGCCCACAACGAAGCGGTAGCCGAGGCCGAGCTGAACATCACCTACCGCGACTCGCCGATCGTGCTGCTTGGCGAGAGGGAGTCGAGGGAGGACCCTTCCCTCACGAACAGCGGGGAGGTTCGTCCAGGGTCCTCCCTCGACTCCCTCGAACCCGGTGACCGGCTTCCGGACGTAGGTCCAGTGACCGCGGGGCCTGGCGAGAAGGAGTTGCAGCTTCATCAGCTGGCCCACCGCCCGGGCCACACGCTGCTGGCGATCGCCGTGGGCGACGGGGGAGAAGAGTTGGCTCACCTGCACGCGCAGCTCGAGGCGCTGGTCGCCCGCTCACCGCTCTTCGACGCCGTCTTCGCCCTCGCCACCGCACGCGGCGACGCCCCGGTCGGCACGATCCACCCTGACGCGGCCGCGTCGCTCGGCATCGAGTCCCTCGCCGTCCTTGCGATCCGCCCCGACCGCCACATCGGCCTCCTCGCCGAGGGCGGAACCCTCGCCGACGTCGAGCGCTACGCCGCGCTCGTCACCGGCCGCTGATCGCGCTGCGTGTTTTCGCCACACCAGGGTGTGGTCGATCCACGCCGCGTGTGGCCGCTCACGCGCTGCATGAGTTCACCGTGCCAGAGCACGGTGAACTCATGCAGCGCGGATTTTCCACGCCATACGGTGGAAAAGGCATGCAGCGCTGGTCCAGGTGGCCGGCGGCTAGAGGCCGAACCAGCGGGCGCGGCGGTCGGCGCCGAACTTTTCCTTCAGCGCCATCTGCTCCGCCGAGGGCGGGTTGAAGTGGCCCGTCCGCTCGGGGCCGGAGAGGAAGTCGATGTCGACGCTGCCGATCCGGCCCTCGCCGAACTCGATGTAACAGGTGCCCTGGCCGAGGTGGCGCCCCGGCTCGTCCCCGCCGGCGATCTCGGCGAGCAGGTGCTGGGCGACGATCTTGGCGGCACCCTCGGCGAAGATGCCCGCCTTCGGCACCCCCGCGGTGGCGACGTCGCCGACCGCGTAGACGCCCGGTGCCTTGGTCGCGAGCGTCGCCGGGTCCACCGGCACGTAGCCGTCCTCGGCGATCCCGGACTCGAGCACGACGTCGGGCGCGCGGTGCTTCGGCACGCCGAGGAATAGCTCGAAGGGCAGTTCGGCGCCGTCGTCGAGGACGGCGACCTTGCGCGCCGGGTCGACGCTCGCGATCCGCCGGCCGGTGATGAGCTCGATCCCCCGCTCCGCGAACGCCGCTTTCAGCGCCGCCGAGGTCTCCGGCGAGGGCGGGACGGGCGCGCCGAGCGGGATCACGAAGGTGATCTCGCAGTCATCGCGGACGCCGCGTCGCCGCAGGTCGTCGTCGAGCAGGAGGGCGCACTCGCTCGGCGCCGGCGGGCACTTGAAGGGCGCGCCGCAGACGCCGATCAGCGCCCGGCCGGAGGAGAAGGTCGGGATCGTGGCGGCGAGCTTTTCGGCGCCCGCCACGGTGTAGAACTCGCTGTCCAGCTCGCGCATCCCCGGGGTCGCGTCGAGGTCATAGTCGGCGCCCAGCGCGATCACCAGATAGTCGGCCTCGTGGACGCCGGCGTCGGTGGTGACCCGCTTCGCGGCGGGGTCGATCGCGGTGACCGTCTCGCGCAGCAGCCGCACGCCCGGCTTGACGAAGTCGGCGTAAGGGAGGCGCACCTCCTCGACGCTCTTGCCGTGGAACATCACGTCCAGCTTCGAATAGCCGAAGACGAACCCTTCGCCCTTGTCGATCACCGTCACCTCGGCCTCGTCGCCGAGGCGCTCCGAGAGGAACGTGCTCAGCTCCAGGCCGCCGAAGCCCGCGCCGAGGATGAGGATCCGCGCCATCGGCTAGGAACCCTATCCGTCTCAGTCGAAGTTGCCGAGGCGGACCTGGAAATCGCTTCGCTCGGTGTGGTGGCGCCAGAGGACATCGGCGACGTCGTCGGGCTCGTGGTCCTCGCCCGGCGCGATCCGGCCGGCGATCGCCGTGTGTCCCACGTGGACGCCCTTGTCGGCCAGCGCCTCATGGAGCATTCGCGCGTAGGCGACCTCGCCGGCGAAGGAGACACCGACCCCGGCGCGCTCCGGGTAGGGCTTGATCGCGGCACCGCCGGTGGTGAAGAGGATCGAGCCGGAGCCTGCCTCGACCATCGGCCCGACCACTGCGGTCGCCGCCGCCACCGCGCCGAGGACGCTGAACTCGAGCGGGCCGCGGACGTCCTCGACGCTGGTCTCGAGGATCGGCTTCATGAACTCTTTCGCCGGCAGCGGCGAGTACTCGAGCACCTCGACCGGGCCGAGCCGCTCCGCCAGCGACCCGATCGCTGCCCCGAGCGCGTCGGAATCGCGGATGTCGACAGCGACGAAATCGGCCGTGATCCCCTCCTCGTTCAGCACGTTCGCCAGCTCCTCCAGTTTCGCCGCGTCCCGGGCGAGCAGCCCCACGCTCATCCCCTCACGCCCGAAGCGGCGCGCCACCGCGGCGCCCAGGTTGGGCCCGGCGCCGACGATCACTATCGACATTGCTCCGCCACTCCTTTCCTACGACGCCCGCGCGGCGCCGTACTCCTCGTCGGTCACGTGTCGGCCCCAGGTCACGACGCTGCCCGAGTCGTCCATCTCCTGCATCGCGATGTGGACCATGAAGCGGTCGGGCGTGGCGCCGTGCCAGTGGTTCTCGCCGGGCTCGAAGAAGACGCTGTCGCCGGGCCCGATCTCCTCGATCGGGCCGCCCTCGCGCTGGCAGAGGCCGACGCCCTCGGTGACGAAGATCGCCTGGCCGAGCGGGTGGGTGTGCCAGGCGGTGCGCGCGCCGGGGGTGAAGTGGACGTTCGCCGCCGCGGTGCGCCAAGGCGGGGCGGGGGAGGCGACGAGGTCGGCGTAGACATCGCCGGTGAACCAGTCCGCCGGTCCCTTCGTCGTCGCGGCCGACGAGCTCCTGTTGATGATCAAGTCCTTCTCCTGTGGGTCGTCGCGGTCAGCGGGGGACGACGCGGATCGTGGTCGCCTTGGCCGCGTCGGTGGTGACGCTGTCGACCGGACCGGAGGGATAGCCGTACTTCACCTTGTAGGCCTCGTCGATCTCCGCATCGAGGTGGTGCGGGACGTCCTCGAAGGTGACGTCGACGGCGGTCGCGTCGGCCTCGATCCGCCCCTCGTGGCGCTGCTCGGCGGCCTTGAACCAGCCGCCGGCGTCGCCGCGCACCGACCGCACGTAGAGCTCCTCCTCGACCCGCACCGCCCAGATCGTCA
Organism: Solirubrobacterales bacterium; assembly: GCA_050697015.1. Classification (GTDB taxonomy): domain Bacteria; phylum Actinomycetota; class Thermoleophilia; order Solirubrobacterales; family 70-9; genus VAYN01. Next base: position 29,962 of record JBOGYZ010000208.1, read on the forward strand.
CCGGCTTGGTCAGCGCACCGTCCTCGCGCAGCGAGGAGATCTCGAGCTCCCGCTCCGAGGAGATCCGTTCCAGCTGCGTGGGGTTCCAGGCGGCCATCGATGGTCAACTACCCGCCCGAGCCGATTCCGATCACTTCACCCAGTCGTCCTCGACCGGCTCGCCGTCGGCGTCGAAGTGGGGGCCGAAGGCGAGCAGCTCGAGCCCGTCCGGGCCCGCCTCGAAGGCGCGGGGGACGCTGGGGGAGATGCGGATCGCGTCGAGCGGGCGCACCGGCCGAATCTCATCGCCGAGCTTCACCAGGCCGGTGCCGGAGAGGACGACGTAGACCTCCTCCGCCTTCCGGTGGCGATGGCTGAACGGCGAGCGGCGGCCGGGACGGAGGCGGAAGTGGGTGAGCCCGGTGCGCTCGGCACCGAGGTCTTCGCGTGCCACCCGCGCCTCCCAGCGCTCGCCGAAGCCGTTTCCCGGTGCGGCGTCCTCAACCTCTTCCAGGTTCACCCGCGTCCAGCGCTCGCTCATCCCAACAGTTTGGCCTTTTGGGCCGCGAACTCCTCCTCGGTGAGGATGCCCTGCGCTTTGAGTTCGCCGAGCTCCTTCAACTGGTCGATGACCGAGCTACCGCTCGCGGGCGGGGCCTGGGCAGGCGGAGCCGGCTGGGCGTAGGCCTGGGGGCCTTCCTGCTGCGGCGCTTCCTGGGTGGCCCAGCGTTTTTCCTGACGACGACGGACGCCGCCGCTGACCGCGGTGGCGGTGCCGGCGACCGCGGCCGTCCGAGCCATTCCTCTGAGTAGACCTGGCATGACTTCCTCTCTTCCTCTAGGCCTCGGCCGCGTCGAGCGCGGCGAGCATCTGCTGGATCGGGATGCGACCGCTGGACACCACCTGCCCGCCGCTCTGGCGCAGCGCGACGGCGAACGGGGCGGCCCAGGTGTTCTCGAAGATCAGCAGCGCCGCCGAGGTGCCCGGCTCCATCACCGCGCCCGCCTCTTCCAGGTCCTCCGCGTCGATCAGCCCCGACGAAGCCCCCTCGAAGTCCGCCAGGTGGGGCATCTCGCCGATCTCGATCGCCTCGACCGTGCCGTCCTCCGCCTTGGCCAGGAAGACCAGGTCGAGGATCCGGATCAGGCCGCGGTCGACGAGATCGATCAGGTGCGGGGCCAGTTGGCCATCCGGCTGGCGGCCGCTCCACTCGACCAGCAGGTAGTCGATCGGCCCCATCTCCTCGATCTCCTCGAGCGCGTTCACGCCAGGGCCTTCGCCTTCAGCCGGTCGAACTCGTCGGCGTCGATCGCGCCGCTGTCGAGCAGCGCTTTCGCCTTCGCGATGTCGTCGGCGGGACTGGACCCGGCGACATCACGCACGTAGTTGTCCATTTCGCCCTGGGACTTCCGCGCCTTCGCCATCTCACGTTCGGCGATCCCCTTGCCGTCGACGAGGAAGTAGATGCAGACGCCGACCAGCGGGATGACGATGATCAGGACGGTCCACCCGGCCTTGCCCCAGCCGGAGACGTCGTGGCGGCCGTAGAGGTCGATGAAGGCACGGAAGATCAGGGCGATCCAGAGGAAGAGGCCGAAGAAGACCAGCATCGTCCAGATGATGTTCAGCAGTGGATAGTCAGCGGCGAGCGGAAGCATCACTACTCCTTGTCGGGGGCGAGTAGGAAGAAGCTCTCAAGGCGACCGAGGGGTCGCCAGGGCACGAGCACGCCAACCGGCGGTGGTGCGCGCGCCCGCCCTCAGGCGAGCGGGACGCGGCCGCGGACGCGGGTGCCGGTGCCCGGGGCCGACTCGACCCAGAGCTCGCCGCCGACCGCCGCGAGGCGGTCCTTCATGCCGGTGATCCCGGAGCCCGCGGCGACCCGCCCGGCGGCGAAGCCGCAGCCGTCATCGGCGACCTCGAAGCGCAGCGCGCCCTCGCCGCGCAGCTCGATCGCCACCGCGGTCGCGCCCGCCGCGTGCTTGGCGACGTTCTGCAGCGCCTCCAGGCAGCAGAAGTAGACGGCGCTCTCGGTGTCGGAGGGAAGGCGGCCGACGCCGTCGGCGTCGATCCTCACCGGCACCGAGGAGCGCTGGCCGGCGGCGCGCAGCGCTTCGCCGAGGCCGTCGGAGGCGAGCAGCGCCGGGTAGATGCCGCGGGCCAGCGAGCGGACCTCTTCGATGATCTCCTCGACCTCGGGGCCGAGGCCGGCGACCATCTCGACGCCTCCGCCGGAGTGCTGCTCCAGCGCCTCGCGCGCCAGCTCCAGCTTCACCCGCAGGGCGACGAGCTGCTGCTGGGCGCCGTCGTGGAGGTCGCGCTCGATCTGCTGCCGGGCGGAGTCCGCGGCGCCGGCCAGGCGTTTGCGCGAGGCCGCCACCTCGGCGAGGGAGGTGGCGAGGGCGGCGTCGAGGCGCTGGCGTTCGAGCCCCGAGATCACACAGGCGCAGACCGCGTCGAGGAACTCGGGACGGTCGCGGAAGCCCTCTTCGCAGACCAGGGCGACGCGCAGTCCCGACTCCGCGGTCGCTTCGTGGACGCAGGCGCGGGTTGGCGCGATCGGCGCCGCGACGAGCGTCCCGGAGGTGTCGTGCCAAGGCGGCGGGCCGCCGCCCGCGCCGTCCTCAGGCGCGGGCGGGTCGGCGAAGAAGAGCCCCACCCGCGGTTCCTCCAGCGACTCCGCCAGCAGGCCGCGCAGTTGGTCCGGATCGCTCGTCTCGGCCAGGCCGGTCGTCAGCCGTCCCAGCGCGCCTCCGGAGTAGACGCGCCACTGCAGCAGGCCGAGGAGGAAGCCGAGGGCGGTCGCCGGGACGCTGAGGAGGGCGACGAACACCGCGACTTCGATGCCCGTCCCTTCGACCCCGGCGCGCCGCAGGCCGATGTAGACGATCGCCGCGACGAAGCGCAGGACGGCGGCGCTCAGCACCGGCACCAAGGTCCGCCGCTGGTTGTGGCCGGCATCGCGCAGGCGCGCGGTGAGGACGAAGACGGCGCCGAGGTAGACGAGCATCGCCAGCACGTCGCGCACCGGTTTGATCAGGTCGTGCAGGACGGAAGGTTCGGAGCCGCCGAGGAAGAAGTTCTGGGGACAGTGCGCGGTGCAGCTCGTGAACGGCGCCGGCAGTGGGAACTGGTCGGTGATCGGGATCGTCGGCAGGTAGAGCAGCCCGATCAGCAGCGCGCCGCCGATCACCACCGCCCGCGCCCCCCGGCTCTCGAGCCGCCCGGTCGGATAGGAGAGGAGCGCGTAGGCGAGGACGACCTCGAAGATCCAGCCGGCGATCCGCCCGACGCTGTAGAGCGCGGCGGAGTCGGAGTTGGCGAGGGTGACGAAGAACCAGCAGATGCCGGTGACGAAGAGGACCTTGCCGAAGCGGCTCTCGGGGTCGCGGTACCAGGCGTAGAGGCCGACGCCGAGGAGCGCGGCGATGGTCGCCACCGAGGCCGTGACCTGGGCGCTCCGTCCCGCTGCGGCCGGGTCGACGCGCGCGACCGTCACCGAGACCGCGCAAAGCGTCAGCCCCAGGACCCCGAGCGCGGTGAGTCTGCGGTTGGTCAAGTCGGCCCCCTCGGGGGCCAGCCTACTTCGCCTCCGGCGCTCCTTCGCGATGCTCCTGCCAGAAGGCGCGCAGCCAGGACGGGCGCAGGCTCTCCTTGGCGAAGACGAGGTGCTCGTCGGAGCCGCCGGCACGGCGCAGCTCGTCCGGGTGCTGGGCGGAGATCAGGGCGACCAGCGTCCGCGGGTGGGAGCGGCGCAGGCGCCGGGTCAGCTCGAAGCCGTCGATCACCGGCATGTTGACGTCGACCAGGACCATGTCCGGCGCGCCGCGCGCCGCGCTCGCCAGCGCCTCCTCGCCCGAGGATGCACCGCCTGCCCAGGTGAAGCCGGGGGTCGCCTCGACGACCGCCCGGGCCGCCTCCAGAAAGCGCGGGTGGTCGTCCACCGCGAGCACGGTCACCGGTCCGGACCTGTCGGTCATCGCTGCGAAGAGTCGCATCTCGGAACGGTCGGCGCCATGCTGCACACACCCCTACCCGCGGGGGTGGAGCCCTATCTGCGGTACTCGTCCTCGGCGAGGAAGATCAGCGCCGCGGTCACCCGCTTGGAGATCTGGTCGGCCTCCGGCGAGTAGGTCAGGTCAAGTTTCAGGAAGATCGAGTTGATGTGCTTCTCGACCGCGCGTTTCGTCAGCACCAGCTCTTCGGCGATCGCCGCGTTGCTCTTGCCCGCGGCGAGGCCGGAGAGCACGTCGAGCTCGCGCGGGGTCATCTCGCCGAGCGGGGAGTGGGCGGAGCGCGCCTGGGCGCGGACCAGCACCTCGACGATCTTCGGGTCGATCACCGAGCCGCCCTCGGCGACGGCGCGGATCGCCTGGGTCAGCTGGTCGCGCTGCGCGATCCGCTCCTTCAACAGGTAGGCGCGCCCCTCGGAGCCCTCGCCGAGCAGGCGCAGGACGTAGCCCGGCTCCGAGTACTGGCTGAGGACGACGACGCCGACCGCGGGGTGGGACTCGCGCAGCCGCGCCGCGATCCGGATGCCCGCGTCGTCGCCCTCCGGCGGCATCCGGATGTCGGTGAGGACGACGTCGGGCGGGTCGGCATCGACCGCCGCGAGCAGCGAGGGCATGTCGGCGCAGCTGGCCGCGATCTCGATCTCGCCGTCGCCCCGCAGAACCTGCTCGATCCCTTCACGGACGATGAAGCTGTCCTCGGCGAGGGCGATCCGCACGGCCACGCGAGGAACCTTAGCCGCAGGGCGGGCGCCCACTCCCCCGGCGGCAAACATGCGGACAGGGTGGCTATCGACCGACGTCGGTGAGAGCCTTGCGGCATGGCCGAGACGAAGACCAGGCCCGCCGCGGGCGGCCACCGCAAGCTCAGCCGCGTGCTCGTCGTCGTCGGCACCATCGTCACCCTGCTCGCGATCTTCTCGATCTGGGCGAACCGCCAGCTGCTGAACACCGACAACTGGGTCTCGACCTCAGACCGGCTGCTGACCAACGAAAAGGTCGACGAACGGCTGGCCAACTACCTCGCCGAAGAAGTCTTCACCGGGGAACGGCTGGAAGCGAAGCTCGAAGAAACGCTGCCGCCGAAACTTTCGCCGCTGGCAAGCGTGGTGGCAGGCGGGCTGCACGGCCTGGCGCCCCAGATCGCCCAGCGGCTGCTCGAAGCGCCGCGCATCCAGGCGCTCTGGAGCGACGCCAACCGGAAAGCCCACGAAGAGCTGCTGGAAGTGCTCGACGGCGGCGGCACGACGGTCTCGACCGCGAACGGCACGGTGACGCTCGATCTGCGGCCGCTGGTGGAAACGCTCGGCGAACGGGTCGGCGCGAACGAACTCGGCGAACAGCTGCCGGTCGGCGCGGGCAGGCTGACGATCATCCACTCCGACGAACTGGAAGCCGCCCAGAAGGGCGTCAAGCTGCTCCGTCACCTGCCGATCGTGCTGACCCTGCTGGCACTGATCCTCTTCGGGCTCGCGGTCTGGTTCGGCGGCCCGCGCCGCCGCGAGGCGCTCCGCTCGGTCGGCATCGGCTTCGTCGTCGCCGGCGCGATCGTCCTGCTGCTGCGCACGCTCGGCGGCCACTACGTGGTCGACGCGCTCGCCAAATCGGACACCGGGAAGCCCGCCTTCGAAGCGGTCTGGGACATCGCCACCTCGCTGCTCGCCACGGTCGCCCGCTCGGCGCTCGCCTTCGGCGTGCTCGTCTTCCTCGCCGCCTGGTTGGCCGGGCCGACCGGGCTCGCCACCGCGCTCCGCCGCGAGGCCGCCCCCTACGTGCGCGCCAGCCAGGCGACGGCATACGCCGCCGCCGCGGCCCTCTTCCTGATCCTGGTCGCTTGGGCGCCGGTCGCCGCCTTCCGCAAACCGCTGGGGATGCTGGTGCTCGCCGTCCTCCTCGCCGTCGGTGCCGAGCTTCTGCGGCTCCAGATCCTGCGCGACTTCCCCCACGCCGAGCACGGCGAAATCGGCGCGCGGATGAAGGCGCGGACCGAGGGGCTCCTGCGCGGCCGCGGCGGCGGGGGAGCGGCGAGCGACGACCCGGCCGCGGCTCGCCTCGCCGACCTCGAACGCCTCTCGGCTCTGCACCGCGATGGCAGCCTCGACGACGCCGAGTTCGCCGCCGCCAAAGCGTCCGTGCTCGGGCCCGAGCAGCCCTCCTGACGGCCATGGCGCCAGAGGATTCGGGGAGGGGAGGCGACGAGCTCCGCACGTCGCTCGCCGATCGCCGCACCTCGCTCGCGGGCGAGCGCACCCTGCTGGCCTGGTGGCGGACCGGGCTCACGGCGATCGCGGTGGCGCTCGGGGTCGGCCGACTCCTGCCGGAGCTGGCGACGCACTCGACCCGCTGGCCCTACGCGGCGCTCGGGGTCGGCTTCGCCCTCTACGGGATCGCCATGTTCCTGCTCGGGACGCGGCGCATGGGCGTCTTCGACCGCGAGGCCTGGGCGAGCTCCGGCCACTCCGCCGAGGACCGGATGCTGGTCGCCTTCATGGGCGCCGGCGTCATCCTCGGCATCGCCACCCTCGCCCTGATCGTCACCCAGTGAACACTGGACGAGGTCTTTGCCGGTCAGGAAGGGTGCCGCGCGTTCAGCCCGTCGAGGGCATCGCGGCGATGGCCGCGCGGCCCTGTTCCAGCTTTGATCCGAGGTAGCCGAGGCGGTTTTCGCGCGTCGTATTCAAGGCCGCCCTCTTTTCTTCGTAGGCCTTGGCCCAGTGGTTCTGGATCTTCTTCACGACTTTTTCGGCCTTTTCGCCGATCGCGACTTCTTCTTCCTTCGCCGCTTCTTCGATCGGGAGGCGCTTCTTTTCGACCGCGTTCTTGAGGTCCTGGCGCCGTTCTTTTTCGTCTTCGTGATTGGCGGCGATCTGGGCTTGGACCGCTTCGATGTGTTCCTGGATCTTTTCTTTCGGCGTTCCCGGCTTTGCCTGGGACTTCTGCCCGCGCAGGCCGCGGATCTGTTCCTTCAGCGCGCCTTCGCGGTTGCGGTGGCCGGTTTCCATCCGTTCCAATTTCGTCTGGAATTCCGCCTCGAGCCGTTCGAGCTTCCCGTTCGCTTCCGACTTCAGCGTTTCGAGGGCCTTGCCTTCCTTGGCCCGCACCCCTTCGACCTGTTCCTGCGCCGTTTCGTTCGCTTCCGCCTTGGCTTCGTCGGAGGCCCGGTTGAAGAGCGCGTTGGCTTTGTGGGCGGCGGCGGTCTTCTTCGCCGTCAGCTTCGCCTCGAACTTGTTTTTCGTATCGCTCGAGGTCGGCTGCGAGGAGCGTTCTTCCATCTTCTTCACGTATTCGATGAACGCTTTGTATTGAGCGGTCGAGGCGAGGCCCGGCGTCTTCACCGCGAACGCGGCGGGGGCGGTGGCGAGGAGGGCGACGACGGCGAGGGCGAGGAGAAGGGCTCCGGTGATCCTGCGGTCGGCCATCGTGAAACCCTCCTTTTGGATCGACACCCTCGTGTGCCGGGCACCTACCCAACCGCCGCGCTTCCTACGCTGCCCTTACGCGGCGCCGATCGAGTCGAGCTTCGCCAGGTCCTCCGCCGTCAACTCCAGGCCGGCGCCGGCGACGTTCTCGCGCAGGTGGGCGACCGAGGAGGTGCCGGGGATCAGCAGGATGTTCGGCGAGCGCTGCAAGAGCCAGGCCAGTGCCACCGCCATCGGCGTCGCCCCCTTGCGCTCCGCGACCGCGTTCAGCTCCTGCGCCTGCAGCGGCGAGAACCCGCCGAGCGGGAAGTAGGGGACGTAGGCGATCCCCTCGCCGGCGAGGTGGTCGATCAGCGCGTCGTCGTCGCGGCGGGCGACGTTGTACATGTTCTGGACGCAGACGACCGGCGCGATCGAGCGCGCCTCGGCGATCTGCTCGGCGGAGAAGGTGCTGACGCCGAGATGACGGATCAGGCCCGCCTCGCGCATCTCGGCGAGCGCTTCGAACTGCTCGGCGATCGAGCCCTCTTCGGGCCCGTCGAAGCCGCCCATCCGCAGGTTGACCACGTCGAGCTGCTCCAGCCCTAGGTGCTCGAGGTTGTCGTGCACGGCTTCGTGGAGCTCGCGCGGGGAGCGGGCGTGCGGCCAGCCGCCCTCGGCGTCCCGCTTCGCCCCGACCTTGGTGACGATCGTCAGGTCCTCGGGATAGGGATGCAGGGCCTCCTTGATGATCTCGTTGGTCACGTAGGGGCCGTAGAAGTCGGAGGTGTCGATGTGGTCGATGCCGAGCCGGGTCGCCTCACGGAGGACGCGGACGGCTTCGTCGCGGTCGGCGGGCGGACCGAAGACGTGGGGGCCGGCGAGCTGCATCGCGCCGTAGCCGACGCGGTTGACGGTGATGTCCTCGGCGAGCGCGAAGGTGCTGCCGGAGATCTTGTTGGTTGACGTGGGGTCGGTGGGCATGGTGCTCCTTTGTGGGTTCCCCTCGATGGTGCCCGCGCGGCGCCGGTTGCAAAAGAGCCCGCCTTGTCGGGGGACAAGCTGTCCCTGGATAAGCTGCGCCCGAGTTGCATACTTAAGGGGTGGACCGCGATGGCCTTGCCGACTTCCTGCGCCGCCGCCGCGCCGCGCTGCGTCCCGAGGACGTCGGCCTCCCGCCGGGGCGCCGCCGCCGCGCCCCGGGCCTGCGCCGCGAGGAGGTCGCCGCCCGCGCCCACATCTCGACCGACTTCTACACCCGGCTGGAGCAGCGCCGCGGCGCCCGGCCCTCGGAATCGACGGTGGCCTCGCTGGCGCTCGCGCTGCGGTTGGACGCGATCGAGCGCGACCACCTCTTCGCCCTCGCCGGCCACAACGCGCCGCCGACCGCGATGCGCGGCGAGGAGCCCAGCCCGGGCCTGCTGCGGGTGCTCGAACAGATCGAGGGTTCGCCCGCGATGATCGTCTCCGACCTCGGCGTGACCCTGCGCCAGAACGAGATCGCCAAGGCCCTGCTCGGCGACCACTCCGTCTTCAGCGGGCCCTCGCGCAGCATGATCTACCGCTGGTTCACCGAACCGGACCGGCGCGAGCTGCACCCGGCCGAGGACCATGAGATGCGCGCCCGCCAGCACGTCGCCAGCCTTCGCGCCGTCCACGGCCGGCCCGGTCCCGACCCCGAAGCCGACGAGCTGGTCGCGGCGCTCCTCGCCGTGAGCGAGGAGTTCGCGGCGCTCTGGGACCAGCACGAAGTCGGCCGTCGCACCACGGTGGAAAAGCGCTTCGTACACCCGCTGGTCGGCGAGCTGACGCTCGACTGCCAGAACCTCGTCTCGCAGAACCTCTCGGAGCGGCTGGTCGTCTTCAGCGCCGCGCCGGGTTCGGTCGACGAGGCGCGCCTGCGCATGTTGGCCGAGCTGGCCGCCGCGCCGGTGGGCTGACGTGGGCAAGACGCTCTACTCCGCGGCGGCCTCGCTGGACGGCTTCATCGCCGGCCCCGGCGGTGACATGCAGTGGCTGACCCGCTTCATGGGCGGTGAGCGCGACGAGGCAGCCGCGGCGCTCCCGCAGAAAGTCGGCGCGCTGCTGATCGGCCGGCGCACATGGGGCGGGGACGATCCCAACCGCGGCGACGCGGAAAAGGAAGGCCCGTTCGGCGGCAGCTGGCACGGCCCGCAGTTGGTCGTCACCCACGACCCGCCCGCCGACCCGCCGCCCGACGTCACCTTCGAGACCGATCTGGCGCGGGCGATCGCCGCCGCGCGCGAGGCGGCCGGGGACAAGTACGTCTGTGTCCTCGGCGCCGAGCTCGCCCGCGGCTGCCTCGAGTTGGGCGAGCTCGACGAGGTCCTGTTCTATGTCGAGCCGATCCTGCTCGGCGACGGTGTCCGCCTCTTCGACCACCCCGGCGGGGCCGAGGTTGTGCTGGAGCGACTCGACGTCACGGTCGGCCCAGCCGCCACCCACCTCTGGTTCCGCGTCGCCCGCTGAACCGTTGTTCGTGACCGCAGCGGCTGACCGCAATGCGTCCCGGGCGCCTCGTGGCGGCCCTGGCAGGCTGTGGC
>JBOGYZ010000209.1:0-18190 GCA_050697015.1 Solirubrobacterales bacterium
GTCTATAGGCGGTCGCCCGGCGGCCCCAAGGAGGCCACCCAGCGACCCGGTAGACGAGCAGACCGATGCACGCGTCGCCCACCTTGACGCCTCGATGGCGATGGCGCCCCGTCGAAGGTCAAGCCGATCGGCGGCGCAGCCCGCGACCTGACGAGCTGTTCGACGGCGCCGCCCGCCCTCAGGGGTCTACTCCCAGCCGGCGGCGGTGACGCGCAGGCCGCTCGGCCACGCCTACCTCGATCCCGGCGGCGATTCTGGCCCGCGTCGTCTCCCGCTCGCTCACGTCGTCAAGGATGATGTTGGCGGCCGCTTCCCAGGGCGCATTGCGCCGAACGCTTCGCGCAGGAAGGAGGGGCGATCTCGTCGTCCGCCCGCCCCATCAGCCCCGCGGGTGGACAAACATCGCGGGAAGTTCCTCGCGATTGGACCTCTCTACCCTTCAGATCTGTTCCCTCCCACAGGTAAAAACGATGGAACGATCAATCGGTCGGTTGAATTAAAGCCGGAACTGATGGACAATCGATGCAGCCCCGGGCGACCGTAGGAGGTCATCCCGCCCAGCGAATAAGCTTCTCCCCGCATGGCCGAAAAAACCAGGAGAAAAAGCAAAGGTCGTAAGAAAATAGCGGCCGCAGAGCCCAAAGGTCAGTCCGACCGGGGACAGCACCGCCGCAACGGAGAGGTCCTCGAGGCGGCAGCCAAGGTCTTTGCCGAGCGTGGCTATTCGGAGGCCTCCGTACAGGACGTGGCCGACGCGCTGGGAATTCTCAAGGGCAGTCTCTACCACTACATCAAGACCAAGGAAGATCTCCTCTTCTGGCTGCTCGAGGAAGTCCATCGCGACGTAGAGGTGATACTCGAGGAAGCAGCTGCGGCAGAGGGGCTCGATCCGCTCGAGCGGATTCAGGCTTACGTCCGAAACCAGGTCGAGTACGACCTCGGCAACCTCGAGAGGATCTCGATCTATTACCAGGACATGTATCAGCTCAGCGCCGACCGCCTGAAAACGATCCTCGACCAGCGACATGCCCACGAGCGTTTCGTCGACAAGCTGATTCGAGAAGCCCAGGATCAAGGGCTCGCCGACGCCTCGCTGGACGCGCGGGTGCTGACCAATTGCTTGTTCGGAATCGTGATTTGGACCTACCGCTGGTACCGGCCGAACGGCAGGATCAGCCGCGAGCGGATCGCCACTCTGTGCGCCGACTTTGCCCTCCACGGGATCGTCGGCAAGCCCTCTTGACTCAGACCGCGAGCGGCCAATAGAGGTCGCCCTCGGTGTTGGCGAGGTGCTGCCAGATGCTCGGGATCTCCGCCTTCAGCATCCGCTCCGTGTTGGTGGCCGCGGTGGCCTCGCAGGCCGCCCCCAGACGCTGCCCGAGGTCGTCGGCCCTGGGCATCTCAGCGAGGTCGAAGAATGGCTTCAGGTGGTTGGCGAAGAGCGGAGCGCCGTACGCGATTTTGTAGTCGTCGTCCCACTCGACGGCACGCATGAAGAGCTCCTCCTGACCATTCGCCGCGGCGAGCTGAATCGCCTTGACCTCGCCGGCGCAGAGAGAGTGAAGCTGACCGGCATCGTTGGTGAAGACAGCGAGCGCCAAGAGCCGGTCACCCAGGTCGTGAGGCTCGACCCGCGAGGAGCCGAACATGTCGCAGATCACCTCAACGTCGCGGGCGAGGTAGGCGATGACGACGTTGTCGACCGGGTTGCGTGCCTCGGTCCGGGCCCAGGGCAGGTACTCGTTGCGGAGGTCGTTGAACTCACGGCAGAAGAGCACCGTGCCGTCGTCGAGCCTGTACGGGCCGTGGCCGAAGATCCCGTCGCGCTGCTCGCCGTGAAGCATGAACCCGTAGAGCTCGAGAGTCGCAGCGAGGCGCCTCACCTCGCCGTGGAACTCCGCGTCCGGTGGCGAGGCGAGCTCGACGAGGGACTCGATCTGCTCGCCGTCGAGGATCGGCAGTGAGTGGTTCGCTTCGGACGGCAGGAGGACGTCATCGCTGCGGTAGGCATGCTGCAGTCGGGCCCAGAAATCCATCAGGAAGGCGAGCTCTTCGGGCCGCTCCTCCGTGAAAGGATCGCCCGGCCGCAGGCCGAGGTCGAGCATCCGCTGCTGCCTGTGGGCGAGGTGGCTGCAGACGAGGATGAACGGTTGTAGAGCGTAGGGGCGCGAGCCAACGGTCCGCATCCGCCGGCCCAGTTCCTCAGGAGACACCGCGGCGCAGAGCTCGCGCAGGAACGGATCCTGGTTGTCGTGGAGACATTGCCAACCGAGGCTGGAGCGCCGGGGCAAGTCGAAGAGAACCGAGGACATCGTCGTCCGCCGCTCGGCCCGGATGTCGCGCTTGTGGCTGTCGCCGAACAGCAGGATCAGCTCGTTCACTTGCTCGACCGAGATGTCGACGCCTAGCTCACCGCTCACCGCTTGCCTCCGAGCCGGCCGATGCGGCGCAGGGAGGCCGGGGCGCTGCCGTCGAGCAAGGACTCGATCTGCCGCCGGACCGGCCGCGGCAACAAGCCGACTTCGGCGAGATACCAGAACCGTCCCTCGTAGGTGAACGAGTCGGCAGACCAAAGCCCCTCGGCGAGTGCCGCTCAGAGTGGCCGTCGGTGAGTCCATCGCCGTCGAAAGGGCTGTCGCCGATCCTGACCCTGACGCTCAAATTGATTATCGCTCTCTCCGATCCTCGTCCCGGCAGGGGTGGTCGCTAGTGCCAAGGAGTCTAGCTAGACGATCAAACGGTTGGCAGATCAGGAGATCGTTGCGATATACTGTCAACGTGGGACGAATCGGGAGAGGGATGGCTGTCTCGGGTGGGATGGTCGAAGGCGTGCTCTGTCGCGCCGACGATGTCCAGCAGGTCTTCAGCCTGATGAACCGGCCGGACCTTGATGAGGTCATCCTCCTCACCAGCCAGGCCTCGGCGACCGCGGTGGTGCCACTCCTGGCGAAGGTCCGCGGCGTCGTCAGCGAGTCCGGCGGGATGACCTCCCACCTCGCGATCGTCGCCCGTGAGTTCAATCTGCCCTGCATCCTCAGCGCCGAGCTCGACGAGGCGGACCTCGAGGGGCGGCGGGTGGTACTTCAGGAGGACGGCATCATCGAGTCGGCGCCGGAGGCTGCGGCGCATCACTGATCCTGCGCTCGTGGAGCTCCGCTTCGACCTGCTCAGGCGATGGCCAACGTCGGCAGGCCTGGACCGTCCCGGCGCCCGCAACACCGGCCTGGCGGCAACGGCTGCCGAGTGGGTCGGCCGTCCTCGACGGCCGCTGCGGTAGCGCGGCGGCGGCAACACGGTGGCGCTGATGAGCCTGACGCTGCGCTGGGAGCCGGCGTGAGGTTCGACTCGAGGCGGTTCATCGTTGCCGGCACCGCCTCCGGCGTCGGCCGGGCGATCGCCGCGGGCACCCGGAGGTGTGATCTCCATGACGGCGGGACGAGCCGGCGACGTCCTCGAGGCTGCCGAGCCGTTCTGGCAGAGATGGATGTTGATCACCACCTGGCGGCGCTTCTCCTCGACGGCGGCGAGCATCCGTGTCCATCAATCCCGGGCAACCGCCTCACGCGGATGGCCTGCAGGTCAAAGGTCGCAGGCGGCAGCAGCGTGAGAGGGCGCAGGAAAGCCATGCGCGGAAAGCCGCGACCAGTCCTCGCGCTCCCAATCCCAGGCGGCACCCGCATCGAGGGGCATCGACTCGACGACCTCGAGACCGTTCCGACGGAGTGCCAGTTCCTCGTCGGGCTCGTCGCTCAGTAGGCGCACCCGGGTAAGGCCCAGCGCTCTGAGGATCTGAGCGCCGACGTCGAGCTCGTAACCCGTGGAGCGTGCCAACCGCCTGCCTGACGGGTCTCCGCAGAGATAAACGAGGACTCCCCTTCCCTCCTCCGCAATCGCCCCTAAGCTCCGGTACAGGCGCGCAGCGCAATCGCACTCGAGTGCGCCGAATACGTCTCCCTGCGGACATCGTCGATGCAGGTGGACCGGCGAAGCCCGACCACCCCGAACGTCGCCGAGTACCAAAGCCAGGTGTTCGCCACCATCACCGGCGTCGAGGAAGCCGACCGCCTTAAATATTCCGTGACGCAGCGGCATCGCGGTTGTCACGAGCTTTCGAGGCAGGGGTCGCCGGAGACGGCGCGCAGCGAGGACCATGGCAACCGAGACCACTGCTGTGCCAGGCTTGGGCGGCAGCGATCGGCCGGCGCCCCGGCTTGGCAGCTCGCAGATCGCCGCGGCCGGCGTACAGCCCGCGAGGGAGGCGAGGTCGACGGCCGCCTCCGGCCGGCTGGGGCTCGAGAAGACCCCACCCGCGTCACAGCAGAGCGGGAAAACATATCCGTGATTCGTGAAATCGGCGGCCGAACTGGTCCAATCGGCGAGTATGGCGAGGGTCTTGGCTCGAGCGGCGAGCGAGGCATCACCTCCGGCTTGCCCTCGGTGACCGATCCCGCGCCCCGAGAGCGGCCGGCCCGCAGCCAGCGCGGGACCCGGTGCGATCAGCCCGAGCTCCAGTAGCCGCTCCTCTGGCATTGCCGCCCAAACGACCCCGTCGCCCGCCTCGATCAACTGTTCGAGCAGATGCGGTGTCACGCGCTCGGCGGCGACGGCGAGGCTGCGATCGCCAGTCACCTCGTCGAGAATCAGTACCGTTTTCCCGCCCGCCAGCGCCTCCACCGCTCGGGAAAGCGATGCCGCAAGTCCGGTTCTCATCGTGAGTCGCTGACCGTGGCGCGTCGACCGAGTCGAGCGATCAGCTCCCTCTGCCGGTCGATGGCCCGCGTCGAGGTATCGACGACCAACGCCCTGGCGCGGGGACTACTCACTCACGCCTCGGCCGCAATTTGATGGAGGGTTGAGGCCTCCGCCATCGTCGTGAAATCCGGGGTCCGCGAGGGCGCCAGCAAACCTCCGTCTACGATGACCGTCTGGCCGGTGATCCAGGGTGCATCGTCGGAGGCCAGAAAGGCCACGACGGTCGCGACGTCCCGCGGCTGTGCAACGTCTCCCATCGGGTGGGCGTTGCGGAACGCTTGACGAAGAGCCTGAAGATCCTCCTCTGTCGGCAATGCGGGAGTGGCGGAAGGGTCGGGATCGAACGCAAGCCAAGACTCGGTGCCCTCGCCTTCGCCGAATAGCTGCTTGAAGGCGGGCGTTTCCATGGTGCAAGGGCAGACCGCGTTCGCCCGGATGCCGTCCGCGGCATAGTCGAGCGCCGTACACAGGGTGAGACCCACAACTCCGTGCTTGGCCGTGACGTATGGCGCCATCCGCCGATCGCCGGTCATACCGTGAACCGACGCGGTGTTCACGATCGCCCCACCTTCACGATCCAGCATCGCCATAACTCCATACTTGGTACCAAGAAAGTAGGACGTAAGACTCAGAGCCAAAGTTTTGTTCCATTTATCGAGTGGGATATTCACTACTTTTCCCATCGTCGTACCGAACACATTGTTGTGCAGCACGTCGAGGCCGCCGTACGCCTGTACGGCGTCTTCCACCATGGCCTCCGCGACGGACTCCTCTGATGCATCGCCGACGAACGGGCGGGCCTCTCCATCGGCGTGTCTAATCCGCTCGACAGTGGCAACGGCGGCGTCCCTATTCCAGTCGACTACCACAACTGCAGCACCCTCCGACGCCATTTGCAGGGCTGATGCTTCCCCGAGTCCCGAGCCTGCTCCGGTAACAACCGCAACCTTGCCCTCAAATCGGTTTCGTTCTGACATCGTTCCCTCCTAAATCGTAAAGGTCGACCCCTGTGGTCCCCTCCGGCCGATGAATCGACTGTCCCCTCCAGCCGATGACATCGGTGAGTATTCTACCAGTCGATTGGTTGTTTGCGCAACGGATCCTCTTCCAGATGGTCGGCCGGTAGCCCGCGTCCGAAAAATGAGGATTCAGGCGGGCGCCGCGCCGTCCTCGACCCCTTCGCCGGCACCGGGGCCACCGGGCGGGTGGCGGTCCACCACGGGCCGCGACTTCGTCGGGGTCGAGCTCTCGGGGGTACTCGGCGGCGATCCCCCGCTGGGAGCTGACCTGCGCGGATCGCCACGTCCGATCCTGAGGCACCCGCGGAGGAGGTGGGACCACCGGTGGCGCCGCCGCCCGCTCGGAGGGAGTCGCGTCGGCGCCAAGGGCGCAGGGCGACGGGGAGCCCGACCGGGTGCCGCAGCCCGCCGACCCGGTGCCGAGCACGCTCGACCACATCACCGTGTTCGACAACCAGAACATCGGCGGCTTCGCCGGCGGCAAGCCCATCTCGGAACCCGAGAACTTCCGCTGCGCGTGCGCCAAGGGGGTACCAGGGCATGCTGGCCGAGCCATCGTCCTCGGTGCCCGTCGCCGAAGGTGTAGGTCGCGGGCGGGAGGGGCGGGCGAAAGCACGCCGACGCCGCGAAGGGGGTCAAACCATGACGCAGGATCCTTTGGGAGGTATGGAGTCGCTGCGCGAGGTCGCCTTCACCGATGCGCTGCTGCGGATGCAGGAGATGCTCGGCTGCGAGGTGAAGCTCAAACTGAACCAGTTCGAGCGGTTCCTCGGCCTCGTCTCGGTCGCCCGCCTCGAGCGGATGGAGACCCTGCCGCCCGGCCACCGGGCGGTGCGCCTCGCCTTCGATAACGGGACGACCTTCTTCCCCGATCCCGACGAGGTCTGTAGCTGGCTCGGCGGAGGCTTCTCGGTCGGCCTGACCTGGATCGAGTTCCAAGTCCCCGACGGACCGATCGTCGCGCTCGAGCGACCGGCGCCCTGCGACGGTTCCGATATCGCCCACGACTGAGTGGGCCTAACCCCTCGACCTCCTCCCGTTCTCGACTCTCCTGGGTGGCTTGACAGGGCCCCACCCCGTTGCCGCATCTCCCGCGTTGCGAATGCGTCGCGACATCTGCTCAGGGTTCCGCTGCTCGTCCCGAGCGGGCACCCCGACGACATGCCCGCCTTCGACCTGATGCGCCTCCGCCCGCCCGCCCGCCCGCGCTGCCTGTGGCTCGCTTGCAAGCCGTCGAGCTGCTGGTCTTGTGCCCAGCGCAACCTAAAGCGAGTGCGGCCCGAAGCGCTCGATCGCCACGAACAGCGCGAGCGTGGCGAGCAGGAAGACGCCGGATGCAGCGAGCGCCATCAGAACGGGGACGATCTCGACGGCGGCGGGGATGATGAGCCCCACCGCCGCCGCGATCTCCAGTGTCCCGATGCTCTTGATCTGTCGTGCGTCGAAGTCCTCGACCCAGCCCATGCTCGCCTGGGTGAGCAACTCGGCCTTGGACCGTGCGTGCTTGGTCAAACCTGCCGTGGCAAAAACGGCCGCCAGCGTAGCCTGGGCGATCCAGATCACTGGCGCCTTCTAGGCCTCCGCGCCGACCGGAGCGGCCTCCTCGGGCACGGGCGTTGCCAGGAGCTGGGTCTCCCAGGCGAACGCGACCGAGCTGCCGCCGCCATGCTGCGCTACCACCTCGGCGAGGTCCGCGAGGGTTTCCTGCCGTGCCCAGTCGCGCTGCAGCTCCCCGGCTACCGCCATCCAGGTGATGGGCACGGCTCCGGCCTGGAGCATGCGTCGCGCCGCCATCTCGTGCGCCTCAGTGCTGACGCCGCCGGAGGCGTCGGTAACCACGTAGACCTCGTAGCCGTCGCCGAGCGCCTGGAGCGTCGGCATGGCGACACAGATCTCGGTGTAGAGGCCGGCGATGATCAGCTTCTTGCGACCGGTAGCCGCGACCGCATCGACCACCCGCCCGTCCTCCCAGGCGTTGATGAAGGTCCGGTTGATCGGCTTCTGCTCCGGGAAGAGGTCCTGAAGCGGCTGGATCAAGAGGCCGCCGCGCTCCTCGAGGACCGTGGTCAGCACCGTCGGGATGTCGAAGACCTTGGCCAGCTTGGCGAGCCCGACCACGTTGTTGACGACCAGCGTGGGCTCATGGCTGTGCAGGTTCGCGAACTGGAATGGCTGGTGGTCCGCCAGCAGCAGCACGCTCTCCTCGGGGGTCAAGAGGGTCTCGAGGCCGTTCTTGCCGTGGGAGCTCATGGGTTCCTCCTTGGGTTGGGGGTGACTTCCGGAGGGGTGATAATAGACAACCAACTAATTTGTATGTGGCAGCTGTCCACTTATTCCGGTAGGGTTCGGCCATGGCACCCGGGGCAAGGAGGCGCCGGGGGCGCCCCCCGGCCGAGCAGTCCCCCGCGTCGCTCGAGGAGATCTACGCCGCGGCGCTGCGCGCTTTCGCAACGCACGGCTACGAGGGAGTTTCCGTGCGGATGCTGACGCGCGAGCTCGGCGTCAGCCACAGCCTGATCAGCGCCCGCTGCGGCTCGAAGGACGATCTCTGGTATGCGACCGTCGACTGGGCGTTCGAGGCGCCCGCCAGGCGGATGGCCATCGCGTTCGACCCGACGCTCACCGATCCGCTCGACCAGCTGCGTACGACGATCCGCACCTTCCTGACATATTCGGCCGCGCATCCCGAACTCCTCTGCCTGATGAACATCGAGGCGCTCCAGGACACCGACCGCCTGGCCTACATCTACGAGACCTACATCGAGCCTGCGCTCGCCCCGATCGGGCGCCTCCTCGACTACCTGGTCGAGCAGGGGCGGACGCGACCGATCTCGCTCCGCGCCTTCCACTTCCTCATGGCCCATGGCGGCGCTGCCCCCTTCACCCTGGCTCCGTTGGCCCGGCGCTTCGACGACGCCGATCCGCTCGGCCCGGAATCGGTCGCCCAGCACGCAGAGCTCGTTGCGGACCTGATCGTGCGTGGGCTTGAGGTTCGATGACCCACTCGAGGTCGGCTCCAATTGCCGGCTTGATGGTCTGCGAGACCGGGACCTCGCGTCTCGGCGCGACGCCAGCCTCAGCCATTTCCAGCGGCACGTCCAGCCACACCTGCCCTGCGTCTATTCGGGCAACTGCGGCGGTACCGGGCGACCTCGAGGCGCCGAGGAACAGGCGGTCCGACCCGATGGCCGGCGATAGCGCGATAACGGTCGCGACCCCGACCGAGCCCGGGCGGAAGGCCGTCGACACCAGCGTCCGCTACGACGGCGTCGCGGGAAGGTCTGGGACCCGGCGCGTGGCCGACTCCGCCCACGAGACGCGGCCCCCAAGCAGGTCACCGGATGAAGCTCCACGTAATGCGGCCTCTCGGCCCGAAGGGCAGGCGGAGGATGGTCCTCCTCGTGCTCGACGAGGGCGGGCAAGTGGGTGCGCCGCTACCGCGCATAAGGGGAGGCGGGGCTGCTCGATCGCAGCTCCGCACCACCACACGTCCACAATGCCACCCCGCCCGAGCGGATCGAGGCGATCGCCCCCCTGCTCCGCCTGCGGCTGACCGGACCCGAGGTCGCCGAGGCCCCGGGCATGGCCACCTCGACGGCCTTCAGGTAGTTATCGCCGAAGGGCCGGCAGGGAGAGGTTGATGGAGGAGAATTTTCCCGGGAGCTGCGGATCGGACAGATCGATGTCCATGAGCCTCCTCAAGCAGAGTGCTTCGACGGTCGCCAGCCGCCGGGCCTGCTTGGCATTACGCCCAACGACGTTCCCCACGCCCCCTTCCAATAGGTATTTAGGCGCCGCAACTCCCCTGCCGCGCAAAGACCTGCGGCTGGGAGCTCCGACGGGCGCCTCACACCACCGCAGGTCTTCGGACAGGGACTGACGACGGGCCCGCGCGGCCGCGTCGGCGTGGTTCAGGCGTTGCCCGCCGTCCAGGAGACGAACTTGCTGTTGACGAACTCGGAGATGCCGACCAGCCCGTTCTCCCGGCCCATCCCGCTGTGCTTGTAGCCGCCGAACGGCGCGTCGGGGTGGCCGACCGTCTGGCTGTTGATGTTCATGCGGCCGGTGCGGACCCGCTGGGCGACACGGAACGCGCGCTCGATGTCGGCCGAGAAGACCGAGCCGTTGAGGCCGTAGGGGCTGTCGTTGGCGATCCGCACGGCGTCGTTCTCGTCCTTGAACGGGATCACCGTCTGGACCGGCCCGAAGACCTCCCGCTGGGCGATCGCCATCGAGTTGTCGACCCCCGTGAACAGGGTCGGGTTGAGGAAGAAGCCGCGCGAGAGGCCATCGGGGCGGCCACCGCCGTAGGCGAGCGTCGCGCCTTCCTCCTGGGCGTCGTTGATCATGCCCTCGATCCGGGTCCGGGCGCTCTCGCGGATCAGCGGGCCCATGAACGTGTCCGGCTGGGCCGGGTCGCCGACCTTGATGTGGTCGAGCATCGCGATCGCCTTCGCCACCACCTCGTCGTAGATCGACTCCTCGACGAGGGTCCGGGTCAGCAGCATGCAGCCCTGGCCGGTGTTGAACGTCATGTTGGCGACGACGTCGGCCGCGATCCGGTCGGTGTCGGCGTCGGCGAAGATGATGTTCGCGGACTTGCCGCCGAGCTCGAGCACGACGCGCTTCAGGTCGTGGGAGGCCTGCTCCATCACTTTGCGGCCGACGATGTCGGAGCCGGTGAAGCTGACGATGTCCACCGCCGGGTTGGTCGTCATCTCGACGCTGGCGTCGAGGTCGCCGGTGATCACGTTGACGACGCCATCGGGGAACCCGGCCTCCTGAACGAGGTCACCGAGCGCGAGGATCTCGAGCGGCGTGTAGGGGGAGGGCTTCAGCACGACCGTGCAGCCCGCGGCGAGCGCCGGGGCGAGCTTCATGAAGCTGACGAAGATCGGCCCGTTGAAAGGAGTGATCAGCGAGGCTACGCCGACCGGCTCGCGCAGAGTGACGCCCTGCGAGAGCTGCGTGGCGCCTGACAGCGAGGGGCCGAAGTAGGGAGCGACCGGCTCGCTGAAGGAGAAGGTCGGAAGCAGTCGATCGGCCATGTCGTAACACATCTCGATCGCCGGGCCGACATTCAGGCTGTCGGCCTGGGCGCTGACGATGCCCGCCTCGTCGACCATCAGCTCGGCGATGCCGGCCCGTCGACGCTCGAGTGCTTCGCCGAGGCGGCGGATGGATCCGGCCCGCTCACGCGGGGTGCTGCGGCCCCAAGGGCCATCGTCGAATGCCTTGCGGGCGGCAACGATCGCCGCCGCGGCGTCGTTCGCCGATGCCTGTGGCGCGGTGGTGAAGGCCTCCTCGGTCGCCGGGTTGATGACCGGGATCGTGGCTCCGCCCTCGGGCTCGGTCCACTCGCCGCCGATGAAGAGGCGGCCTGGGGTGAAAGTGGTCTGGGTGTCTGGGGTGATGCTCATCTGCGCTCCTTACGGATGCTGTGTAGTTGCCGACCTGGCTCGGCCTATGAATCCGGACTATATCATCCGAATTCGGATGATCCGGACTAAGATAATCCGAGCGGTGGTAATCCGGCGACAGACGGTTGCAATAGGATCGGAGAACAGTGCGACAGTCGCGAAAGCACACCGACGACAACGATGCGGCTGGCTTTCAGCTCTTCCGCCCCGCCGACCTGACCTCCCTGCTGCACGCCGCGACCGAACGGATGGCGATCGGGTTCGATCGGGCGGCGGCCGAGATCGGCCTCACCGACGTCCGCGACTGGCTCGTCCTCGCCGCCCTCGACGACGGTGAGCAGCGCACGCAGGCCCAGCTCGGCCAGATCGTCTGCGTCGACAAGACGACGCTGATCGCGGTGCTCGACCGGCTCGAAGAGCGCAAGCTGATCGCGCGCACGGTCAGCAGCTCCGACCGCCGCGTGCGGATCCCCAGGATCACCGCCGCCGGGCGCCGCATGTTCGCCAAGTTCGCGACGGTGCGCGACGAGATCGAGGGACGCGCCCTGGAGGGCGTCGGCAGCGAGGAACGCCAGCTTCTTCTCACCCTGCTCGCCCGGATCGCCGATCGCGAGACCACCGAGATCCAAGACGCAATCGTCGGTGCCGCGACTTCCGGTTGAGGTACGGGGATGTCAGCAGCACGCGGGACGCAGACCTGACCGCCGCGGCGCGGCCTGCCACGGAGCGCCGCCAGTTCGGGGCCTGGATCGCCACCTGTTCCTCCGACGTCGCGGCAGAGGTCGAGCGGCTCGGCTAAAAGACGATGTGGATCGGATCGGCAACGTCAACGGTGACCCGCAGCTGTTGGAGGAACTCCTCGACGCCACCACCGACCTCATCGTCGGCACCAGGATTGTCAATATCTGGCGGTACCCCGCCGAGGAAGTCGCGCCCGCCGAGGAAGTCGCGCCCGCCTGGCATCGCGTCGAGCCGGGCTCACCCGGGCGGGCTCCTGCTCGGCATCGGCATCGGCCACCGCGAGGCGGTCGGCGAGGACTATGTACGCCCTTACCAGGCGCTGACCGAAGACCTCGACGGCCGGGACCGTGGCGAGGTGGCCGCCGAGCGCCGCGTGGTAGCCGCCCTCGTTCCTGCCTTGCGGCCCCACCTCGATGCCGCCGCCGACCACGTCGCGCTGCCGATCATGACCGACGAGGACGGCGATCCGCTGCCCGGGCTGACCGCCCCCTCAACCAACCGCACCTGCTCAGCTGATCGTGATCCGGAGGGCACAGCGAGGGCGCCAGTCAGGAGCTTTGCTGCGGCCGAGAACGTGCCGCCGCTTTATCGCCCGCTGCACCGAACGTGCACCCGGGCCCGCTCCTGCTCCATGGCGAGCAACGCGACGGCATCTTCGGTCACGGGCCCTACGACCTCGGTGACGGCACGGTGCTCTACTGCCGCGAGTTCAACGACCTTCGCAACGACGACCTACCGTGGGCGGCGACCGAGGTCCGCAACTGGGTCGGCAACGTCGTCGTCGCCTACGTTGCCCGCGATGTCGAGGTGATCTGCGACATGTTCGGCTCCTTCCGGGTCTAGCCGCACGAACCCGCCGATCGCCTGGTCCCAGGCCGTGGTGACGAACGACAACGGCGCGCCGCGGGCGATCGAGGCCGAGGAGGTCGAGGCGATCCAGAATGCCGCCGCCGACGGCAGGGAGGAGCTCTTCATGCGCGCGGTCGAGTCGGGCGACGCCTACAAGATCGCCTACGGCGCTCCGCTCTTCGCCAACCGCCTGAAGCCGTTTTGGACCTCGCCGAGATGGCCGAAGCTGAGGAGCTCGGAAGGCGCATCTACGTCGCGTGCGCGGAGGCGGCGACGGCCAACATCGACCGGATGCTGGGAGCCGACACCCCGAGCGTCTGGAGCACTACGCCACCACTGACGACGACCTCTGCTGACCGCTGGTCGCCTGCTTCAGTCGCGACTGCCGACGATGCCGTTGAGGGCGAAGTCGGCGCAGAGGGTGGCGATCCGGTCGCGGCTGATCTTGCCGTTCGGGCGGTACCAACGGTAGGTCCAGATCACCGTCCCAAACAGGCAATTGGTAAGTACGCGCGCGTCGAGCGAGGCGTCGGCGAGGCCCTGGTCCTGCGCTTCCCGTATAAGTTTGTTCACAAAGCGCTCGTGCGCGTGGCGCTGATCGAGGATCCGTTTCAGGCGGTCGGCGCTGAGCCGGTCCATATCGTGGTAGTAGATCGAGATCCGCTGTAGGTTTGCGAGGTTGTACTCCACCTGCTCGCGGACGTAGGACTGCAGGCGTTCCAATGGATCGAGACCCTCCTCGGCCTCGATCCGCCCGAGAATCTCCTCGACGTCGCGATGGACCTCCTCCAACAACCAGAAGAGCAGGTCTTCCTTGGTCTCGATGTAGTGGTAGAGGCTGCCCTTGAGGATCCCAAGCGCGTCGGCCACGTCCTGGACCGAGGCCTCCGAGTAGCCCCGCTCGGCAAAGACCTTGCCGGCGGCCTCAAGCACCTCGCCATCCCGGCGATGGGTCCCTCTCTCCGAACGCTCGTTTGACGCCACCGAGGATTCGGCTCTCCTTTTGCCTCCTCGGCCCGTTTTCTGTGGCAAGGCGGGAAGATTAGCTGCTCAAATGGATGGGAGGTGGTGCCGTCGGGCCGGGTATACTTTCGTCCCGTTGTCGACCGACCGATTGCTTGGTGGGCGATACATCGCCGTGCACGGAAACGCTTTGGGAGGTCCGCATGTCGAGTCGGAGGAGACCACCGAACTGCTGTCCGATTACGCCTGGGCGATGGACTCTGGCGAATTCACCCTGCTGAACGAGGTTTTCACCACCGACGCTGCCTTCTCGATCGAGGTCCCCGGCGCCGACACGGTCGGCCCCCTTCGCGCCCCGCGACGCGATCGTCGACTCATCTCCGGCTCGGTCACCGGCATGGGGGACCAGTGCCGCCACGTCGCCACCAACTTCCGGGTCGTCCGCGAGGGCAAGAACGACGGCGAGCTCACCTCGACGCCGACCCTTGTCTCGGCTGCCGACGGCAAGGCGACGATCGTCTCGACCGGGCGTCTACGAGGTGACGGCCGCACGGGAGGACGGTGCCTGGCGCATGCCTCGATGGTGATCAAGCTCGACTTGCCGTTCGGCTAGCGCTGTGGATGGTGGCGCGTTTATCAACCCCGGGCTGACAAACGCGCCACGTCCCCGGGCCCCCCGGGGAAATCAACCGCCTACGTAGGCCGCACCGTCAGCAACGCGTCGCCCTCGTTCACCGACTGGCCCTTCTCGCAGAGGATCTCCTCGACCACGCCGGCGACCTCGGCCTCGACCGGCATCTCCATCTTCATCGACTCGAGGATCACCACGGCGTCGCCGACGGCGACGGCGTCGCCGACCGCCACCTCGACGGTCCAGACGGTGCCGGTGATGTGGGCTGGGATCGGGGTCGTCATCAGCCCACCAGCCGCGCCTTCTCGGCTTCGATGTAGTTGGTCCACTGGCGCTCGATGCGACGGGCCTGGAAGCGCCAGCGGCCGTCGACGCGGCGCAGCTCGTCTTGGTAGGTGAGCAGCATCAGCGTGTCGTAAAGGCCCCGCTCGTCGCTTTCGCTGAGGTGGTGGGTAAGGCCGTAGGTTCCGGCGGTGGCGGTGTCGCCGTCGATTTGGACGACGTGGTTGGTCATCACGTGGTAGGTGGCCTTGAAGGACGCGACCAGCTCCACCACCGTAAGCAGCTCCTCGCGGCCGGTGTAGGCGAGCGAAGGCTCCTGTTCGTCGGGCTCGACCACCGACAGCGTCGCGTCGGCCGCGAACAGGGCTGCGAAGCGCTCGGCGTCACGGGTGTCGACGGCGAGCGCATACTCGTCGACCAGCCGACGGATCTCGATGCGATCGCCGACTTCCTCGATCCTCATCCCCATCACTTCTCCTTCCCGATTGAGTGGCCGCGTCCGACAGTACCAACTCACCTAACCAATCGATTGGTAGGCTTAGCGGCGATGGGCCATCGGTCTCGCCGGGCCCTCGAGAAGGAGAGGGATGGTTGGCTGCCGGCGGTCCCCATAGGATTACCCGTACCCCCAAACGCCGCGTGCGGGGGGGGCGACGCGCGCCGACGCCGCGCGACCACGAGGTGCTGGAGGCGGCAACCAAGGTGTTCTACGAGCGTGGCTACATCAACGCCCGGGTGCAGGACGTCGCCGCCGAGGTGGGCCTGCTGAAGGGCAGCCTCTACCACTACATCGACGGCAAAGAAGACCTCCTCTTCCAGCTGCTCTACGAGACACACGACGAGGTGCACCAGATCCTGGACGAGGTCGCCGCCCTGCCGGATTCGGGGTCGCCGCTGGCGCGGCTGCACGAGTACGTGCGGCGGCAGATCGAGTTCAACATGAAGAACCTGATGCGAGTCTCGGTCTACTACCGCGACATGCACTGCCTCTCAGCGCCGCTGGTCCGCAAGATCGTCGCCCGTCGCGACGAACACGAGCGCTTCGTCGAGGGTCTGATCCAGGCGGCGCAGGAGCGCGGCGAGGTCGACCCCGAGCGCGAGGCCGAGGCGCTCTCGAAGTTCGTCTTCGCGACGATCATCTGGACCTATCGCTGGTACTCGCCGGGCCGCGACTCGGGCCGCGAAGTTGACCGTCGCTGCGCCGATTTCGCTGTCGACGGATTGATCGGCAACCGGTCGCACCAGCCGGCGGTGGACAGCTATACTCTCCCCAACCGTTTGGTTGATTAGCTCCTTCTCGGAGGAACCAGGAAAGAACGACGGGGAAGAATTCGAATGGCGTCGATGCTCAGATACAGGAAGGAAGGTGCGATTGCGTGGTTGACGCTCGATCGCCCCGAGCAGCTGAATGCCCTGCACCGGGACTTCTGGGCCGAGCTCAGCGAGGCCCTGGCAATCGCGGACGCCGACGATGAGGTCCGCGCGGTCGTCCTCAGCGGCAACGGCCGCGCCTTCTGCACCGGCGGCGACATCATCGGCTTCGACGACCTTGGCGACGCGGGCGATCGGCGGGCTTTCCTGCGCGAGGCGTTCGCGGCGATGCGCGCCCTCGACTGCCTGCGCAAGCCGACGATCGCGGCCATCCACGGTCACTGCGTGGCCGGCGGCTGCGAGCTGACGATGATGTGCGACATCGTCGTTGCCGACGATACGCTGCGGATCGGCGTCGCCGAGATCACCGTCGGGCTGACGCCCGGCCCCGGGCTGGGAAGGGGGTCCTCCCACGTGAACCTGCACTGGATGAAGTACATGGTCATGACCGGTGAGACCCTGGACGCCGAGGAGGCGCGGCTTGCCGGGCTCGTCAACAAGGTGACGCCCGAGGGCGAGCACCTCGCCGCCGCCGAGAAGCTCGCCCGGAAACTGGCGTCGCAGGCGCCGCTGGCGATCGAAGTGGGCAAGAAGGCGGTGACCCATCAGTACCCGGAGCACTTTGACCATGCGATGGACGCCGTCTCGTTCTTGCAGTCGACGGATGACTTCCGCGAGGGAATCGCGGCGTTCGCCGAAAAACGCGACCGACGATTCGAGGGAAGGTAGGCAGGGTGAGCAGCAGTCTTGAGGCCGAAGGGCTGGAGGTTTCCGAGCGCAGCGTGTTGGACGATCCGCACGAGGAGCTCCGGCGGCGGCGCCGGCTGGCGACCGAAGGCGCGGGCGCCGAGCGGATCGCGAAGATCCACGACTCCGGCCGGCAGACCGCCCGCGAGCGGATCGAGCAGCTGATCGACGCCGGCTCCTGGTACGAGATCGGCATGCTGGCCGAGCCCGAGCTGCGCCGTCCCGACCGGGTCACCACCGGCGACGGGATCGTCACCGGTCTCGCACGGATCGACGGCCGCCGGGTGGCGATCATCGCCGTCGACGCGACCGTCCTAACCGGCACCACGGCGCCGGTGAACATGCGCAAGCAGAACCGCGTCGCCGAGTGGGCGGGGCGTCGCGGGCTGCCGCTGATCTGCCTCGCCGACAACGACGGCGGCCGCCTGCCCGACCTCGTCGGCTGGCGCTTCTCCGGCGTCCCCTTCGACTTCCGCACCTTCCTGCAGTCGCCGGAAGGCCACGCCACCGTGCCCCACATGACCGCGATCCTCGGGCCAAGCTTCGGCGACGCGGCGCTGCACGCGGCGATGGGCCACTTCGTGGTGATGCAGCGCGACGCCGCCGTCGCACTCTCCGGCCCGCCGGTGATCCGCGCCGCGATCGGCGAGGACGTCGACGCGACCGAGCTCGGCGGCCCGGCCGTCGCCACCGAATCGAACGGCGCCGTCCACCAGGTCGTCGATGACGAACCGACGGCGATGGAACAGATGCGTCGCTATCTCGCCTTCATGCCCGACTCGGCCGCCTACCCGGCGCCGGTCGCGCCGCCCGCGCAGCCCTCGCGCAACCCGGCCGAGATCGCCTCGCTGGGGCCGCGCGAGCAGCGCCGTGCCTACGACATGCGCAAGATCATCGACTCGATCGTCGACGGCGGCTCGGTCCTCCACTGGGGCGAGCGCTTCGGCCGCAGCCTGATCTGCGCCCTGGCACGGATCGAGGGCGGCCCGGTCGGCATCGTCGCCAGCCAGCCGATGCATCGCGCGGGCGTGCTCGACGTCCCGGCCCTGCGCAAGGAGGCCGACTTCATCGACCTCTGTGACACCTTCAACATCCCGCTGGTCTTCCTCCAAGACGTGCCCGGTCTGATGATCGGGACCGACGCGGAGCGGGCCGGGATCCTGCGCGGCTACGAGAAACTCGTCACCCGGCTCTCCCGAGCGACGGTGCCGAAGGTCGCGGTCTTGGTGCGCAAGGCCTACGGAGGGGGCCACATCGCGATGGGTGGCCGCCCGGTGCACCCCGACCTGCTGCTCGCCTGGCCGACCGCCGACATGGGCTTCATGGCCCCGGACACGGGTATCCGCACCGTCTACAAACGGCGCCTCGACGCCGTCCTCGGCGACGAGGGCCAGGAGGCGCACGACGAGCTCGCC
>JBOGYZ010000210.1:0-15841 GCA_050697015.1 Solirubrobacterales bacterium
GGCCGAGACGGCCGGGTCTGTGGGGAGTGTCAAGGGATCGTCGCCGCAGGGACACGCGAGAGCCACGGGAGGGTCACGGATCCGTCACCGATCTCCGACCTCGTCACAGAGACCGTGGGAAGTCCACGCTTCCTCCCGTGTTGTCCAACAGTCACCGACGCGCTGCAAACATTGGTGTCGCTATGGCGACCACAAGGCTTGCATCGCGTTCCCGGGCCCTCGGTCCCGGCCCGGGAAGCGCCTGAATGTGCCCGAAGGCGGCGGGAGGTGTGGAGTTCCCGGCATCTTCGTCGCCGATCCGGGCGAGGTGTGGCTTCTCTCGCGCAGGGACGGTGACGTAAGTCCGACCTCCGCCGGACCTGTGCCAACTTCCTCACGGACCCCTCACGTCCCGGGCGTCTCGGACGGCCGGGCCGGCCCGGGACGACGGCCGTCCCTTCCCGCGGAATCAACCAGCTAGCGACTCAGCGGTTCGCAGGGCTCCCAGGGCTTGGCGAAGAGTTCGAGGCCCTTGCGGATCGCGCTGAAGCCGAGTTCCTTCGCGGCGGGGCAGAACTTTGCCGGCGGCAGTTCGTACTCGGCCTCGAAGACCGCCTTGCCCGCCTCGACGAAGGGTTTGAAGAGGTCGCATTCGTCGTACTGGAAGCACTGCTCGACGACCGCGAAGTCGAAGGCGCCGACCAGTTCCTTCGCCTGGCGCGGGTCGTTCTTCAGCGCTACCGCCATGCCGCGCTGGTGGACCTGGCGGGCGATCCAGAGGTTGTAGCGACGCTGGTCGGCGCGGGTGAGCGGGAAGCCGGTCTTGTTTTCCCAGCCCGCGATGTTGTCAGGCTCGACCCCGTCGAAGCCCTTGCGCGCGCACATCGCGATCCGCTTTTCCATGATCGGCGCGAACTCGCGGAACTGGCGGATGTCCAGCCAGCGCTCTTCGGGGAAGCCTTCGTAGACGTTGCCGAGCACCGATTTCGGGAACTCGCCCTGGTCGGGCCGGTATTCCTCCCAGCTGCCGACGTCCAGATAGCAGATGACCTTGACGCCGTTTTCCTGCAGCTTGGCGACGGTGGCCTGCGAGGTTTCGAAGCCGTCGACCTCGTCGACGCAGGCGGGGACGTTCGTGTCGACCTTGCCCTGGAGCTGCCACTGCCAGGCGGCGGTCGTCGGCCCGGGGGCCCAGCGCCCGCCGTGGGTCGCATCGACGCTCTTGCAGGCGGCAGGCGCGGCCGCGGCGGAGGCAGCGGCGGGACCGCGGGCGCTCAGCGCGAAGAGCGCCACGAAGCAGGCCGAGACGGCTAGCGCGTTCGCAGAAGTTGCCGCTATCCGCCCATTTCTGCGAACGCGACTACGCACCATGCGGAGAGGCTACCCGCAGGCCGGCGGCGCTACTCGGCGTCGGGGTTTTCGATCGCTTTGCGCGAGGGGGCGCCGGGGCGCAGCTTCGTCGCGGCTTCGGGACGCAGGCCGTCGAGGAAGATGCCGAGGTAGCGCTTCCAGAGGTCGTCGCGCAGGCCGGGGAACGGGAGCTCGGAGAGCGAGGCGACGGCGGCCATCAGGAACATCAGGTCCTGGCCCGCGATGTCGTCGCGGAGGACGTCCGCCTTCTGGGCGCGGCGGACGAGCTGCGAGGTGAGATCGAGCACGCGGCAGCGCTCGCCGACCAGGGCCGCGGAGGCCATGCAGCGCTCCTTCGCCGCGTCGGAGACGCCGTGGTCAACGGCGGCGCGCTCCGCCATCCCGTAGAGGAACAGTTCGACCCCGTGCCAGGGGTCGTCGTCCTCGAGGCACGACTCGGCGAGCTCAGCCGCCTCTTCGAACTGGACGCCGATGATCGCCGTGATCAGCTCGTCCTTGGTCGGGAAGCGGCGAAAGAGGGTCGCCTCGCCAACCCCGGCGCGGGCGGCGATCTCCGCGGTCGAGGCCTCCAGGCCGCGCTCGGCGAAGACCTCCATCGCGGCGGCGACGATCCGCTCGCGATTGCGCGCCGCGTCGGCCCGAAGCACCGTTGCACTCTCCCCCGCTGCCATCGAGGGAAGAGTATCCCTCCCGCGTACCGATCCCAAGGACTTGGTCCTAGCCGACCGACATCGCGACGGCCTCGCCGGACTCGATCCGGGCGACGTCGCGGCGGCGCAGCAGCAGCGCTGCTGCCACCGTGCCGGCGGCGACCAGCGCCGCGGCGACGATGAATGCCGTCTGGAAACCGGAGACCAGCGCTTCCTGCTGCTGCAGGAAGCTCGGCTTGCCGACGATACCGCCGAGGAAGCTCGAGGTCTTCGAGTTGGCGATGCTGGAGAGGACCGCCAGGCCGAGCGCGCCACCGATCTGCTGCGAGGTGTTGAAGATCCCCGAGGCGAGGCCGGCGTCGCGCTCCTCGACGTTGGTGGTCGCGACCAGGGTCAGGGAGACGAAGGTCACTCCCATCCCGATCGACATCGGGAAGAGCCCGCCGACGATGCCGGGG
This sequence comes from Solirubrobacterales bacterium, assembly GCA_050697015.1. Classification (GTDB taxonomy): domain Bacteria; phylum Actinomycetota; class Thermoleophilia; order Solirubrobacterales; family 70-9; genus VAYN01. Next base: position 2,459 of record JBOGYZ010000210.1, read on the forward strand.
TAATGGCCGCCGACCTTGGTCGTCGCGGCCAGGATGGCGAGCCCCGCGGCGGCGACCAGCATTCCGGTCAGCAGGACCGGGCGCAGGCCGACACGAGGGATCAGTTTCTCGGCGACCGTGGCGCCGATCCCGATCCCGAAGGTGACCGGCAGGAAGGCGAGGCCGGTGGTCAGCGGCGAGTAGCCGAGGATGTTCTGCAGGTAGAGCGAGGCAAAGTAGAACATCGCGAAGAGGCCGCCCGCGACCATCAGGAAGACGCCGTTGCCGGTCGCCAGCGAGCGGAGCTTGAACAGCTCCAGCCGCACCAACGGGGCCGGGGAGCGCCGCTCGATGAAGACGAAGGCGACGAGCAGGGCGATGCCGAGGGCGGCGACGCCGAGAGTCTTGCCCGAGCCCCAGCCCCAGCTCGAGGCCTGGACGATCGCATAGACGAGGGCGACGAGGCCGCCGGTGACGGCGGTCGCGCCGAGCAGGTCAAAGTGGCGCAGCGCGTTCTCCTGGCGAGAGTTCGGGACCAGTTTGAGGGCGGCGAAGACGATCCCGATGCCGACCGGCACGTTGACGAAGAAGATCCACTCCCAGGAGAGGCTTTCGACCAGGAAGCCGCCGAGCAGCAGGCCGACGGCACCGCCGCCGGCGGCGACGCCCGCCCAGACCGAGAGCGCTTTGGTGCGCTCGGCGCCCTCGGCGAAGGAGGTAGTGATGACGGAGAGCGCGGCGGGCGAGAGCATCGCGCCGCCGAGTCCCTGGATCGCGCGCCCGACGATCAGCTGCGTCTCGGAGGTGGCAAGGCCGTTGAACAGCGAAGCGGCGGCGAAGAGGCCGACGCCGGCGAGGAAAAGGGAGCGCCTGCCGAGCAGGTCCGCGGCCCGTCCGCCGAGCAGCAGGAAGCCGCCGAAGAACAGCGTGTAGGCGTTGACGACCCAGGCCAGCGAGGTGTCGGAGAAGCCGAGGTCGGTCTGGATGGCGGGCAGCGCGACGTTCACGATCGTCGCGTCGAGGACGACCATGAACTGGCCGAAGCAGACGACGACGAGGGCCAGCCACGGATTGAAGTGAGGGCGTACGCTCCGGTTCATGGCCGGGCACGATAGCACGAACCGGAGCAGGCGCTCCGTTAAAGCGGAGTGAAAGCTCCGACGCTCTCGCTGGTCGGGTCCGCGGGGGGACGTCGCCGTCACGGACTCCCTGGTCGTCAAGCGCAAAGACTGAGCGTGCGGCGCCGGGGCCGCGCGTCGGTGAGAATCGGCGCGTGGTCCCCCGCCCCGTCGCCGACATCGAGCAGAGCGCCGCGCAGGCGCGGCGGGCGGCGATCGCGGCGCAAGGGCTGGCCGCGGCGCGACCGCGGGGACGGGTCGACGTGCGGCACCTGCGGCGGGCGCTCGACGCGCTCGGGATCGTCCAGCTGGATTCGGTCAACGTCTTCAGCCGCTCTCACTACATGCCGCTTTTCTCGCGGCTGGGGCCCTACCCGCGGGAGACGCTCGACGATCTGACCGTCCACCAGGACGGGCAGAACGGGCGGGCCACCGCGGACCGGCGCGAGCTCTTCGAGTACTGGGGGCACGAGGCCTCGCTGATCCCGGTCGACATGCAGCCGCTGCTGCGCTGGCGAATGGCGCGCGCCGACCAGCTCGCCTGGGCAGGTGTGGCGCGGGTCGCCAAGGACGAGCCGGGGCTGGTGAAGCGGGTGCTGGAGCTGGTCCGCGACGAGGGGCCGATCCGCGCGGCGGCGGTCGGCAGCCCGAAGCGGGAGCGCCGCGCGGGCGAGATGTGGAACTGGAACGCGGGCAAGAAAGCGCTCGAGTACCTCTTCTTCTCCGGCCAGGTGACGGCCGAGCGGCGGGTCAACTTCGAGCGCCTCTACGACCTGCCCGAGCGGGTGCTGCCTGCCGCGATTCTGGAGATGCCGACGCCGCCCGAGGACGAGGCGCAGCGCGAGCTGCTGCTCTTCGCCGCGCGGAGGCTCGGGGTGGCGACGGAGCCCGACCTCGGCGACTACTTCCGACTGCCGCGGAAAGAGTCGAAAGCGCGGCTCGCGGAGCTGGTCGAGGCGGGGGCGCTTCGCACCGTCGCGGTGAAGGGCTGGGACGTCCCCGCCTACGCGCCGCATGATCTGAAGGTGCCGCAGCGGGTGCGGGCGCGCGCCCTGCTGACCCCGTTCGACTCGATGGTCTGGGCGCGCGAGCGGACCGAGCGGCTCTTCGGCTTCCGCTACCGGATCGAGATCTACGTCCCGGCGCCGAAACGCGTCTACGGCTACTACGTCCTCCCCTTCCTGCTCGGCGACCGCCTGGTCGCGCGGGTCGACCTGAAAAGCGACCGCCAGGCCGGCGTGCTGCGGGTGGTCGGCGCGTTCGCCGAGCCGGGGGTCGAGGCGGCCGAGGTCGCGCGCGAGCTGGCCGACGAACTGCGGCTCGTATCGGAATGGCAGGGGCTCGGCGGGGTGAAGGTCGGGCGCAAAGGGGATCTGGCGCCGGCGTTGCGGCAAGCGGTCGCGGAGCTCGGCGGATGAGTGGCATGGGCGATGACCGACCGGCGGCGCGGCCTGCCAGTGGCGGTGGCTACACCTTCGGCGATTCCGACCTTGCGGCGCGGCGGCTCGCCCTCGTCGCGGCGGTCTTCGCCAAGACCACGCGCCAGTTCCTGCTGACACGGGCGCGGCCGGCGCCCGCCTTCGCGGTCGACCTCGGCTGCGGGCCCGGCTTCACCACCGAGCTGATCCGGGCGACCGTCGGCCCGGCGCGCATGCTCGGCGTCGACGTCTCCCCCGCCTTCGTCGCGGCGGCGGCGAAACGCCTGGCCGACGACCGCACCCGGCTGCTCTGCGCAGACGCACTCGACCTGCCGCTGGAAGTCACCGACGCCGACCTGATCTTCGCTCGCATGCTGCTCACCCACCTGCGCGACCCGCTCGCCGCGATCGATGTCTGGCGCGGCCGGCTCTCCGAGCGGGGGCGGCTCTTGGTCGAGGAGGTCGACTCGATCGCCACCGAGGACCCGACCCTCGCCGGCTACCTCGACCTGCAGAGGGAGATGCTCAGGGCCAACGGCCACACGCTCGACATCGGTCCCCAACTCGACGAAGGCCTGCGCGAGCACCCGGCGCAGGCGGCCAACATCGTGACCACGCTGCTCGTGCCCGCCCCGGTCGCCGCGCGCATGTTCGCGATGAACCTCGAGACCTGGCGGGACCGCCCCGAGGTGACCGCGTCCCACGACACCGAGGAGCTGAGCGCCCTCGCCGCCGGCCTAGAGCGCATCGCCCAAGGCGAGGCAGAGGCGCAGCCGATCACCTGGCGCCTCCGCCAACTCGTCCTCACCTCAGGTTGACGGGCCGAAAAACCACGATATGGCGCACTTTTCGGCCCATCAACATCGTGGTTACATCGAGCCGCCGTTGCTGCCGGCGAAGCCCTTGGCCAGCGCCGGGAAGGTGTAGACGAAGCCGCCGGCTTGGCCGCCGACCACGACGTACACGGTGTTCGTGCCTGGTTTGATCGCCAGGTTGGTCACCGACATCTCCGGCGCGCCGAGGTTCTGCTTGAAGTTGGAACCGTCGGGGCTCATCTCGTCGATCTTCCCGGCGAAGTCCGTCACCCGGTTCGGAGCCCTGCGGCAGGATCCTGGTCAGCTTCTTCGGGTAGACGACCTTGTCGCTGCCTCCGCCCTACCCAAAAATTAGCTACCAAACAACCTTCGGGTAGACGACCGGGGGGTCGCCGTTTTTATGGGTACGCTGATGGCGATGGACGCACGACTCGAGGCGCTGCTCGACGACCTTCATCGCGAAGGGATCGAGCACGACGCCCCGCTCGCCGACCGGACCCGGCGGCGGCGCAACCTGGAGCCGGCTTCGGCGCGGCTGCTGCACCTGCTGGTGCTGGCGACCGGGGCGGGACGGGTGCTGGAGCTGGGCACCTCCAACGGCTATTCGACGATCTGGCTCGCCGCGGCGGTGGGGGCCAACGAGGGGACGATGGTGAGCGTCGATCTCGACCAGGGGCGCCTGGCGGAGGCGCGGGAGAACGTCGCCCGGGCCGGGTTCGGCGAGGCGGTCGACCTGCGCCTCGAAGACGCCGGCGACGCACTCTCGGGCTCCGAGCCCGAGAGCTGGGACATGGTCTTCCTCGACGCCGAACGGCCCGCCTACCCCGCCTACTGGTCGGACCTGGTCCGGGTGCTGCCGCCCGGCGGCCTGCTCGCCGTCGACAACGTGATCTCCCACGCCGACGACGTCGCCGACTTCCGCACATTGGTCGCCGCCGACCGGCGGGTCACCGAGGCGCTGGTGCCGACCGGCGCCGGCGTGCTGCTGGTCACTCGCCTGCCCTGAGCCGTCAAGATCCCTGCCGGATGGCAGCGACCGACGACCACGCCTTTATCGACCGCACCCGGATCGGCGAGGCGGGCACCACGGTCGCGGTCAAGGATCTGATCGACCTCGCCGGCCTGCCGACCACGGCCGGCTGCCGGGCGCTCGCGCGTGCGGCCGTCCCCGCCGTCGCCGACGCCGCCTGCATGGCCGGCCTCCGGGCGGCGATCGACGCGGGCGAGGCGCGGATGGTCGGCAAGACCAATCTCTCGGAGCTGGCGATGGGGGCGAGCGGCGTCAACGAGTGGTTCGGCACGCCGCGCAACCCACTCGATCCGGCGTTCATCCCCGGAGGCTCATCCAGCGGTTCGGCGGTCGCCGTCGCCACCGGCGAGGCCGAGGTCGGGATCGGCACCGACACCGGCGGTTCGGTGCGGGTGCCCGCCGCCTGCTGCGGCATCGTCGGACTGAAGACGACGCTCGGCCGCGTCGCCACGGGCGGCGTCCTGCCGCTCGCCCAGAGCCTCGACTCGGTCGGCCCGCTCGGCCGCGATGTCGCAGCTGTCGTCCGTGGGATGGAGCTGCTCGAGCCCGGCTTCGCCCCCGGCGCCCCGGCCCGCCTCATCGGCCGCGTCCGGGTCCCCGACGAAGACCCGACGATCGAGGCGGCCGTCGACCGCGTCCTCGCCGAGGCCGGCTTCGCCCCGATCGAGGTCGAGCTGCCGAGCTGGCGGAGCGCCATCGAGGCGGCCTTCTGGATCGGCCTCACCGAGGCGGCCCGCAACAACGGCGCCCTGGCCGACCGCGAACCGGACGGCGTCCTCGGCCGCACCCGCGACGCGATCGCCCTCGGCCGCGAGCTGTCCGTCCGCGAGGACGAAGGCCGCCGTTTCCAGCGCGGCTGGGAAGCCGAGCTGGCCGTCGCCCTCGGCCAAGCCGAGCTCCTCGCCTGGCCAACCCTGGCGGGCTTCCCTCCGCGCCTCGGCGAATTCGGCGTGATCGACGCGATCTCCCGCACGATGGAGGTCAACCTCGCCGGCCTCCCCGCCCTCGCCCAACCGGTCCCGACCCCCGGCCGGATCCCCGCGAGCCTGCAGTTGGTCGGGCCGGCAGGCAGCGAGGAGCGCCTGGTCGCGACCGGCGCCGTGGTCGAGGCGGCGCCGTAAGCCGCGGATTCCGCGCCGACCCTTAGGCAGGCTGTGGTCGGCCCGGAATCCGCGGCAGCTTCGAAGCGGGGAGGGCGACACACTTCTCCAACAGGCCCGGACGCGCTGCAGTCCTTGTGGGCGCTATAGCGACCGAAATAGCTGCAGCGCGAAGTCGGGTGCTGAGGAATACACGCGGAAGCGTGGAGAAGGACACGGAGGCCGCATGAAGTCACGCTTCCCCGCGCCTTCCTCCCGCCCGTCCACGCCTGCATCGCGCCAGCTGTTCCTTATGGACCTCTGACGTCCATAAGGAACAACTGGACGCATGGGACCTGCCGAGGCACACTGGACATGCGCCGAACACGCGCACTTCGTCACGCCTCCGTGCCGTTTCCGTCCCCGCGACTGGCCGGCTGGGCAATTTCTCCTTGACAAGCCGGTACTCGTCAGTACCATCGGCGCATGCCGACCGCCGAGAGCACCGCCGCCGAGACCTCGCCCGCCTACCGCCTGCCGCCCGGACCGAAGACGCCCAGCCTGCTCAACGGCATCGCCTTCCTGTTCGCCCGCAACGCGCTGATCCGGCGGCTCACCGCCCGCTATGGCGACGCGCTGACGATGCGGATGCCGACCTTCGGGACGATGGTCCTCGTCACCCGGCCCGACCTCGTCAAAGCGGTCTACACGGCGAAGCCCGACGTTCTGCACGGAGGCAAGAACCCGCTCGGCGAAGTCCTCGGGCCCGGCTCGCTCTTCTCGATGGACGAAGACGCCCACCTGAACGAGCGGCGGATGCTGCTGCCGCCCTTCCACGGCGAGCGGATGCGCTCTTATGAGGCGATCATCGAGGAGGAGGCGCTGCGCGAGATGACCTCCTGGCCCGAGGACGTCGAGTTCGCCTCGATCTCCTCCTTCCAGACGATCACCCTGCGGATCATCCTGCGCACCGTGTTCGGCGCCGAGGGCCGCGAGCTCGCAGAACTGGAAAAGCTGCTGCCGCCGATGACGACGCTCGGCCAGCGCCTGGTGACGATGTTGATCCTGCGTCGCGACTGGGGCCGCAGCAGCCCCGGGGCCCGCTGGAAGCGAATGCGGGCGCGCTACCGCCGGCTCGCCGACACCCTGGTCGACCAGCACCTCGCCGACCCCGAGCTCGAGGAGCGGATCGACATCCTCGCCCTGATGCTGCGGGCGCACCTCGCCGAGGGCGACGAGGTCGACAAGTCCGCGCTCGCCGACGAGCTCCTCACCCTGCTCGTCGCCGGCCACGAGACGACCGCCTCGGCGCTCGCCTGGAGCGTCGAGCGCCTGCGTCGCCACCCGGAGGTGCTGCGCCGCCTCGAAGAGGAGGCGCAAGGGGACGAGAACGCGCTGCGCATCGCCACCGCCGAGGAGGTGCTGCGCGTCCGCCCCGTCATCAACGCGACCGCGCGCCTGGTGATGAAGCCGTTCGAGCTCGGGCCTTGGGTCCTGCCGCCGGGTTCGCGCGTCGTCACCGGGATCGCCCCCCTCCACCACGACGGCCGCTTCCACGAGCGCGCCAACCGCTTCGAACCGGACCGTTACGTCGGCAAGAAGCCCGACACCTACGCCTGGATCCCGTTCGGCGGCGGCATGCGTCGCTGCCTCGGCGCCGCCTTCGCCCAGTTCGAGATCGACATCGTCCTGCGCACCCTGCTGCGCAACTTCGAGCTGGCGACGACGCGCGCCCCGGGCGAGCGCGAAAGCTTCCGCGGCGTCGCCTTCGCGCCCTCGAAAGGCGGCGCCGCGGTGGTCCGCCGACGGGCGCTCCCTCAGGCCGAGCCGGAGAGCGCGGCCCTGATGACCGCCTTGAACTCGTAGGAGGCGGGCCCCAGGTCCTCGCCGCGGACCAGCGCCCGCACCAGCGTCTGGTGCAGGCCGCTGACCAGCATGTAGGCGCGCTCGATCGAGATCGGCGCGACCCGCGGGTCGCGCGCCGAATCCCCCTCGACGACGGAGACGATCAGCTCGGCGTAGCGCTCGAACCCTTCGCGCTGCGCCAGCACGGTCCGCTCGCCGAGCGCCGGGCTGGCGAACGTCGACATCAGCGCCGGGTCGCCGGTGACAAGGCTCAGGTAGGTGTCGATCGCCTGCTCGATCTGCGTCGCGATCGGCGCCTCCCGGTCGATCGCCCGGTCGACCTCCTCGAGGAACGCGTCGGCCATCGTCCGCATCAGCTCGACGAAGCACGCTTCCTTGTCCTCGAAGTGGTTGTAGAAGGTGCGCCTGGAGGCGCGCGCGTGACGCACGATGTCGGAGACCTGCGTCCCCGCGAGGCCTTTCTCGCGGATCGAGGCGGCGAGTCCCTCCATCAGCCGCGCGTGCTGCTCGTCGGTCTTGGTCGGCACACCCCCACGCTACCTTTAGCTCGATGAGCAGCGATCCGGGCCCCTCTTCGCCGCCCCCCGAGCCACCGCCGCTGGGGGAAGAGAGCGATGTCATCTTCCCTCGCCTCGACCCGGGTCAGCTTGCGACGATGGAAGCGGCCGGGCGCCGCGAGCCGCTCGCCGAGGGCCAGGTCATCTTCGCGCCCGGCGACCTCGACTACGACTTGCTGGTCGTGCTCCGCGGCTGCGTCGAGATCCTCGACGGGGCGGGGACGAGCCAGGAGCGCGTCGTCGTCCGCTATGGCGAGCGCCAGTTCGCCGGCGAGCTGAACCTGATCACGATGGAACCGGCGCTGCTGAAGGCGGTGGTGGCGGAACCGGGCGAGGGGATCTTCGTCAGCCGCGAGGCGCTGCGCGAGGTCGTCTCCCGCGACACCCGCCTCGGCGACCTGATCATGAACGCGCTGGTGAGCCGGCGGGCGACGATCATCGAGGCCGAAACCGGCGCCCGGCTGATCGGCTACGGCACCGACCCGGGGACGCGGCAGCTGCGCGAGTTCCTCACCCGCAACCGGGTGCCGCATCGCTTCATCGACATCGACGGCGCCGACGGGATCGTCTCGCCGATCGACGGCGAGCCGCCCGCCTTCGAGGACCTGCCGATGCTGGTCAGCGGCGAGCACGTGCTGCGCGCGCCGACGATCCTCGAGGCGGCGACGGCGCTGAACCTGCGCGCCCCGAACAAGACCGCGAAAAAAGCCTGGGACTGCCTGATCGTCGGCGGCGGGCCGGGCGGACTCGGCGCGGCGGTGTACGCGGCGACCGAGGGGCTCTCGACGCTCCTCGTCGACGCGGTCGCGCTCGGCGGCCAGGCGAGCACCTCCTCGCGGATCGAGAACTACCTCGGCTTCCCGGCGGGCGTCTCCGGCGCCGACCTCGCCGACCGGGCGATCGCCCAGGCGCGCCGCTTCGGCCTGCGCACCGCGGTTCCGGAGCGGGCGGAGTCGCTGCGGCTGGAGGACGGCCGTTACGTGGTGGCGCTCGACAGCGGCGATGAACTGGCGGGGCGCACCGTCGTCCTCGCCACCGGCGCGGCCTACCGGCAGCTGCCGGTCGAGGGGATCGAGCGGCTGAACGGCTCCGGCCTCTTCTACGCGGCGACGCTGGTCGAGTCGCGGATGTGCGGCAGCGCCGCGGCGGCCGTGGTCGGCGGCGGCAACTCCGCGGGCCAGGCGGCGATCTTCCTCTCCGGCACGGTCGAGCGCGTCTACCTGTTGCTGCGCGGCGGCGACCTCCGCAAGGGGATGTCGAGCTACCTCGTCGACCAGATCGAATCGATCGACAACATCGAGCTGCTCGTCCACACCGAGGTCCGCGAGGTGGGTGGCGAGGACGCGCTCGAGGGCATCGTGGTCGAAGACAACCGCAGTGGCGAGCGCCGCGACCTCGGCTGCGGCGGCCTCTTCGTCTTCATCGGCGCCGACCCCTGCACCGAGTGGCTCGACGGCGCCCTCGCCAAGGACGACGACGGCTTCCTCCTCACCGGGGTCGACCTCGAGGTCACCCATCTCGGCGGCACCTCCGGCGCGGTCGGCCGCCCCGCCCTCCCCCTCGAGACCAGCCTCCCCGGCGTCTTCACCGTCGGCGACGGCCGCTCCGGCTCGATCAAGCGCGTCGCCTCCGCCGTCGGCGAGGGCTCGATGGCCGTCCGCGTCATCCACGAGTACCTGGCCCTCCAGCGCCCCGACGCCTAGCGCGCCGCAGATGAGAGCTCGATTGGAGCGCACCCCCCGGCTCGGGGGAATCTCGGGGTTTGCCCACGACAGGTGTACGGCGGGCGCGTTGGGGTAGACAAAGCGCTCGCCGGAGACGGCGGTCGCAGCCGAGGAGCTCTGCAGCTCCGCCGACGCCAGGCAGGCACACGCACGACCACACCCCCTACGGAAGGAGGTCCGCATGCGCGTCGACATCGTCATCCCCGCTCATAACGAGCAGGAGCGCATCGGCCCCATGCTCGACGCCTACCTGACCCGCTGCGGCGGGCCGGAGATGCGTTTCCTGGTCGCCCTCGACCGCTGCACCGACCGCACCGCCGAGGTAGTCGCCGCCCGCGCGTCGAGAGATCCGCGGGTGGTCGCCGTCGACTATCCGAAGCTCGGCAAGGGCGGCGTGCTGATGGAGACCTTCCGGCTCTGCGATGCCGACCTGGTGGGCTTCGTCGACGCCGACGGGGCGACGCCGCCGAGCGAGATGCTGCGGCTGATCGACGCGGCGCGCGACCGCGACGGGGCGATCGCCAGCCGCCGCCACCCCGCCTCGGTGCTGCCCGCGCGGCGCGGGCTGGCGCGCGAGGTGACCAGCGCCGGCTTCGCCTTCTGGGTCCGGCGCCTGTTTCGACTGCCCTACTCGGACACTCAGTGCGGCGCCAAGGTCTTCCGCCGCGCCGCGATGGAGCGGATGCTGCCGCTCCTGACCTCGCGCGACTTCCTCCTGGACGTCGAGCTGCTGCTGGTCGCGCGGCGGCTCGGTTACCGGATCGAGACCGTCCCGACGATCTGGATCGACCGCGAGGGCTCACGGCTGCGGGCGGCGGCCGACGCGAAGAAGATGGCCTTCTCGACTCTGCGCCTGTGGTTGCACCATCGCGTGATCCCGGTGGAGACCGACGGCGAGCGGGACGCCGACGCCGCCGCGTCCGACCTGGCCACCGACGAGCCCGACACGGAGGAACAGCGTGCCGCGGCCTGACCTGGCGATGATCAGCCCCTATCCGCCCGCCGGCAGCCGGCACGCCGGGCGCAGCGGCGTCGCCTCCTACGCGGGGAACCTCGCCCACGCGCTGGGCGAGCGCGGCGTGCGGGTGACGGTGGTCGCGCCGACCGAGGCTGACCTTCCCGCGGCGCGCGAATGCGACGGCCCGGTGACGGTCGAGCGTCGCTTCAGCCGCGGCCCGCGCGCGATTCCGACCGCCGCCCGCCTGGCGCTGGCAACCGGCGCCCCGGTCGTCCACATGCAGCACGAGCTCTTCCTCTACGGCGGCGTCGGCGCGATGCCGGGCCTCGTCCCTGGCCTCGGCATGCTGCGCGCCGCCGGGGTCGGCCCGGTCGTGACCATGCACCACGCGATCGACCCGGCGGCGGTCGACGCCGAGTTCGCCCGCATGCACCAGGTGCGGGCGCCGCGGCACGCGGTCCGTGCCGGGCTCGCCGGGGTGCAGGCGACGATCGGGCGCCTCGCCCGCCGGGTGATCGTCCACGAGCCCGCCTTCGCCTCGCTGGTCCGTGATGCCACCGTCGTCCCCCACGGCGTCGAGGGCGTCGCGCCCGTCGCGCCCCCCGTCGGCACCCCCGCCACGAGCACCCCCGTCGGCGACGGCGAGGACGAAGGCGAGGGCGACTTACGCCTGACGCTGCTCTGCTTCGGCTTCCTCGCTCCTTATAAGGGGCTGGAGCTGGCGCTGGAGGCGGCGTCGCTGGCGCGCGACGACGTGCGCCTGCTGATCGTCGGTGGCGAGCACCCGCGCTTCGCCGAGGCGGGCGCGCCGTTCGGTGCGGCGCTGCGCGAGCGCTGGCCCGACGTCGCCGAGTTCGCCGGCTACGTCCCCGACGCCGAGCTGCCGCGCTGGTTCGCGCGCTCGGACCTCGCGCTCTTCCTCTACCGGCGGCCGTTCGCGACCAGCGGCGCGCTCGCCCTCGCCGTCGCCCACGGGCTGCCGGCGCTGCTCTCCCCGACGCTGGCGGAGCTGATGGGCGGCGGCGCCGAGCTGGTCGCGCCGACCGATGCCTCCGCTTTGGCCGAGCGGCTGCGGGCGCTGGCCGCCGACCGCGCCGCGCTCGAGCCGCTCCGGCGGCGCTCGGCCGAGCTGACCGCCGACCGCTCCTGGGAGTCGGTCGCCGGCCGCCACGCGGAGATCTACCTCGAGGTGAGCCGTGCCTAGCGCCCTCCTCGCCGGACACTTCGGTCCCACGAACGCGGGCGAGGCCGCGACCCTCGGTGCCTTCGAACGGGCACTGCCGGAGTGGACCCCGGTGCTCGCGTCGAGCGACCCCGCGGCGACCCGCGCCGCGCACGACTGCCCCACCGTCGATGCGCGCCGGCCGTTTGCGCTGATGCGCGCCGCGGCCCGCGCCGACGCCTCGGTGTTGGCCGGCTGGTCGATCGGCGAGGGCGGCGACGTGCGGCCGGGGCTACGGACCGCGCTCGCGCTGGTCGCCGCGGCGAAGCTGCGCGGGCGGCCGACGGCACTGCTCGGCATCTCCGCGCGCGGCGGGCGCAGCGCCTGGGAAGGCCGGCTCAGCCGCCGCCTCCTCGGCGGCGCCGACCTGGTCGTGCTCCGCGACGAGGTCTCCGCCCGAAACCTCGAGGCGGCGGGCGTCCAAGGCCCGTTCCGGATCGGCACCGACCCCGCCTGGCTCGACGTTCAAGACCGGCGCGCCGGCGCGCGCCCGGAGCCGCGCTCGCGCCGCGTGGTCGTCGCGATCGAGGCGCGCGGCTGCCCGGCGGACCTGATCGCGCGGCTCGGCGAGGCGCTCGCCGGGCTCGCCGCGGGCGGCGCCGAGATCGCCCTGCAGCCGTGGGGCTCGGCGGCGGGCGAGGGTCGTGACCACGGGCTCGTCGCCGAGCTCGCCGGAAAGATCGGCCGGCCGGTGCAGGTGTTGGCGCCGCTGGAGAGCCTCGGCGCCGGAGACGGCTCGATGGCCGAAGCGGGTGCGATGGTCGCGCTCGGCTCCCACGCCCTGATCGCCGCCGCGGCGGCGGGCGTCCCGGCGGTCGCGGTCGCCTGCGAACCGGCGATCGCCGACCTTGCGCGGCGGCTGGACCAGCCGGTCGTCGCCGCCGATGCCTCGGTGGTCGCGATCCGCGTCGCCCTCGCCGCCGCCCTCGACCACGCCGCGGCGCTCCCGAACGCGGTCGAGGGCCAGATCGCGACCGCCGAGGAGGGCTTCCGCCTGTTGCGGGTGCTGCTCTCCGAAGGCCGGAGCGACGAGGTCACCGAGCTCTCCGGACTGCCGCTGCGGCGGGGTCCGAAGCGATGAGCGCGGGCACGATCGCCCTGCGCCGCGCGGCCGGCGCCTCGCTTCGCACCAGCCGGGCAGCGGTGCGTGAGCAGGCCCTGGTCGCGGGCGGCCAGATCCTCTCCGGGGTCGGCAACCTGATCTACGCGGCGGTGATGGCGCGAATGTTGGCAGCCCAAGGCTTCGCCGAGCTGGCCGCCTTCCTCGCCCTCTACCTGTTGATCGCGGTGCCATCGCTGAGCCTCGCCGCCGGCGGCGCGCTCGATCCCGAACGGGCACGGCGACGGCGCGGCAGGGTGCTCGTCGCCTCGATCCCGGTCTCGCTCGGGCTCGCCGTGCTCGCCGTGGTGCTTGCCCCCGCGCTCGGGCTCTCGGTCGGGACCGCCCTGGCCCTGGCGACGACCCCGACTCTGGTCGCGCTGATCGAGCTCGACCGCGGCCGTCTCTACGGCGAACGTGCCTACGGCTGGGTGACCGGCAGCCTGGTCGCCGAACCGCTGGTGCGGCTCGCGGTCGGGATCACGCTGGCGGCGGCGCTCGGCGTGGCCGGCGGCGCG
>JBOGYZ010000211.1:0-3045 GCA_050697015.1 Solirubrobacterales bacterium
GCGGAGAACTGCGAACTCCTGGCGCCGGATCGGTTACTTGGACGCTCCTGGGAAATCCCCGAGTGCTGATTTTCGCCACCCAAGGGGCACGGAAAGGATGAGATTCGGGGGAGACGGGTGTTCTAAAGAAGGATCCGGATAATCCGGGAAGTATTGAACTTGGATGGGGTCAAACTGTCCCCATCGTCCTGGATTTACCTAGTAATAAAACGCGCCAAAAGGACGCTAGTTGCTTGCGGCGCGGCCTTCGTCCTCGAGCCGATCGAGCTCGGCGAGATAGAGGTAGACGGAGTGCGCGGCGAGCCGATCGACGGTCGTGTGCTGGCGCTCGGCCTCTACCGAGAGCACCTCCTCGACCTCCGGCCCCACGTTCAGCTCGACCTCCGCCACTGGCGCCTCGAAACCCGCGTTTTGCAGGAAGGACGGGAAGGCAAGAGCACCGCGTCCAGAGCGCAGTTTGCCGACGTAATAGAGCAGGGCGATCTCCACTCCGGCGGGCAGATCCGGGCCGAGACGGTCTTCGATCCCCTGCCGCGTGAATGGGCCGACTGCAACCTGCATATCCCATCAACTCCTGATTCTTGGGCGTTCTCACGTCGCCGCCGAGAACCCTACTTAATTCAGCCTAGAACGCATTGTATCCCTATGTGAGAGTTCATTATCGCTATCGGCCGCCGACACCCCAGGTTTTAGAAACGGACCAATATCTGGGATTGACAAGTACGAGGTTCGACCTATTGTCTTGCCCATCGGAGCCGGGCTAGGGCGCCGATGCCAAGGGGACTCGTCCAGGTTCCTTGGGGGCAGTTGGAAGACGAAACCCCAGCAGTGTCCGCATGCGGTGAGCATGCAGGAGAAACCCATGAGCACGCCGCTCAACGGCGCAAGTAGTGACTCAGACGAGAGTCGTCTGACGCGGTTGGCTGTGGCGAAGGCAAAGGCAGGGGACGCCGACGGCATCCACTACCTCTACGTGCGATACGCCGACGACGTCCGCCGATATGTCGCCACCTTCGTGAAGGACCAATACGAGGCCGAGGACATCACCCACAACGTGTTCGCGAAGCTGATGACGGCGATCACCAAATATCAAGAGCAGAGCGTCCCGTTCGCCGCCTGGATCCTGCGAGTGGCCCGCAACGCCTCGCTCGATCACCTCCGCGCCAAGCGGATGATCCCGACCGAGGAGGTCCGTCTCTCCGACTCGCAGTCCACCCATGACGGTGGCGAGATCGGTCGGGACATCAAGATCGCGCTGGAATCGCTCCCTGAGGATCAGCGTGAGGTTCTTGTGCTCCGCCACATCGTCGGCCTGTCGCCGATGGAGATCGCGGGGACGCTCGAAAAGACCGAGAGCTCGATACACGGTCTCCATCACCGTGGCCGGCGCGCCTTGCAGGGCGCCCTCACCGAGCTCGGCGCGGTTCCAGTTGTCGCCTCGGCTGCCTGAGGGCGGTCGGGGAGGGGGAGAAAACCCGCGTGGGACGATCAGCGGCCGAGGCACGCCACCGCCTCGGTCGCCGATCGTCTCCCGACACCTACGGGCTGAGCCGGACCACCTCGGACGGCCCCGCACCCGGATCCGCCCCGGCCTCCAGCTTCTGCAGGCGGATCATCACCCGCTCGGCGCGGAGCCTGAAAGCGGTGATGCGTTCCTCGAAGGGATCGGGGCGTCGCGGGTCCGGGCTGTCCGGGCGGGGAAGGAACGACTCGGCGGGCGCCGGGCGGTTGAGGGCGGGCTCGGCCCCGACGGCGTCCTGCTGGACGGCGGTCGCGGTCGCCGTCGCGGCGTTCTCGGCCCGCGCCGCGGACTCGGCTGCGGTCGAGGCTTCGCTCGCCGCCCGCGCGGCGGCGGCACTCGCCCGTTCAGCCAGCTCGGCGGCGCGGCGCGCCTGCTGGGCCGCCTCGAGGCCGGCGGCGCCGATCTCCATCGCCGCCTCTTCGGCCGACTGCGCGGTCACCAGGGCGACGTCGATCCGCTCTTCCAGCTCGGCGACGGTCGCGGGCGCGCTCCCCGGCTCGATCCGCCACTCGTCGGTCGTGTCGCGTTCGAGTGCTTCGCGCTCGGTCGTATCTGACCCAGAGGCCTCCATGGCGGCCAATGTAGAGACGCGTTAGGCGGAAAAAGCCGCTTGTTGCGGATAATCGCCTTCTTGACCACCCCGGCACCCCCAGATCCCGCCCGCGGCCTCTTCGAGACCCTGCTCGTCGCCGAGGGCAGGACGGTCCGCGCCGCTCCCCACCTCAAACGCCTCGGCGCGTCCGCCCGCGAGCTCTTCGACCGCGAGCTGCCCGCCGAGCTGCCGGACTCGATCGCCGCCGCGGCCCGCTCGCTGGAGCTCGGCCGCATGCGGATCGACCTCCTGCCCGAGAACGGTGACCTGCGCTTCGAGATCGTCACCGAGCCGATCGACCCGGCGATCTTCTTCCCCGACCGCGAGCACGGCGCCGACGTGCGAACAATCCGTCATCCCGACTGGACCGGCGCCCACAAGTGGGCCGACCGCGACTGGCTCGAGTCGGTCGAGGCCCAGCTGGGCGAGGAGGTGCCGCTGATCCTCACCGACCAGGGTGAGGTGCTGGAGGCAGGCCGCGCCAACGTCTTCGTCGTCACCGACGGCGGCATCGCCACCCCGCCCGCCGACGGCCGCATCCTCCCCGGC
The DNA here is from genome assembly GCA_050697015.1 of Solirubrobacterales bacterium. GTDB lineage: Bacteria > Actinomycetota > Thermoleophilia > Solirubrobacterales > 70-9 > VAYN01. Next base: position 2,664 of record JBOGYZ010000211.1, read on the forward strand.
ACCGCCCGCGCCGCGACCCTCGACCTCGCCGCCGAGCTCGGCGTCCCCGCCGCCGAGCGCCGCCTCTACCTGGAGGACCTGCGCGGCGCCGACGACCTCTTCCTCACCTCGTCCCTGCGCGGCATCCGCCCCGTCCGCAGCGTCGACGGCGAGCCACGGACGCAGAAAGACCCCCTGGTCGAGCGCCTGGCGGCGGAGCTGCGCCGCCGCTGGCTCAACCAGGGGGCCAGGGAGTCTTAAGCCGCTGAATCCACGCGCAGAGCGAGCCTGGCCCGGTCGCGACTGAGGCGGTCCCGTTGGGCGAGGTTCGGGGCGGTTGCGGCCGTCCGAGGTGCGTCCTGGGCGTCTCATGGCGGCCCTGGCAGGCTGTGGCCGCCATGAG
>JBOGYZ010000212.1:0-10194 GCA_050697015.1 Solirubrobacterales bacterium
ACCGCGAGCTCGAACGAGGCACCGGCCGCGACCGCGAAGATCGGCGCGACCCCCGCGGCCAGCGCCTCGGCGCAGGAACAGGCCGATGACCTGGCCACGGCCAGCAGCGCCGGCGTCGCCGAAACCGGGACCGGCGCGAACGCCGGGTCGGGTGCCGAAGGCGCGAATGGCGACGAACTCACCGGACCGCCGGCACCGAAGGCCGCGAAGGTGGTCGCGCGACGCTTCGCGGAGGCCTTCGTCGTCTACGAGGTCGGCGGAATCGACACGAAAGTCCGCAAGGCCTTCGGCCAGACCAGCACGAAACAGCTCTCTCGGTCCCTCCTCCACCGCCCGCCGCGCCTGCCCGCCAGCGTCAAGGTGCCGCAGGCGAAGGTCGTCAACGTGGTGGCCGGCCCGTCGCAGGGCAAGGTCTACACGGTCAGCGTCTCCCTGCTGCGGGTCGGTGTGACCAGCGAGCTGCGGCTCGAAATGGAACAGGGCGTCGGCAAGAAGTGGCAAGTCACGAACGTCCTCGGCTGAGCTGATGCCCGCCTACCCCCGCAAGCTTCGCGCGGTCGCCGCTGCCGGCGTCCTCACCGTCGCCCTCGCGCTGCCGATCGGCGTCGCCGCGGCGGCCGAAAACGGGGAACCGACGCAGGGGGAAAGCCTGGGAGCCGCGCCCGCGCAGAACAGCCCGCTCGCACCGGCGACCGAAGCGGCTGCACCCAGCGGCGAAGCGGCCACGGAATCCGGAAGCGAAGAAACGTCCCGGACCGAAGCGAGCCCGAACACCGAAGGCTCGAAGTCCGGCGGCGAAAGCGTCACCGAAAACGCGCCGCTCGTCCCGGAAGCGATCCGGCACCCGAAGCTGCCGCCGGCCAGCGGCGGCACGACCGCCGAAGAACCCGGCGTCAGCGGACAGCCCACCAAGGGCGAAGAAGAACTCGCCGAAGCGGGGACCGAAGAAGAAGCCGACGAAGCGGCGAGACGTGCCGGCGAAGAAGCCGGGACCAACCTGCCGGCGCCGGTGCTCCAGATCCCGTCGCTGACCGCCTCGGCCTGCGCGGCGACCGCGGTGCCGCCGCAGTTGGTCCCGATCTACCAGCGCGCCTCGGCGGCCTACGCGCTCGGGCCGCAGGGCCCCGCCGTCCTCGCCGGCATCAACGCCGTGGAGACCGCCTTCGGCACGAACCTCGGGCCGTCTTCGGCCGGCGCCGTCGGCTGGATGCAGTTCATGCCCTCGACCTGGGCGACCTACGGGGTCGACGCCAACGGCGACAGGGTCGCCGATCCGAACAACCCCGAAGACGCGATCTTCGCCGCCGCCCGTTACCTCTCCGCCGCCGGGATGCCTACCGACACCTACGGCGCGATCTTCGCCTACAACCACGCCGACTGGTACGTCTCCGAGGTCCTCGCCAACGCCGGCTGTTATGCCGGGGAAATCGGCGACACCGCCTTCACCGCGGCCGGCCTCAGCCCGCAGATCGAAGTCCTGCGCTGCGAAGCGGCGCCGGGCTGGAAGCAGCAGATCCCGGCCGAATACCTGGAAGCCTTCGAGCAGGCCGCCGCACGCTACGAACTCGGCAAGCGCGGCGTCTGGGCGCTCGCGGCGATCGCCCGCCTCGAGTCGAACTTCGGCCGCGGGATGGACAAGAAGCAGCTCGAAGAAACCGGCCCGCTCGGCTTGGAAGCGAGCGAGTGGAAGCAGTTCCGCGTCGACGGCGACGACGACGGCCACATCGAACACGCCGACGTCTTCGACTCGGCCGCGACGCTGGCCCGTGAGATCTGGTCGAAGGGCTCGCTGGAAGCCGGCGTCTTCGCCCACAACCAGGCCGCCTGGTACGTCGAGGAGGTCCTCGCCGATGCCGAAGAGATCGAAGGCGGCTGCAAGACCCACTACGTCGGCTGGCGCGTCGCCCCGCTGGCCGCCGAAACGCAGGTCACCGGCGCCGAAGCGGCGATCCAGCCGAACGGCCTCGCCGCCGCGCCGGCCAGCGCGCCCCCCGCGATCAAGGCCGCGATCGCCGCCGCCAACTCGATCGCCACCACCCCCTACGTCTGGGGCGGCGGCCACGCCTCCTTCTACAGCTACGGCTACGACTGCTCCGGCGCGGTCAGCTTCGCCCTCTACGGCGCGGGGCTGCTGGAGTCGCCGCTCACCTCCGGCTCGCTGGAGAGCTACGGCGAACCCGGTCCCGGCAAGTGGATCACGATCTACGCCAACGCGACCCACACCTACATGGTGATCGCCGGGCTGCGCTGGGACACGGTCGGCGACGCGAGCGGCACCGGCCCCCGCTGGCACGCCGAACCGCCCTACCCGGAAGGGTTCGTCGTCCGGCACCCCGCCGGGTACTAGGCCACCCCTCGCTTCCGTGGTTCGTAATCCACGCCAAGTGGGGAAAGGAACCACGGAACGATTTCGGCCACTAGGATTCCAAGGGAGGAGCCATGCCGACTTATCTGATGCTGACCAACCTGACCGCCGAGGGCCTGCGGACCCTGAAGAACAATCCAGGGCGGACGACCGAGGTGAACAAGGAGGTCGAGCAGATGGGCGGCACGGTGATCGCCCAGTACGCGACGCTCGGCGAGTACGACTTCGTCACGGTGATCGAGGCTCCCGATGAGCAGACGATGGCGAAGATCTCGGTGGAGCTCGGGTCGCGCGGCACGATGACCAGCCGCACGCTGACCGCGATGCCCGCCTCGGACCTCACTTCTTGAAGGCCCTCGTAGTCGGCAGCGGCGGCCGCGAGCACGCGATCGTCCGGGCGCTGCGGCGCTCGGCGGCGTCCCCGGAGGTGCTCTGCGCGCCCGGCAACGCGGGGATCGCGGCGGACGCGGAGTGCTTTCCCGAGGTCGCGGTCGAGGACGTCGACGCGATCGTCGCGCTGGCGACGGAGCAGGGCGTCGACCTCGCGGTGATCGGTCCCGAGGCATCGCTCGTCGTCGGCGCCGTCGACGCACTCGAGGCCGCCGGAGTGCCGGCCTTCGGCCCGAGCCGGGCGGCGGCCGAGCTGGAGGGCTCGAAGGCCTTCGCCAAGGGGCTGATGGCGGCGGCGGGGGTGCCGACCGCGTCCCACGTCCTGCTGCGCGACCGCGATGAGGCCGACGCCGCGCTCGCCGCGACCGCCTACCCCACCGTGCTGAAGGCCGACGGCCTCGCCGCGGGCAAGGGCGTGATCCTCTGCGCAGACGAGGTCGAGGCGCGCGGCGCGCTCGACGTCTACTTCACCGAGCGCCGCTTCGGCGCGACGGCGGTGGTGATGGAGGAGTTCCTCGAGGGCGAAGAGCTCTCGCTGCTGGCGCTCTGCGATGGCGAGAACGTGGTGCCCCTCTCCCCCGCCCAGGACTACAAGCGGATCTTCGACGGCGACGAGGGGCCGAACACCGGCGGGATGGGCAGCTACTCGCCGGTGCCGGGACTGGCGGGCGCGGCGGAGATCGACGACATCGTCGAGCGCATCCACCGGCCGATCGTCGCGGCGATGGCCGAGCGCGGCACCCCCTTCCACGGCGTCCTCTACGCCGGGCTGATGATCTGCGCCGACGGTCCCAAGGTGATCGAGTTCAACGTGCGCTTCGGCGACCCCGAGACGCAGGCGGTGCTGCCGCGGCTGCGCTCCGACATCGTCGACCTCTTCCGCGCCGCGCGCGAGCCGGGTGGCCTCGCCGGGATGTCCGCCGAGTTCGACGACGACTGGGCCGTGACCGTGGTGCTCGCCTCCGCGGGCTACCCGGAGAGCTCCTCGAAGGGTGACGTCGTCCGCGGGCTCGACGAGGCCGCGGCGATCGCCGAGGTGACCCACGCCGGGACCGCGGCGCAAGACGGCGAGATCGTCACCGCCGGCGGGCGCGTCCTCAACGTGACCGGGCTCGGCCCCGACCCGGCCGCGGCGCGCGATCGTGCGTACGATGCGGCGAGCCGGATCTCCTTCGACGGAATGCAGGTCCGCGGCGACATCGCGGCCCGCGCGGTCGATCGCCTCGCCAGTCCTTGAACAACCCAGCCCCGGAGGGAACCCCATGAGCGACATCGTCGACCCGAACCAGCCCGAGATCCGGACCGCCGAGGCGCCGGACCCGCAGGCCGAGGCCGAGCTCCACCAGATCGAGCAGGACTACGAGGCATCGGGCCCGCTGGTCGGGATCATCATGGGATCGAAAAACGACATGGAGAAGATGCTCCCGGCGGAGAAGTACCTCACCGAACAGGGGATCGACTCCGAAGTGCACGTGATGAGCGCGCACCGCGATCCGGACAAGGTGCACGAGTTCTGCACGACCGCGCGGGCGCGCGGGCTGAAGGTGATCATCGCCGGGGCCGGGATGTCGGCCGCACTGCCCGGCGTCGCCGCCGCCCAGACCGACCTGCCGGTGATCGGCGTGCCGATTCTCGGCAAGAGCCTCGGCGGGCTCGACGCGCTGCTCTCCGCGGTGCAGATGCCGCCCGGGATCCCGGTCGCCTGCGTCGCCATCGACGGCGCGAAAAACGCGGGCGTCTTGGCAGCGCGGATAATCAACGCGTGATCCAGCGCTACACCCGTCCCGAGATCGGCGCCGTCTGGACCCAGCAGGCGAAGCTGGAGACCTGGCTCGAGGTCGAGCTGGCGGCGACCGAGGCCTGGGCGGCGGAGGGCGTCGTCCCCGCCGAGGTCGCGACGGCGGCGCGTGAGCGGGCGACCTTCACGGTCGAGGCGGTCGACGAGCGGGAGAAGATCACCGACCACGACATGGCGGCCTTCGTCGACGTGGTCGCCGCCTCGGTCGGGTCCGAGGGCGCCCAGTGGCTCCACTACGGGCTGACCTCCTCCGACGTGCTCGACACGGCGCTGGCGCTGCAGCTGAAGCGGGCGGGCGCGATCCTCGTCAAGGGCGCGCAGGAGTACCGCGACGCGCTGATCGACCGGGCGCTGGAGGAGCGCGACACGCTCTGCGTCGGGCGCACCCACGGCGTCCACGCCGAGCCGACCACCTTCGGGCTGCGGCTCGCGGGCTTCGCCTTCGAGGCCGACCGCAACCTGGGACGGCTTGAAGAGGCGTTCGCCGAACTCGCGTACGGGAAGCTCTCCGGCGCGGTCGGGACCTACGCCTCGGTGCCGCCGGCGGTCGAGGCGCGGGTGATGGAGAAGCTCGGCCTCGCGATCGAGCCGGTCGCCACCCAGGTGATCCCGCGCGACCGCCATGCCGAGCTGACCGCGACGATCGCGCTCGCCGGCGCCGGCCTCGAGCGCTTCGCCACCGAGATCCGCAACCTGCAGAAAACCGAGGTGCGCGAGGTCGAGGAGCCGTTCCGCGCGGGCCAGAAGGGCTCCTCGGCGATGCCCCACAAGCGCAATCCGATCCGCACCGAGCGGGTCACCGGCCTCGCCCGCGTCCTGCGCGGCTACGCCCAGACCGGCTTCGAGGACGTCGCCCTCTGGCACGAGCGCGACATCTCCCACTCCGGCGCCGAGCGGGTGATCCTGCCCGACTCGACCATCGTCCTCGACTACATGCAGGGCCTGGCGACCAGCGTCGCCTCCGGCATGACCCTCCACCGCGAGCGGATGCGCGCCAACCTCAACATCACCCACGGCGCCCTCTTCAGCCAGCGCGCCCTCACCGCCCTGGTCGAGTCCGGGATGACCCGCGACGACGCCTACCGCCTGGTCCAGGAGAACGCCCAGAAGGCCTGGGACACGGGCACCGAATTCCGCGACCTCATCGGCGAAGCCGCCCCGCAGCTGGACCTCGACGCGGTCTTCGACTACGGCGCGTACCTGACGCACGTGCCCGAGATCCTCGCGCGCCTCGAAGCCATCCGCGGCTAGCCCGCCCCGCCTCCTCCCGACTGAGTTCGCAGTTCTCCGCGCTATCCGCGGATAAGTGCGAACTCATCCGGCCGCGGCAGGCTGGCGCCCGGGAAAGGGAAGGGCCGTCTCGTCCACGGCCCTGGCAGGCTGTGGCCGTGGCCGAGACGGCCGGGATTGTGGGGAGTGATGAGGGATCGTGCCGGGCGGGTCACGGGAGGGCCACGGATCCGTGACGGAAGCCGGCCTCGTCACGAAGATGCCGGGAACGTCACCCTTCCGCGCGCCTTCCTCATCGTCACCCCCGGTGAGTTCGCACTTTCCCGCGCATAGCGCGGAGAACTGCGAACTCATCCTTCGCCGGAGCCGACTTTCATGCAGAAGGGTCACGGAAGTCCGACCTTCGTGCCGTCCCGGTGCCGGGTGTCCCACGGACCCCTCACGTCCTGGGCGTATCGGGCGCGGTCACAGCCAGCCAGGGCCGTGACCGAGACGCCCAGGACCCATCTCGGCCAGCCGCAACCGCGCGGACGACGTGGAGTTGGCGCCTCAGTCGTCGGCCGGGGCCACTAGTTCGTGCTGGTAGGCGTAGGCGACCGCCTGGGCGCGGTCGCGGGCGCCGATCTTGGCGAAGAGGTGGTTCACGTGGCTCTTCACGGTGGCGCCGCTGACCACCAGGCGGGTGGCGATCTCGCCGTTCGAGAGTCCAGCCGCGATCAGCTCCAGCACCTCCGCCTCGCGCGGGGTCAGGCCGTCGGGCAGCTCGTCGTCTTCCGGGCAGGGCGGCGCCTCGCCGCGCTGCACCGCGGTCAGGAGCTGGCGCTGGACGGCCGGGTCGATCGCCGCCTCGCCCGCCGCGACCCGCTCGACCGCGCTCTGGATCTGCTCGGCGCCGGCGTCCTTGGTCAGGTAGCCGCGGGCACCCGCCTGCAGGGCCTGGACGACGGTCTCGTCGTCGGCGTAGGTGGTGAGGGCGACGACGCCGACGTGGGGGTGGGTCTGGGCCAGCCGTCGGGTCGCCTCGATGCCGTCGAGGCGTGGCATCCGCAGGTCCATCAGGACGACGTCGGGCCGCTCGGCGGCGACCAGTGTCTGCGCCTCCTCGCCGTCGGCGGCGGCTCCGACCGGCTCGATCCCGTCGATCAGTCCCAGCATCAAGGTCAGGCCCTCGCGGACGACGCGCTGGTCGTCGGCGACGACCACCCGTAGCGGGCCCGCGGCGCGGGCACCGTTCCCCTCGGTCACGCCGGCACCCACAGCTCGACCCGGAAGCCGTCCTCGGTCGGCCCGGCGAGGAGGCGGCCGCCGATCAGCTCGGCCCGCTCGCGCATCCCGCTGACGCCGTAGCCGCTGCCGGTGCTCCCCAGCGCCGCCGGCTGCGGCACCCGTGGCTCGGCCCCGTCGCCGTGGGAGTCGGCGACGATCAGCTGCACGCCGTCGGGGTCGTAGTCGAGGCGGATCGACACCCGCTCGGCCTCCTCGGCGTGCTTGCGCACGTTGGTGAGCGCCTCCTGGGCAGTGCGGAAGACCGCCAGGGCCGCTTCGGAGGGCAGGCGGCGGGGGTCGCCGCCGATCTCCAGCGTGCAGTCGATGCCGCTCGCGCGCATGTCCTCGAGCAGCTCCTCCAGCTTGTCGGGGCCGGGGACCGAGTCGCCGCGCAGCGCTTTGATCGCCGCCCGCGCCTCGTCGAGGCCGGAGGCGGCGTGACGGTGGGCGCGGCCGATCGCCGCGATCACCTCGGAATCGACATCGCGGTCGAGGGCCAGGAGGCGCGCTCCCTCGAGCTCCACCGAGAGCGCCGAGAGGGAGTGGGCGAGAACGTCGTGAAGCTCCCGCGCGATCCGGCTGCGCTCGTCGAGCGCCGCCGCCTCGTTGCGCGCCAGCCGCGTCCGCTCCTCCTCCTCGAGCAGCGCCTGCGCCTGGATCTGATGGTTCTCGGAGAGGCGCAGCAGGTGCCCGATCACGAACATGAAGATGTAGGCGATGTTGGTCCAGGCGAAGACGAGGAAGCGTTCGCTGGCGGCCGCCAGGATGCCGATGTCGACGATCGCGACGATCGGGATGATCGCCATCAGCGCCAACCGTTTCGGCAGCCGGATGACCGCCGAGGCGACCGCCGCGTAGGTGCCGAGCACCGCCGTCCCCGACGGTTGCACCGTCATCAACGCGATCGAGGAGAGGCCGAGCAGCAGGATGAAGATGAACTCGGCGCGGTCGTCCTGGGGGTCGTAGATCAGCTCGATCGCGATCAGGATCGCCAGCGTGCCGCCGCCTAGCAACGTCACCAGGCCTTCGCCCCAGAGCGCCGGAGTGGGGGTGCCGATCAGGCCGGAGATCAGGATCAGGGTCATCGAGACAACCGGCCAGACCCGCATCCGCGCCGTCGACTTGCCCTCCTTGCGGAGCTTGTCGCGCAGGAACATGATCCCCTGCGGGCGGTCCGGTTGGTCGTTCGGGCGGAAGACCTGCATGCACACAGATTAGGAGGCGGCCTCCGGGTTGTCATGGGCGCCGGGGTTGAGCGTTGGGGAGGCGCCTCCACCCAGGGGTTGAGGGCGAAGTTCGGCGCCCGAGCCGATGCGGATCGACGCCGCCCGCCGTAGCTTCTCCGCCATGGATACGGCGATACGCGTTCACGGGCTGCGGCGCTCCTTCGGGGACGTCCAAGCCGTCGCAGGGGTCGACCTCGAGGTCGACCACGGAGAGATCTTCGCGTTCCTCGGGCCCAACGGCGCCGGGAAGACGACGACGATCGAGATCCTCGAGGGGTTCGGGGGCCGCGACGCGGGGGAAGTCGAAGTGCTCGGCGTCGATCCCGCCCACGCGACCTCGGACTGGCGCCAGCGCGTCGGGATCGTGATGCAGGAGTCGCCCGGCGAGCAGGAGCTCTCCGTGCGCGAGTGCATGGAACTGTATGCCGGTCTCTATAAGACGCCACGCCCGGTCGGCGAGACGCTGGAGCTGGTCGGGCTCGGCCGGGAGGCGGCGGCGAAGATGACCGGGACGCTCTCCGGCGGCCAGCGGCGGCGGCTCGACGTCGCCCTGGCGCTGATCGGGGACCCGGAGCTGATCTTCCTCGACGAGCCGACCACCGGCTTCGATCCGGCGGCGCGCCGCGACGCCTGGAAGATGCTCGACGGCCTGCGTGAACTCGGCAAGACGATCTTCCTCACCACCCACTACATGGAGGAGGCGGAGCGGCTCGCCGACCGGATCGCGGTGATCGCGGGCGGGCGGATCATCGACGAGGGCACGCCGGCGACGATCGGCCACCGTGACCTCGCCGCCTCGGAGATCCTCTTCACCCTGCCGCCCGGCACCTCCGACTGGGAACTTCCGGACGACCTGCTGGCGCTGATGCAGCCGGAGCGCCGGGGCGGGCGGATCGAACTGCACAGCGCCGCGCCGCTCGCCGACCTCGGTCGGCTCGGCTCCTGGGCCGAAGGGCGCGGCATCGAGGTCGGCGAGCTCGAGGTCCGCCGGCCCACCCTGGAGGACGTCTACCTGCGCCTGACCGCGGAAGCGGCCGGCGCCGAGAAGGAGGAGGCAATCTGATGGACCTGGTCCTGCACGTCACCCGCTTCCAGCTGCGTGCCTTCCTGCGCAACAAAAGAGCGCGGATGTTCACGCTGGTCATCCCGCTGATCCTGCTGGTGCTGCTGGCCGGCGTCTTCCACGGCGGCGAAACGACCGTCAGCGGGGTGACGGTCGATTATCGGCAGTTCTTCGTGCCGAGCGTCGTCGTCTTCTCCCTGACCCTGACCACGCTGGCGATGCTGGTGGCGACGGTCGTGCAGCAGCGGGAGATGGGGATCCTGAAGCGCCGGCGGGCGACGCCGATGCCGGCCTGGGCGCTGATCGCCAGCCAGTCGCTCACCGTCGTCCTGATGGCGATCGGCACCGTGGCCCTGCTCCTGGTCGTCGGCGCGGTCGCCTTCGGCGTCCACATCCCGTCGAACGGCTGGGTCTCGTTGGTGCTCGGGGTGATCGGCGGCGCCTTCGCCTTCTGCGGCCTCGGCTACGCGCTCAGCACCTTCGCCGACTCGGCCGACACCGCCCAGCCGATGATCCAGCTGATCACCTTCCCGCTCTTCTTCATCTCGGGGATCTGGATCCCGCTGTCGGAACTGCCGAAGTTCCTCCAGATCGTCGCGAAGATCTTCCCGGTCGAGCACGTCGCCGACCTGGTCCACCGGGCCTACGTCGGCGCGGTCCCGACCGGCCCGGTCCTCATCGACTTCGCGATCCTGGTCGGCTGGGCGGTGCTGGGAGGCGCCGTGGCCTCGAAGCGCTTCCAGTGGCTGCCCCCGCGCCGGGGGTAGAAGGGTCGACTCCGCGAGGGGCTTCGCGGTCGCTGCGGCCGTCCGAGGTGCGTCCCGGTCGTCTCGTGGCGGCCCTGGCAGGCTGTGGC
>JBOGYZ010000213.1:0-4042 GCA_050697015.1 Solirubrobacterales bacterium
ACCCGTTCCAGGATCCGAAGGCCGCGCTGCAGCGCCGCAACGAGGTGTTGGGGACGATGTGGGAACAGGGCTACATCACCCGTGAGCGTTACCTGAAGGCGCGGACCAGCGGCCTCGGCCTCGACAAGGGCCACCGCTATTCCCACGTCAACGACCCGTTCCTCTACAACCTGGTCGAACAGGAACTGATCGCCCGCTACGGGATCAACACGGTCCGCAACGGCGGGCTGAAGGCCTACACGACGATCAGCCCCGAACTTCAGGAAGACGCCGAAGCGGCGGTCGCCACCTGCTCTGAATCCGGCGTCTGCTGGGAAGGTGGCGGACCGGTGACCGGCCTCGCCTCGGTCGACCCGAAAACCGGCGCGATCCTCGCCCTCGCCTCGACCCCCGGCGAAGAAGGCGAAGAAGAATTCAACTACGCCTGGCAGGCGAAGAAGCAGCCCGGTTCCTCGTTCAAGCCCTACGTGCTGACGACGGCGATCAAGCAGGGGATCAACCCCGACGACACCTACTACGACGGCACCTCGCCGATGACGCTGGAAATCCCCGGTGGCGGCACCTGGGAAGTCAACAACGACGAGCCCGGTGGTGGCACGATGTCCCTGACGCAGGCGACCGTGAACTCGATCAACGTCGTCTTCGCCCAGCTGGACCTCGACGTAGGCCCGGAAAACGTGACCCAGACGGCGCACGAAATGGGCATCGAAGCGCCGCTCCAGTCGGTCCCGGCGGAGGCGATCGGCGGCCTCGCCTACGGCGTCTCGCCGCTCGAACAGGCGGACGGCTACGCGACCCTCGCCAGCGGCGGGGTCCATCACGATCCGACCGCGATCAGCAAAGTCGAATTCCCCGATGGCAAGGTCGACGAAATCGAAAGCGAATCAGGCGACCGCGTTCTCACGCCGGGCCAGGCCTACGACGTCACCAACGTCCTCAAAGGCGTGATCACCGAAGGCACCGGCGCCGGGTATACCAACCTGCCCTACTGCTCCGAAGCCGCGGGCAAGACCGGCACCTCCGAGGAAGAATCCGACGCCTGGTTCGTCGGCTACACGCCTGAATTCTCGACCGCGGTCTGGGTCGGCCACCCGCGTTCGCGCGAACGGACCGGTTTCGGCGGCCCGACCGCCGGCCCGATCTGGCGCTACTACATGGAACAGGCGACGGCGAACAACTGCCCGGCCTTCGAAACGCCTGAAACGCTGCCCGAACTCTCCGCGCTCAACGGTGGCCACACGACGAGTGGGAGCTACTCGCACTCGACCGGCGAAGAAAACGAATACGAAGAATTCGAAGAAGGCGAAGGCGAAGAAGAAGAAGAAGGGCTCGAAGAAGAAACCGAAGCCCCGGTCGAAGAAGAACCCGAAGAAGAAGTGACCCACGCTCCCGCAGGCGGCGGCGTCTCCCCCGAAGGCTGACCCTGAGGCGGCGTGGGGGCGCCTCGCGGTGTGCTCGGTCGCTCGCCTTCGGGTCACGCACTGGTGTGCGCTCCCCTCGGCCGCGACCCCCGCTGAAAGCGGGGTGTGAGCCCATAGGGCGAATTCCTTGCGAGGCTGGCCCACGCCGCCTCAGCCGTGAGGCGCTACTCGGTGCCGTCGGCGCGCTCGACCAGCTCGATCCGGTACTGGTCGGGATCGCGGACGAAGGCGATGCGGCTGCCGGTGGTGCGGCCGCCGGGGCGGTAGGGGGGCTTCTCGGGCTCGACGCCCTGCTCGGCCAGGGCCGCCAGCGTGCCGTCGAGGTCGGCGACGAGGAGGGCGATGTGGTTGTAGCCCGTGCCCATCTCGTAAGTGTCGACGCCGTGGTTGTAGGTGAGCTCGAGGATCGGGTTGCCGTCCTCGAGGGCCATGAAGACGTTGATCGCCTCGTCGCCGATCGGCATCCGGCGCACCTCGGAGAACCCGAGCTTCTCGTAGAAAGCGACCGAATTGTCGATGTCGCCGATCCGATAACAGGTATGGAGGTACGTGTTGGCCATGCCCGGGAGCTTATCCTCCGGTCGATGTCGTCCCTGGGTCGTTCAGTCCTGCTCGCCATCGTCGCGCTCGGCGTGGGCGTGGGCGCGGGTAGCGCCGTGGCCGCCGCGCCGGTCCCGGTCCCGACGCCGACCGGGAACACGGTGACGATCGCGGTCGAAGAAGTCGCGGGGAAGCTGCAGTTCGTCGGGCCGGAAACCGTGGTCGAAGGCGACGAGCTGAAAGTCGTCGACAAGACCAATCCGCAGAAGGTCGGCCCGATCACCTTCTCCCTGGTCCGGCGCGGCTACCTGCCGAAAACGAAGCACGCGCAGGCGATCTGCTTCACCCCCGGCCACATCTGCTGGGCGATCGCCGAATGGCAGGGCGTGCACGGCGAAGGGGTGCCGACGATCAACCCGGCCGAAGCGGGCTCGCCCGGCTGGGACACGATGGGCACCAAGACGGTGCCGGGAGACTCTTGGTACTCGGGGACCGAACGCGGTGGGCGCTTCGCCCAGGAGGTCACGGCGAAGGCCGGGACCAGGCTCTGGTTCATGGACGCGATCCACCCCTGGCTGCGCGGCACGATCAAGGTTTCCACACCGGTTCCGGGCTAAAGAAAGCGGCTGGTTGGTCGATTCATACGCTGTTATGGCGACCGGCATCTCAGCGCGTGAGGAGATCCGTCCTCTCGGCCGTTCGGAGGCGCGGGCGACCGGGGCACTGCTGCTCGCCGGCGCCGGCCTCGTCGCCCTTTCGCTGATCCTGCCGCACCCTTCCGGCGGCCACCTCACCGCCCTCTGCGCGACCGCCGCCGGGATGGCGGTGGTCGGTGGCGTGGTCTGGTTCGCCTCCGCGCGCGTGCCGATCGCGTTGACCCACCTGCTGCTCGCCGGGACCGCGCTCACCACCTCGGTCCTGATCTGGGAGTCCGGCCTCGCCGTCGGCCAGTACGGGACGATCTTCAGCTGGGGAACGCTGATCTCCGCCTACTTCTTCTCCCGCCGCGCCGCCGCGCTCCACCTGGCCTGGCTGCTCTTGGTCTACGCGGTCGCCCTCGTCCTGGTCGAAGGGTCCGGCGGCTACTCGCCGGTAACCCGCTGGATCTTCAGCATCGTCTCGCTGACGGTGTTGATGCTCTTCGTCAACAACCTTGCCTCGCGCCGCGAACGCGCGGACGCCCGCGCCCGCCACTTCTTCGACCTCTCCCAAGACATGCTCTGCACGATGGACTCGCAGGGACGCTGCATCGAGGTCAACGGCGCCTGGCAGCGCAACCTCGGCTACCGGCCGGTGGAGATGCGCGGCCGGGGGCTGCTCGAGTTCACCCACCCTGACGATCACGCGCACGCGACGGAGGAGGCGCTGCGGGTGTTCTCCGGCGGCGTCTCGGACAACCTGGAGACGCGGGTGCGGGCCAAGGACGGCAGCTGGCACTGGTTGCGGACGAGCTCGGTCTTCGAGCCCGAGGAGGAGCTCGTCTACGCCCGCTCCACCGACATCACCCGACAGAAGGCGCTCGAGGAGGAGCGCGAGGCGCTGATCGCCGAGAACGAGAAGCTGGCCCGCTCCGATGCGCTCACCGGGCTGCCGAACCGCCGCGCGCTCGACGACCAGCTGCCGCGGGAGATGGCGCGGGCGCTGCGGGGCGGGTCCGAAATCTGCCTGGCGATCATCGACATCGACCATTTCAAGGCCTACAACGACACCTACGGGCACCTCGCCGGCGACAAGGTGCTGCGCGACTGCGCCGCGGCCTGGGACGAGGCGCTGCGGGGCGAAGACACGATCCTGCGCTTCGGTGGCGAGGAGTTCCTCGTCATCCTGCCCGACTGCGGGCCCGGCGACGCGACCGCGATCCTCGAGCGGCTGCGGGCGGCGACCCCGGACGGTCAGACCTGCTCGGCGGGGCTGGCCGTGTGGCGGCCGGGGGAGACCGTCGACGAACTTGTCGCTCGGGCCGACAAGGCTTTGTATGAGGCCAAGGGGTCGGGGCGGGATCAGCTCGTCAGCGCACGGGTTGCGTAGCGGCGTCAGGGCGACCCCCTTCCCTCACAACAGCGGGACGTTCGTCCAGGGGG
>JBOGYZ010000214.1:0-18332 GCA_050697015.1 Solirubrobacterales bacterium
CGACGTCCGGATCGTCCCCGAACGGCGAGGGGCGGAGCGCCAGGATTTCGAGTTGTCGGTCGGCGTACCTCATCGGGCCTCCATTCTCACCCGGGTGCGTTCGTACTTAGGGCTCGTATGCCGAACCAAGTACGAACGCACCTGCCGCCGCTGGTCACGCCGCGGCGGCGGAGGTGGCGCGGAGGCGCTGGAGGGCCAAGGCCTGGGCCTCGGCCAGCGGCGTGGTGCCGTGGCGGTCGGCGGCGTCGAGGACCAGGGCGATCGTCTCGCCGATGTTGTCGACCAAGGCCGCGACCGCTTGGCGGTCGAGATGGTGGAGCTCGGCGTAGACGTTGATCAGACCGCCGGCGTTGGCGATGAAATCGGGGGCGTAGACGATGCCCCGCCGGGTCAGGTCGGCCGCCAGGGACTCGTCGGCGAGGACGTTGTTCGCCGCGCCGCAGACGATCCCGCAGCGGAGGCGATCGACAGTGGTCTCGTCGATAACGCCGCCGAGGGCGCACGGCGCGAGGACGTCGCACTCGGTGAGGATGGCGTCGCCGGGACCGACCCACCTCGCGCCGAGCTCCTCGGCGAGGGCGCGACGGGAGGGATCGACGTCGGTAATCGTCACCTCCGCACCGCCGCCGGCGAGCAGCCGAGAGAGCCGCCCGCCGACGTGGCCCGCGCCGACGACGCAGACGCGCACGCCCTTGAGTGACGGGTCGCCGAAGCGGTGCTCGAGGCATGCACGCAGCGCCGCCAGGACCCCGCGCGCGGTGACCGGGCTCGGGTCGCCGCTGCCGCCGCGCTCATCCGGCAGTCCGACGACGTGGGACGTGCGCTCGGCGATCACCGCCATGTCGGCGGCGCCGGTGCCGACGTCCTCGGCAGTCACATATTTGCCGCCGAGCGAGGCGACCGCATCGCCGAAGTCGAGCAGCATCGCGCGCCGCGATTCGCCCTCGGGCCGCTCCGGCGTCGGGGCGCAGATCACTCCCTTGCCGCCGCCGAGCGGGAGTCCCGCCGCGGCCGCCTTGTAGGTCATCGCCCGCGCCAGCCGCAGCGCGTCCTCGATCCCGTCGCCGGGCGAGTCGTAATGCCACATCCGCGCCCCGCCCAGGGCCGGTCCGAGGATCGTCGAGTGGACGGCGATCGCGATCGTCACCCCGCTGCGCGGGCCGCTCACGACCCGCAGCTCCTCGTAATCGGCGGCCGCCTCGGGCCACCGCACTCCTGCGTGAGCGCTCATCGCTCGTCCCTTCCTTTCTCCAGGCCCTGTCTCAGCTCGCCGAGGAAGCGCGCCGCCTCGGCCCCATCGAGTGCCCGGTGGTCCCACGACATGCAGAGGTAGGACATCGGGCGGATCGCGATCGAGTCCTCGCCATCGCGCTCCACCACCACCGGCCGCTTCACCACCGCCTCCAGGTCGAGGATCGCCACCTGCGGCGGGTTGATGATCGGCGTCGCCAGCACCGCGCCGAACTGGCCCGGGTTGGTGATCGTGAACGTGCCGCCCTGCACGTCGTCGGGCTGCAGGCGCTTCTCGCGCGCCCGCGCGGCGAGGTCGCCGATCGCTGCCGCCATCCCCTCGAGGCTGAGGCGCTGCGCCTGCCGGATCACCGGCACGATCAGCCCGTCCTCCAGCGCCACCGCGATGCCGAGGTTGACGTCCTCGTGGTGGACGACCTCCTCGCCCTCGACCGAGGCGTTGAGGATCGGATGGCGCTCCAGCGCCGCGACCACCTCGCAGGCGACGAAGGCGAGGTAGGTGAGATTGACCCCGCGATCCGCCATCCGCGGGCGGAGCTCCGCCCGGCGGGCGGCCACACGGCCGAAGTCGACCTCGACGACCGTCGTGCAGTGCGCCGCCGTGTGGCGGGACTCGACCATGTGCGCGGCGATCTGCCGGCGCATCGGCGACATCGGCTCGCGGTGGGTGGGGCCGAGGAGGTCGTCGACGGGGTAGGCGACCGCCGGCTCCGGCTCCGGCTCCGCCCGGTAGGGCGACTCCGTATGGAGCGGCCGCTCCTTCTTCTCTTCCAAGAAGGCGACGAGGTCGGCTTTGCGCACCCGTCCACCGATGCCGTGGCCTTCGACCTGTTCGAGGTCGACGCCCTTGTCGGCGGCCATCCGCCGCACGACCGGCGAGTAGACCTGGGTGCGGTCCGGATCCGACGGCTCCTCGACCGGCGCGCCGTCGCCAACCTCCAGCTCGGCGAGCACCGCGCCGACCTCGACCGTCTCGCCCGGCCCGGCGACGATCCGCGCGAGCCGACCCGCCGCCGGGGCCGGGATCTCGACGTCGACCTTGTCGGTGCTGACATCGCAGACCGTCTCGTCCGCCTCGACCCGGTCGCCGGGGCGCACGCGCCACTCGACGATCGTGCCCTCGGCGACCGAGATCCCCATCTGCGGCATCGCGATCTCCACGGTCCGCGCCATCTGGGCTGCGACTTCAGTAGGCGAGGAGCTCACGGCAGGCCTCCTTCATGTCGTCGAGCTGGGGCAGGACCTCCTGCTCGAGCGGTGGGCTGAACGGGATCGGCACGTCGGGTGCGGTCAGGCGCCGGATCGGGGCGTCGAGGTCCTCGAAGGCCTCCGCGCCGATCAGCGCCGCCACCTCCGCGCCGACCCCGCATGCGCGGGTCGCCTCGTGGGCGATCAGCACCTTGCCGGTCTTCCGCGCCGACGTGAGGATCGCCTCGGTGTCGAGTGGGCACAGCGTCCGCAGGTCGATCACCTCGATGTCCTCGCCGAGCGCCTCGGCCGCCGCCAGCGCCAGCGGCACCGCCGAGCCGTAGGCGATCACGGTCAGCTCGCCACCCTCGCGCGCCACCCGCGCCTCGCCGATCGGCACTGTGTACTCCCCCTCCGGCACCTCGCCGCGCACGTGCCGGTAGAGGCCCTTGTGCTCGAGGAAGCAGACCGGGTTGGGATCCCGGATCGCGCTCGCCAGCAGGCCCTTGGCGTCCGCCGCGGTCGCCGGCGCCACCACCTTCAGCCCCGGCGCCTGCAGGAACCAGGCCTCCGGGTTCTGGGAGTGGAACGGGCCGCCGGAGAAGCCGCCGCCGGAGGGGAGTCGGACGACGAGCGGCACGCTCTGTCCCTGCCGGTAGTGGAGCTTCGCCGCAACGTTCACGAGCTGGTCGAAGCCGCAGGCGATGAAGTCGGCGAACTGCATCTCGCAGACCGGGCGCATGCCCTCGATCGCCGCGCCGGTCGCGGCACCGACGATCGCGTTCTCGGCGAGGGGCGTGTCGAGCACGCGTTCGGCCCCGAACTCCTCCGCGAAGCCATCGGTCACCTTGAAGGCACCGCCGAACGCCCCGATGTCCTCGCCCAGGCAGAACACCGATTCGTCACGTCGCATCTCCGTGCGCAATCCGTCGGAGATCGCCTCGAGGTAGGTCAGCTCGGCCATCAGGCGGCCCTCCTCTCGAACGTCGGGTCGAGCGTGGGATCTCCCATCGGCCGGTTGCCCGACTCCGTCGCCCACCCCGACCACGGCGCCATGCCGTCGCCGAGCGGCTCCCAGCGGTCGGCGAAGACGCCCTCCAGCGCGCTCGAGGGCTCCGGCATCGGTGATGCCAGCGCGCGCTCGGCGCACTCGGCGACGTACGCGCGCACCTCGTCGGAGATCCGCTCGACCTCATCCGCGGCGAAGCCGAGGTCCTCGACCAGCCGTGCGGCGTAGCTCCCGATCGGGTCGCGCGCCTCCCACTCGGCGAGCATCTCCGGCGGCACGTAGCCCATGTCGTCGTGGGCGCCGTGACCGTGCATGCGCATCGTCTGGCACTCGACCAGCGTCGGCCCGGCGCCGTCGCGCGCCCGCTCGACCGCCGCGTGGACGGCGGCGAACACGGCCTCGACGTCGTTGCCGTCGACCTCGATGCCGGGCAGCCCGTACCCCTCGGCCCGTTCGACCGGGTCCGCCGCGAACTCGAGCTCGTTCGGCGTCGAGTAGGCGAAGCGGTTGTTCTCCAGGACGAAGACGACCGGCAGCCGCTGGACCCCGGCGAAGTTCATCGCCTCGTGCCACTGGCCGTTCGCGGTCGAGCCCTCACCGAAGAAGGTCAGCGCCACCCGCGCCTCGCTGCGCATCTTCATCGCCAGCGCCATCCCGTTGGCGACCAGCGCCATGTCGGGCAGCATCGACACCATCCCCACACACCCCAGCGAGCGGTCGCCGAAGTGGAGGTTGCCGTCCTTGCCGCCGGTCACGCCGCCGGCCCGGCCCATGTAGTTGGCCAGGTAACGATCTGGGGTCACGCCGCGCACGAAATGGGCGCCGAGGTCCCGGTGCAGGATGCACAGCCGGTCCCGCGGCGACAGCGCGAACGCCGCCCCCACCGAGATCGCCTCCTGTCCGCGGCCGTCGTAGAACGACCCCGGAACCTTGCCCTGCTTATAGAGACTGAGGGCCCGCTCCTCGGCGGTCCTCATCATCGTCATGTACCTGAGCAGCTCGGCCCGATCCCCCCGGGTCAGCAGCGCAGGGTCGAGCGGAACGGTGGCACCCATCACCGCGCTCGCGTCGCTGAGCGTCATATCTCGCCTCTCGGTTCTGGCCCCGCTTCAGGATCACCTCCGCCGGGCCGGTTGTCGCGGCTCCGGGATCACCGGGGCACCGCGCCTATGGCGTGGGAGTCGAGGGATCCCCTCTCCTCCCCATGTGTGATTTGGAGCTTACGCCGATCCGCGCCGCCGCGCTACCTAAATTCCGGCAGGGTGGCGCCGGCGCTAGAAGTGCCCCTGGACGATCTCGCCGTCGGGGACGAAGGTGAGCAGCTGGACCCCGGTCGGCGTCGTCGTCGACTCTTCCAGGCGGAACTTCGTCGGCGGCACCGCGCCCCCGAAGAGCCCGCGGCCGCCGCGCAGCGCGACCGGGATGACCGTCAGGTGGAGGCGGTCGACGAGGCCGGCGGCGAGAAGGGCCTGGGTGAGCTCGATGCTGCCGTGGACCTGCAGCTCGCGCCCCGGCTCCCGCTTCAGCGCGGTGACCGCCTCGATCAGATCGCCCTCGAGCAGCGATGCGCCGTCCCAGGACAGGTCGCGCAGCGTGCTCGAGACGACGTGCTTCGGTCGGCTGTTCAGGGCGCTCGAGATCGGGCTCTCGTCGCCGACCCCGGGCCAGTAGGAGGCGAAGATCTCGTAGGTCTTGCGGCCCAGCAGGAAGGCATCGGCCCGCCCGAAGATCGCGTCGATATGTCTCATCGACTGCTCTTCGAAGTAGGGCATCGCCCAGCCGCCGAGCTCGAAGCCGCCGCTCGGGTCCTCCTCCGGGGCGCCGGGGGACTGGGTCACCCCGTCCAGGCTCATCATCGTGGTCACGGTCAGGTCCATCTCAACCTCCTCGGTCGTCTTTGCTTATATCTCGACGACGAACGAGTCCGCTGAAAATCGACATCGTTGCGCGACCGCCGAGGAGCGCGTCGACCCGGGCCTCGCCGGCGTCCCCGAGACCCTGCTCTGGACGCTCTGGCACCGCGTCCTCGAGGCCCGCCGTCCCGACGCCGTGCGGGACCAAGTGCTTCGACCGCGAGGTCCGGCAGTTCCTGCAGGCGCATCCGGCGGGCACCGTCGTCGCCCTCGGCGAGGGGCTCGAAACGCAGTTCTGGCGCGTCGACAACGGCTCGGTCCGCTGGGTCGGGGTCGACCTGCCCGAGGTGGAGGACCTACGCCGCCGCCTCCTGCCGGCCTCCGACCGCGTCACCTCCCGCGGCGAATCGGTGACCGACCTGGGCTGGCTCGAGGAGCTCGGCAGTGGCCCGACGCTGATCACGGCGCAGGGGCTCCTGATGTACCTGCGGCCGGAGGACGTGGACGCGATCGTCGGCGGCATCGTCGAGGCGCTCCCGGGGGGCGGCGACTTCGTCTTCGACGCGATGGCGCCGTGGGCGGTCGAGCGCAGCAAGGCCGGCAAGCTCTCCCGCGGTGGCTACACGCCGCCGCCCTGGGACTGGGGACTCGACGACGCCGAGGCGCGCCGCCTCGCGACGCTCTCGCCGCGGATCCTCGACATCCGCGCTCTGCCGATCCCACGAGGCCGCGGCTTCCTGGTCGGATTCCTCCTGCCGCTGCTCGGTCGCCCAGAGCGGATGCGCCGACGGATGCTCTCGGTGAACCGCCTGACGATCGGGGGGTAGCCCGCGCCACCGATGTTTCGGCGCGGCGTTTGTGTGGAACAGGACAAGAGTGCGCACCAGGGTTCTCGCACTCTCGCTTGCCCTCGTCGCCCTGTTGGTTCTCCCGGCCGCCGCCGGAGCCAAGGGCAGGGGCGACCTCACGCTGACCGCCACCCGGCCCGGCGCCGATAACTACGCGCCGACCTTCACCGGCAACGGCCTGCTCGGCGTGCGGGTGCCGCCCGCCGGCCAGGGATACGCCTCCGGCACCGTCCCGGCGCAGTCGGAGCTCGCGGGCTTCTACGCGCAGCCGAAGGGCGATGTCCAGCAGCGCATCAACACGCCGACCTGGTCGACCCTGACCTTCGCCGACGGCGGCAAGGCATTCGACCCGAAAGGGCGGGGGACGACGCGATGGCGGCAGACGCTCGACCTGCGGACCGGCATCGTCACCACTCGCGCCACCTGGAAGGCGCCGAACGGCCACGTCACCGACCTCACCTATGAAGTGCTCACCGACCGTGCCCGCCCGCACGTCGGCCTGGTCCGCCTGCGCCTGACTCCGCGCTGGTCCGGCACCGCCACCGTCGCCGACCGCTTCGACGGCACGCCCGCCAACATCAACGTCGAAGGGAAAAAGGCCAAGCTCTCGACCCAGGTCGACCGGGGCTGGGACGCCGACGCCGCCGGCTATTGGGAGACGATCCGGGCGGTCGGGACCGGGGTGGAAGCGACGCTCGCCGACCGCACCGTCGCGAGCGCCAACGTTGCGCCGACGACGCAGCCGCTCGACCGGTCGAAGCACGCGAGCATCGGCCGCCGGGTCGAATTCCCTGTCACCGCTGGGGGAACCTACGAACTGACGAAGTTCGTCGGCGTCGCCGACACCACCGAAGACGCGGACGCCGCGACGGCCGCCCGCGAAGCCGCGTCCCAGGCCGCCGGCCTCGGCTACGCCGCCCTGCTGGAAGAGAACGCCGCCTCCTGGGCGAAGCTCTGGGCCGGCCGGATCGAAGTCCGCGGCAACAAGACGCTCGCCGCCGACGTGAACGCGAGCCAGTTCTACCTCTGGTCGTCCACCAACGAAGGGATCGACTGGAGCATCTCGCCCGCCGGCCTCTCCTCCAACGGCTACAACGGCCACATCTTCTGGGACGCCGAGACCTGGATGTTCCCCTCGCTCCTCGCCCAGCACCCGCAGCTTGCGGAAGCGATGAACGACTACCGCTTCGACCGTCTCGCCCAGGCGAAGATTCACGCGCAGCGGACCGGCTGGGCCGGCGCGCGCTTCCCCTGGGAGAGCGCGCTCGACGGCACCGAGCAGATCCCGCCGCCGGCTCACATCAACAGCGAGGGGCTCTACGAGCAGCACATCGTCGCCGACATCGCGCTCGCCCAGTGGCAGTACTACCTGGCGACCGGGGACCTCGAATGGCTGCGGACCAAAGGCTGGCCGGTCATCGCAGCCGCCGCCGAATTCTGGGCCTCGCGGGCGAAGCGCGGCGAGGGCGGCTTCCACATCACCCACGTCACCGGGCCCGACGAGGAGAACCCCAATGTGACCGACGAGGCCTACACGAACGTCGCCGCGCGCACGGTGCTCGAGGACGCAGCGAGCGCCGCCAAGGCCCTCGGCGAGAGCGCGCCGCCGCGCTGGGCGAAGATCGCCGCCGGCCTCGTCGTCCCGTTCGACCCCGCGCGCGGCATCCACCCCGAGTTCGCGGACTACAACGGCCAGCTGGTCAAGCAGGCCGACGTCACCCTGATGCAATACCCGTGGGCGGCGCCGATGTCGGCGAAGACCGCGCGCGCCGACCTCGACTACTACGTGCCGCGCAGCGACCCCGGCGGCCCGTCGATGACCGACGCCGTCTCGATGATCGACACCGCCTCCCTAGGCGTCCCCGGCTGCTCCGCCTACGTCTTCACCCGCCGCAGCTACGAACCGTTCATCAAGGACGTCTTCAACCAGTTCTCCGAGACGCGCGAAGGCGGCGCCTTCACCTTCATGACCGGGATCGGCGGCTTCCTGCAGGAGTTCCTCTACGGCTACTCGGGCCTGCGCTGGGACGCCGGCGCCGTCCGCCTCGACCCGCTCCTGAACGAACAGGTCGGCGAGGTCATCCTCCACCGGCTCCACTGGCGCGGTCGCGTTTTCGACGTCGCGATCGGCCCCCGCCGCACCACCGTCACCCTGCACTCCGGCCCGCCGCTGCCGGTGAAGAGCGGGGACGGGAAGGCGCGGAAGGTGAGCGTGGGAGGGACGCTCGCGATCCCGACCCGCCGTCCCGACCTCGCGCCGACCCCCAACGCCCTCCGCTGCGCGCCCGCCGAAGCGAGCTCCGCCAACCCCGGCGCTCCTGCCCTCGCCGCGGTCGACGGCAGCGGCGCGACCCAGTGGGAAGCCGCCTCGCTCCCCGCCACCCTGACCGTGCCGCTGAACGCCGCCCGCAAGATCGACAGCGTCACCCTCCGCTGGGGCCTGGTCCGGCCGGGGCCACCGGGACCGAACGTCCCACCCCCGTCCCACCCCGTGCGCACCCGCCGCGCGACCGACTACGTCGTCCTCGGCTCCCGCGACGGCAGCCACTGGCACCGGTTGGCGACGGTCTCGGGCCACGCGACCGGAACCAACGACACGCTCCACATCCCGCCGACCAAGGTCGGTTACCTGCGCCTGAAGGTCACCGCCGCGACCAAGGGCCTCGAAGGCAAAGAAGAACCGCCGCTCCTCCAGGAACTGAAAGCCTCCTGACCCCCCGAGCCGGTCGTCCGACTATTTGAACCTTCGCGCCGTGGCGTCGGTATCCCCTCCCGAAAGGCCCACACCATGGGTCGGCAACCGCGAGGAGGAGCAATGGGCATGTTGGGAATCGAAGGTCGAAGCAGGACCGACCGGCGCCTGGACAGGCGCGGCACGCGCGGCCTGCTTGCCATCGCCCTCCTCGCTGTCGCGTTGCTCGTCCTCCCGGGCCCCGCCGGGGCGGCGGTCCTCTACCCGCCGATCGCGGGGACCGCGAACAAGACGGCGAGCGGGTTCGAACTCACGGGGACCGTCTACAACTACGGCGGCGCGAGCGCGGACACCACCTACCACTTCGAGTACGGCACCTCGACCGCCTACGGCTCGAGTGTCCCGATACCGGACGCCGACGCCGGCTCGGGCCTCGCCACTTCCGTCTCTCAGCAGGTCAGCGGCCTGGAGCCGAACATGACCTACCACTACCGCCTGGTCTCGACCAACTCGGTCGAAGGGACCGGCTCCAGCGCCGACCGCACGTTCTCGACCGCCGAAGCGGCGCCGTCATCGCCTCCATCCACGCCTCCGGGCACCGGGACCAATCCCTATCCGGGCACCAATCCCTACCCGGGCGAAACGCCCGGCCCGACCGCGCCGGCGGCAGGCGGCAAGGGGCCGAAGACGGTCGTCAAGACGGTCAAGAGCGGCGGGCACACCCTGCTCGCCACCCGAGGCGGCCACACCCTCTACAGCCTCAGCGTCGAGACTCACGGCAAGTTCGTCTGCACCGCGATGAGCGGCTGCACCTCGATCTGGCATCCGCTCACCGTCGCGGCCGGCGTCGTCCCGAAGGGCCCGGTCAAGCTCGGCACCGTGAAGCGCCCGGAAGGGACCGTCCAAGTCACCTATCGTGGCCGTCCGCTCTACACGTTCGGTGGGGACAAGAAGGCGGGGCAGACGAAGGGGGAGGGCATCCACGACGTCGGCACCTGGCACGCCGCGCTCGTCCGCTAGTCACAGGGCAGCGCCACACGCAAGAGGGTGCCGCCGCGAGGCGGGCTGGTGAGGGCGAGGGTGCCGTCGAGGGCCTCGACCCGGTCGCGGATGCCGACGATGCCGCTGCCGTCGGCGGAGGCGCCGCCGCGGCCGTCGTCCTCGACCTCGATCAGGAGCGAGCCGTTTTCGCGGGCAAGGGAAAGGCGGACCCTGTCGGCGCCCGCGTGCTTGAGGCTGTTGGCCAGGGCCTCGGAGACGACGAAGTAGGCGGCCGTCTCGACCCGGGCGTCAGGACGCTCGCCGCCGGCTTCGATCTGAGGGTCGACGGCGCCGGGGTAGGAGTCGGCCAGGTCGGCGGTCGCCGCGTAGATGCCGCGCTCGACCAGCGCCGGGGGCAGGAAGCCGTGGGCGAAGGTGCGCAGGTCGTCGGCGGCGGAGACGAGGTCGCGTTCGAGCTCCTGTAGCCGCGCCCGTTCGCTAGCCGCCAGCTCCGAGCCTTCGCTCAGCTCGTTCGCCGACATCGCCAGCAGCAGGAGGCGGGTCTGCATGCCGTCGTGGAGATCGCGGGCGAGCCGCCGCCGCTCGTCGTCGCGGGCCTCGATCGCCGAGGCGCGCACCTCGCTTTCGAGGCGCCGGCGGTCGAGCTGCATCGCCACCACCCGCGCCGCCGCTTCGGCGAGGTCGGGATCGGGCGCCAGCACCGCGTCATATAAGAGTGCGCCGAGGCGTTCGCCGCCCGCGCCGGTCACCTCGGCGGCCGCCCGGTGCGAGTCCGCCGGCGGCACCGCGACCACCTCGCCGAGGCCGTCGAGGTAGGCGCCGCGCCCCTCGACCCAGAGGGCGACCTCGACCGAGGGATCGCCGAGCGTGGCGGCCAGCGCCGTCCTCATCGAGTCGCCCCCGGAGTCGCCCTCCCCGGGTTCGATCCGCGCCCCGAGCTCGTCGATCGCGAGGGTGCGGCCGAAGCCGCCGCTCAGCATCGTCGCCAGGAACGCGACCGGGATGATCGCCACGGCGACGATCTGCGAGAAGAGGACCCACGGCGCCCACGAGTCCGGCACGCCGATGCCGACGTAGAGCCGGCCGCTGACCGAGACGTAGAGGACGGCGAAGATCCCGTAGGCGAGGATCGGTGCCACCGCGCGCCGACCCTCCGGTGCCACCCGCCGCCAGCGCTGCCAGAGGATCGTCGCGGTAGCGACCGTGACGCACGAGCCGACTCCCCACTGTGCCCAGAGGCCGGCGTCCGCCAGCGCCGAGGAGTCCTTCACCTGCAGCACCGTCCAGGGCCCTTCGCTGCCGCCGCCGAAGAGGTACTGCGGAGCCTGCATCACCGTGCAGACGAAGTAGCCGACCAGCACGGCGATCAGGCTGGCGCGCCCGCGCAATCGCCCCGAGGGGAAGGCGAGCAGGAGGTGGAAGACGATCGCCAGCGGCAGCGTCGCCAGGATCAGTCCGGCCGCGGTCAGCGCCGGGACTTCCGAGTTGCCGAGTTCGGCGCACAGCCAGACCAGCCCGGCGGCGACCATCAGCGCCCCCATCCGGCTCGCCGGCCGGCGCAGCGCCGCGAGGATCCCGGCCACCACGAAGGCCAAGGGCAGGATCGGCAGGCTGATCCGGATCCAGGTCGGCAGCCCCGATTCCGCTTCGAGGATCAGGGCCAGGTCGATCAGCGCCAGCGCAAGTGCCGCGGCCCCGACGAGCGCATAGGCAACAGATAGCGAGGACCGGTTCAGAGTTTCTGAAGCATTACCTAAATCGAGGCGACGAGCTCGGGCAGCTCCCGGTGGTCGTCGAGAACGAAGTCGGCTTCGGGGCCGGGATCGGGGTCGTCGGCGAGGCCGCGGTAACGGACGCTCCGCATACCGAGGGCACGGGCGCCGGCGATGTCGGTGCGGCGGAGGTCGCCGATGTGGACCGCCTCGGCGGGCGTGGCGTCGAGCATCGCGAGTGCGGCTTCGAAGATGCGCGGGTCGGGCTTGTAGGCGCCGACCTCGTCGGAGAATCCCCAGCCGGAGAAGTGCTCCAGGAGGCCCTGGGACGCGAGGAAGTCGCGCAGGATCGCGCCGCCGGTGAAGCCCGCGTCGCAGACGATGCCGATTACGAGCCCGTCGGCGCGCAGCCGCTCCAGGGTCGGCCCGATGTCCGGCGCCAGGCCCAGCTCGGCCCCGCGGCCCGCGCCGAGAAAGGCCTCGGCCACGGCCTCGCCGGCCGCCTGCTCTAGCTCCAGCGCCGCGACCAACCGCTGCGCACCTTCCGCGGGGGAGACGTGGACGCCTTCGGCCCACGCTTGTTCGCGACTGCGGATGACCTCGGCGACGTGCCCGGCCAGGTGCTCCGCGTCCATCTCCACGCTGTGCGCCTCCAAGGTCTCGACCACGGCCGCGTGCCGCAGGTCCCGCATCGATCCCGGCACGGGTTCAACGGCGATCGTGTTCCAGAAATCGAAGGTGACGGCGCGCACCGGCATCGCGCCGCAGGCTAACGAGCTGAGAGATCGTCGGCGGCGGGACCTGGGTCCATTGGCAGAGTGGGCAAGAACGCTTAGGCTTTTCGAGTCTTCGTCCGAGTAGCGGTCGTGTGCCGTTCGCGGGCCTGCAGATCCCCCCAACCCCGAATGGAAAGTCACAAAATGGAACGAAGCCCTGCCCGTCCGCTCGCGTTCGGACTCGCGTCGCTGCTCGCCCTCGCCGCTGTCTTCGCCCTCGCCGTCGGGACCGCCGCGGCGAAGCCCTTGCCGACGAAGGATCGCAAGTTCGTCGACGGAGTCGTCGCGAAAGCGATGAAGGAAGAACGTCTTCCCGGCGTCTCCGTGACGGTCACCGGGCCGAAGGGCAGCTACACCCGCGCCTACGGCGTCGCCGACCGCGCGACCGGCACCCCGCTGAAGGTCGCCGACCACGTCCGCATCGCCAGCATCACCAAGACCTTCACCGCCACCGCGATCCTGCTCCAGGTCGCCCAGGGCAAGCTCTCGCTCGAAGACATGATCGAAAAGTGGCTACCGACCGTGCCGAACGCGAACCGGATCACGGTCCGCGACCTCCTCGCGATGCGCTCCGGGCTCTACGACTTCACCGCCGAACCGAAGTTCCTCCGCGACTTCACCAAGAACCCGCTGATGAAGTTCGACCCGCAGGACGTGGTGAAGATCGAGGAAACCCACAAGCCCGTCGCCGGACCGGACACCGAAACCAAATACACCGACTCGAACTACGTCCTGCTCGGGCTGATCCTCGAAAAGGTCAGCGGTGAAACGGTGGAAAAGAACATCACGAAGAACGTCATCGGGCCGCTCGGCCTGAAGCAGACGAGCTTCCCGACCACGGCGGCGATGCCGAAGCCGTTCTCCCAGGGTTACTTCGCCGGGGACGAAGGCAACGAGAAGATTCGCGACTACACCGCGGTCAACCCGAAGGTCGCCTGGACGGCGGGGGCGATGGTGTCCACGCTCGGCGACCTGCGCAAGTACGGCCGCGAGCTGGCGACCGGTGCGCTGCTGCCGCCGAGCCTCCAGGCCGAACGCATCCAGTTCGGCGACATCCCGAACGGCAGCGGACCCTCGGTCGGCTATGGCCTCGGGATCCTCCACGTCGGCGACTGGCTCGGCCACGATGGTGCGATCTTCGGCTTCTCCACGGTGACGATGTACGAACCGAAGAGCGGCACCACGATCGCCGCCACCGCCAACCTCTCCTCCAACTTCTCGACCCCGACGCTGGGGATGTTCTTCCGGATCGCCGACCGCCTCGACCCGTCCTCGCTGGCCAAGGGGAAGACGACGATGGCCGGCGCGGCGCGCGCTGTCGGCGCCCGCGCGACCAAGGCGTCTCAGGCGACCGAATAGCTAGACCCCCGGTGGTTCAGCGCGGGGATGTCATGGTCCGCGTCGAGGGCAGGTTCGACGAAGCCGCGGCGGTGGCCGTCGCCCGCTCACTCAGAGTCGACTAAACCGGTCGCAAAGATCCTTCGTAGCTCGCGAACAGGTAGGAGATCAAGACGCTGTCGTCGCCCGTCTCGGTGAGTCGGGCTTTGGCGTCGTCCCTGATTTTGAGAAGGGACTTCAAGGCATCCTCGAGGACGGCCATAGCTTCTTGAGCCCCGCGCTCATCTACCCGAATGGTGTCTTGACCGAGCATCGCATCGTCCCTGGCCTCGAACGTGCCTTGATCGATCGCTGCCCCAAGCGCATGAACCCCGGTTTTCAGCGCACTCGCTGCCAAGGTCCGCTTCAGGGCCGAGGGCATCGAGGAATACTCCAGATCCCATGCCTCCAACCGTTTCGCCGGGGCGTAGATCTTTTCCAGCGAGCCGCGCACCGGCCGCTCATCGACCTGCTCGATGAAGCCCAAGGTCGCCAGCTCTCGCATGTGGTAGGAGAGACGTTTGACGTCGATGCCCGTCTCCTCCGCGATGTCCGTCGCCGAGCATCGGCGATCTGGGGAGTGCATCGCGTAGAGAATTCGTACCCGCAACGGGTGTGACATGGCAACCGCCATCGCCATCGTCCCGGTCGGAACTTCGCCGGCTTCACGACTCGGCCGGGTTTCGTGAGTGGTCCGCCGCTTCCGCCTCCGAGTCACCTCGTCTGCCGCAGGATCTTGGTCCTCATCCTCTGGGTTATTTGGATGAATCTCGGCCACTGATCTGCCCTCTCTGTTCGTTCTGAATCTCTTAATTCAGTCCAAGCATTTCACTTTTCCGGCGGAGGTTGCAACGTGTTGTCTGCACCGGTGCAAGCCGTTTCCCCGATCATTCGTGTGTCACTAAATGGGATTGCGATGAAAGGAGGTGACGCTTGTGACTGTGGGCACCGTGAACCAGACGACGCCAGCGATCAGCACCGTCAAGGCGACTTGATGCGCTAGCGCTCTTACCTCGATGAGACCCGGCCGGGCTCGAGGTTTCTGCTCACGGCCACTTTCACCCCAGTCGGAAGGCCGTACCCGTGGCGCCTCGCGCCGAACCCGTCTTCCAGTGCAGTGAGATCTGGAGCCTCGCCCCTGGGGAGGATCCGCGGAACCCCGCGGGCAGGGCTGTAGTGATGGCCGCGCTCTCGCCGGGTGCCAACTTCAGTCGCGATACCGGCAGTCCGCGGACGCCGGACCCTCGTCCCGACGCCATGGCGATCTGGCCGGAGACGAGGCCGCTCAACCTGACCACGCATGGCGCGCTCGAGGCGCAACGGGCGCGGCCGATCGTCACTCCACCGGCCGTCGAGCCAGTTCGGAGCTTCAAGTCGAATGCGACGCGCCCGCGGCTCGAGCGCGCCTTCGTCTCGGTCACGGCGACAGTGGCGGTCCCTTCGCCGCTCAGCCCGGCGGCCGTCGTGCCGCCCGGGCCGCGCAGCCGCAGCGTCGCGGCCTTCGCTCCGGCCGATTGGGGGGCGAAGCGGACTGCGACCGCGCAGGACGCGCCGGGGGCGAGCACCGTTTCGGCGCAGTCGTCGGAGCGGACCGAGAATTCGCCGAGGTCGGGGCCCGTGAGGGTCGCCGAGTCGATCGTCTGTGCCTCGCCCGATTCATTGCGCAGTTGGAAGGTCTGCGTCGGTCCGGCGGTGCCGATCGCCACGGCCCCGAAGTCACGCGAGTTTGGCGAGAGGCTCACGGACGGAGCGACCGCGGTGCCTTCGAGCGCGACCTGCATCGCGCCTTCGCCGGCGCCGAAGAAGCTCAGGATCGCCGCCTTGGCGCCGACGCCGCTCGGTTCGAAGGCGATCGTCGCCGCGCACGATTCGCCCGGTCCGAAGATCCGCGGGGCGCCGCCGAAGACGTTCGAGGTGCAGTTCTCCTCGACCAGGTGGAAGCTCGAGATGTCCCCACCGGAGACGAGCGCGATGAAGAAGGCGACCGGCAGGTGCCCGGTGTTGGTGAGGGTGACTTCACGCGTCTGGACCGAGCCGACCGACGTCGCGCCGAAGGCGAGCGGCGCGGGGGAGACGGTGACCTGCGGCCGCTCGGCGCGGGCGGTGAGGGGCGCTTGGAAGGTGACACCGCCGGCCTGGATGGAGACCGCCGCCGAGTAGCTGCCTTCTTCGTTGGCGTTGAACTGGACTTCGACCGAGCAGGTGGAGCCTGGAGTGAGCATCGACCCCCAGCAGTTGCTGTTCGGGATCCAGAATTCGTTTGCGCCAGGACCGGAGATTTCGAGGTTCGACACCGACACCGCGGCGGCGCCGGTGTTGCGCAGGGTGAAGTTCGCCCGTGGGCCGCCGGAGTGCGCTTCGACCAGGCCGAAGTCGTATTCGCCGGGCTGGAAGGTCAGTTCAGGAGCAACGCCTTCGCCGGTCAGTTCGACGACGTAGTCGCTCGGCGTACCGTCGGTGGTTACCCGCAGGGTCGCTTCCCGCCGGCCGGTCGCGGTGGGGGAGAAGCGCACGGAGAGTTCGCAACCCATGCTCGGATTGAGGAAGATCGCGCAGTTGGTCCCTTCGATCCCGAAGTCACCCGCGTCGGCCCCTTCGATCTTCACTTCGCTGACGTTGACACCGGCTTCGCTCGAGTTCTTCAGCGCGATCTTTTCGGTGCTGGCCCCGCCGACCGAAGTGGCCGGGAAGCTCGCCGTGCCGGGCACGGTGAGGTTCATCGTCTGGCCGATCCCGGAGAGCGGGACCGCGATCGCCGTTTCCCCTTCGACCCCGATTTCGAGGGTGGATTCGCGCGAGCCGCCGGCGGTCGGCGCGAAGGCGACTTCCACCGCGCACGAGTCCCCCTGGTTGAGGATCGCGAGGGCACAGCTTTCGCCGCTGATCAGGAAATCGCCCGGGTCAACCCCGAGGACGGCGACGCCGATGATCTGGACGACGCCGGGGTCGGGGTTCGAGATCGTCACGGTCTGCGGCGCACTCGTCTTGCCCACCGTTTCCTTGTTGAAGGTGAGCGAGGTCGGGCTCGACGACGACGGCGCGGCGGCCGCCAGGCTGGGCAAGATTCCACAGGCGATGACCGTGAGGACGGCAAGGAGGACGAGGCGGCGGAATGGGACGAGATCGTTTTCCATTCGGCCTTGATCGGCAGCCCCAAGCGTGGCGGCTTGAACGGGGGGTGCCGAATTGCATCAAATGGTCAGGCCGCGCTGCGTGCGATGAAGAGGTGGCACCAGACGTCTACGATCAACCGATGGCAGCGCGCTTCACCATCGGATCCGATTGGCTCGCCTCCAATCCCCCGACGCTGTCGTCTCTGACCGAGTCGCTGGCCAGGGTCGCCGAGCGCACTCTCTCGGGCGAGGACTTCCGTCACGCGGTTCGCGAGTTCCTTGGCGAGTTTCCGCTCCGCGCCGACGACGACGCGCGCTTGGCGGCGATATCCGAGCGTCCCGAGTCGACCGGCGATCCTCGCCATGACGCCTACCTCGGGGCCCTCGCCGAGCACATCGCGGCGCTCTACGGGCTCGAGAGGCCTAGCTGGTCGATCGAACCTGACCGCTTCCTCGAGACGTGGTGGTTCGTCAGCGAGGTTCCCGGCTTCCGGGCGATCTCGATCGCGCAGGCACCGGCGGCCTTCGTCAAGCACGGGGTCTTCGTCCCGGAGCGATCGCTTCACAGGGTCTAAGCGATGGACCGCAAAGAGATCATCGCGGCGCTCACCGCGCTGGCCGAGGAGCTCGACTCACAGGGCGTCAGCGCACAGATGTACGTGGTCGGTGGCGCGGCGATCGCACTCGCCT
Organism: Solirubrobacterales bacterium; assembly: GCA_050697015.1. GTDB lineage: Bacteria > Actinomycetota > Thermoleophilia > Solirubrobacterales > 70-9 > VAYN01. The sequence continues at coordinate 17,512 of JBOGYZ010000214.1, forward strand.
TCGACGAGCGACGCTCGACCCGCGACATCGATGCGGTCTTCGAGCCCAAGGCACTCGTCTACGAGACGGCCGCCCGCGTCGCCGAGCGCTCCGGGCTCGCTCCCGACTGGCTGAACGATGCCGTCAAGGGATTCCTCGCCGGCGAGGATCCCGAGGCCGCCCCGATCCTTGAGCTACCGGGCCTCAGTGTCCTGACGGCCTCTCCGCAGACGCTCCTGGCAATGAAGGTGTTGGCGCACCGACCCGGCGAAGACGATGAGGACGTCCGCCTCCTGGCGGCGCATCTTGGATTCGAGCGCGCCGAGGAGGTGCTTGCCGTGGCCGAGCGGACCTATGGTGACCGACTCGATCCTGCAGCACGTTTCTTCGTCGAAGAGCTGTTCCCGGATGACCCTAGCTAGTGCGTAATGAAGAGGTTGCAGAACATCAGCGGCTTCATGGTCGGGCCCGAGTACGAGGCGGGCGGCATCGCGCGCGACGGGGCGAAGATGATGGCCGCGGTCGCCACCGCGCGGGTGCCGAAACTGACGGTGATCGTCGGCGGCTCCTTCGGCGCGCGCCTGTGGGACGACGGCGTGATCGATCCGCTCGACACCCGGACGGTCCTCGGCCTGGCGCTCGGCGCCTGCGCCAACGCCCCGTTCGCCGAGCGAGCCGCCCCGTCTACCGCATGTAGGTAAGGATGCGGGGCATGCCCGAGATCCTCTGGGAGCCGACCGCCGCCGCGGTCGAGGCCTCCAACCTCACCGCCTACATCGACCACCTGCGCGCCGAGGGCGTCGACGTCACGACCTATCCGGAGCTCTGGCGCTGGTCGGTCG
>JBOGYZ010000215.1:0-2580 GCA_050697015.1 Solirubrobacterales bacterium
CCGGCCGGCTACACGGCGGCGCTCTACACCGCCCGCGCGAACCTCGAGCCGCTCGTCTTCGAGGGCTTCCGGTGGGGCGGCCAGCTGCAGAACACGACCGACGTCGAGAACTACCCGGGCTATCCCGAGGGGATCATGGGCCCGGAGATGATGAGCCTCTTCCGCGCCCAGGCGGAGCGCTTCGGGACCCGCTTCGTCACCGATGACGTCGACCGCGTCGAGCTCTCCTCCGACGGCGGCGTCCACAAGGTCTTCCTCGGCGACGAGGAGCACCGCGCGAGGACCGTGATCCTGGCGATGGGGGCGGAGCCCAAACGGCTCGGCGTCCCCGGCGAGATGGAGCTCGCGGGCCGCGGCGTCTCCACCTGCGGGGTCTGCGACGGAGCCTTCTTCAAGGGTCATCGCGTGCTGGTGATCGGCGGCGGCGACTCGGCGATGGAGGACGCGATCTTCATCTCGAGGTTCGCCGACGAGCTGTCGATCGTCAACCGCCGCGAGGAGTTCCGCGCCTCGAAGATCATGCACGACCGCGCGCTCGCGGTCGAGAACATCGACACCCTCACCCCCTTCACGCCGACTGGGTTCGTCGCCGGCGAGGACGGCAAGCTGGCCAAGGTCCGGCTCCGCCACTCCGAGACCGGCGAGGAGTCCGAGGTCGAGGCGACCGGCGCCTTCGTCGCGATCGGCCACGTGCCGCGCTCGGAGGTCGTCGAGGAGCAGGTCGACACTGACGAGGACGGCTACATCAAGGTCGAGCCGGGCTCGACCCGCACCAACCTCGCCGGCGTCTTCGCGGTCGGCGACGTCGTCGACCACACCTACCGCCAGGCGGTCACCGCCGCGGGCACCGGCTGCATGGGCGCGCTCGACGCCGAGCGCTACCTGCGCGACTCGGCCCCGCCGGTCGAGGCCCACTGGTTCCCCGGCGGCGAGCCGGCGGAGCTGGAGATCTGAGCAAGCCCGGCGCAGATTGTGCAGCATGTATAATATAGCTCACGTAGGTTGAAGGTAGGGCAAGGTCCGAGTTAGGAGAGGAAGCAGGAATGCACGTAGGCCATGTGGCACTTCAAGTGCCGGATGTAGGGCTCACCGCCGATCACGCCGCCGCGGCTCTGGGTCTGTTCGAGACCGAGAGAACTGACTCGGTCGCCCTCCTCACCGCGAACTCGAAGCACCACGAGCTGCAGCTCACGAAGGGGTCGAACGCCGGGATGGACCACATCGGTCTGGAGGTCGCCGACTCCGATGAGTTGGCCCTGGTCCGGCAGGAAGCGTTGCGACACGGTGGCAGATTGATCACCGAGGATGTGGAAGAGCCGGGACTTGGAGAAGCCTTTCGAATCGAAGGGCCGGCAAATGTGGTGTTCGAGGTCTACACCCCCATGTCCGTGGAGCGGTTCGCGATAAAGCACCAGGTCGGGCGCAACGCTCGAAAGCTGGGGCATGTGACCATGTACTCGGACGAAACCGATCGGCTCGTTGGTTTCATTCTCGAAGGACTTGGATTTAGGGTGTCAGACCGCGCCGGAGGCGTCACCTGGATGCGGTGCGACGCGGACCACCACGGCCTCGCGGTCGCGCCACACGAGTCGGGGACGGTCATCCATCACTATGCATTCGAACTCGATGGGTGGGACGGCATCCGACGCTACCTCGACGAACTTGCCGTCCGCGGCGAGAAAATCGCGTATGGCCCGGGACGGCATGGTCCGGGATTCAACCTCTACACCTATCTGCCGGAACCAAACGGAGCGTGTATCGAGGGGTATGCGGATCTGTTGAGGATCGAAGACGAGTCCACTTACGAGCCGATCGACTGGGACGCCATTCCGGGACATTTGAACCTTTGGGGGCCAGATGTCCCAGATGGGTTCCTGGACCTCGGTATGCCGACGCTCAGCTCAAGGCGATGACCTCGCTGCTCCCCGGGCGGGCCGGCCGGCGGACAGCCCGACGAACCAGTCGAGCGCCTCGGGATTGGCGAGCGAGTCGCGGCTGACCACCTTGGTCGGGTCGGCGCCCATCAGGATCCGTTTCACCGGCACCTCGACCACCTTGCCGGAGAGGGTGCGGGGGACGGCGGCGATCGCGGTGACGTCGTCGGGGACGTGGCGGGGGGAGCAGCGTTCGCGGATCGCGCGGGCCAGTTGCCTGCGGAGCTCGTCGGTCAGCGCGGCGCCCTCGCGGAGGACGACGAAGAGCTCGATCACCCCGTCGGTGCCGTCCTTCGGCAGGTCGACCACCAGGGCGTCGAGGACGTCGTCGGACCCGAGCACGGCGCGGTAGATCTCGGCGGTGCCGATGCGGATGCCGCCGCGGTTGATGGTCGAGTCGGAGCGGCCGTGGATGATCGCGGTGCCGCGGTCGGTGATCTCGATCCAGTCGCCGTGGCGCCAGGTGCCGGGGAACATCTCGAAGTAGGACTCGCGGTATCTGCTGCCGTCGGGGTCCCCCCAGAGGTGGAGCGGCATCGAGGGCATCGGCTCGGTGATCACCAGCTCGCCGACCCGGTCGAGGTGAGGGTTGCCGTCCTCGTCCCAGGACTCGACCGCGGCGCCCAGCGCCCGGGCCTGCAGCTCT
>JBOGYZ010000216.1:0-3673 GCA_050697015.1 Solirubrobacterales bacterium
GGGAAGGGGCCCGCCCGTCCCGCCCTCGGCAAGCCGTTCCAGTCGCGCCGCCCAACCACTGGCGGCCTCGGTCGGGTCGACCCTCAAGATCGCCGCCGCCCGTCCCGTCGGCTCGTTCCAGCCGCCCGTCGGGTCGACCACGATCTGGTCGGCGCCGCTCGCGGCGAGCCATTGGCGCAGCGGTTTGCTCGTCGGCATCTCGCCGAAGCGCAGGACCAACTCGGGCACCACGCCCAGCGCCCAGTGCTCGTCGCGAAGCAGGGTGTCGTAGGTGGTGACGACGTAGGAACGATCGTGGCGGCCGAGCCGCATCTGCGAGGTCGGCTCGGCGAGGATCGGGAAGCCGGAGGCGCGGGCGAGGTGGGCAAGGGGCTCGCGCAGCTCGGGGTCGGTCTGGCGCCCGGCGATGATCACGCCGGCGATCGCGTCGCCGATGTGGCCCGCGACCTCGTCGAGGACGAACTGGGTCGGCTCGAGGTCGACGCGGGTGACCGCGGTGAGGGGTCGATCGCCGTCGCGGCCGTGGAGCGCGAGCGGGTCGGTCGCGGTCACCGCGCCCTCGACCGGGATCGGCGCCAGTGGCTCGCGCCAGGGCAGGTTCAGGTGGACCGGGCCGGGCCGGATCTCCCCGCGCGCCCGCGTCAGCGCTCGCGCCGCGACGGAGCGCATGTGGAGCAGGCCCGAGTCGTCGGCGTCGTGGGTCCCGACTTCGCAGAACCAGCGCACCGATTCGCCGAAGATCTTGATCTGATCGATCACCTGGCCGGCGCCGACGCCGCGCATCTCTGGCGGGCGGTCGGCACTGAGGACGATCAGTGGCAGGGCCGATTCGTCGGCCTCGGCGACCGCCGGGTGGTAGTTCGCCAGCGCCGTCCCCGAGGTGCAGAGCAGCGCCACCGGCTCGCCGCTCGCCTGCGCCGCCCCCAGTGCGAAGAACCCCGCCGAGCGCTCGTCGAGGATCACCGTCCCCTCGATCCCCGGCTCACGCCACAGCGCCACCGCGAGCGGCGTTGAGCGCGACCCCGGTGAGACGACCGCCCGCTTCAGCCCCCCGCGCGCGAGCTCCTCGGCAAAGGCCGAAGCGAGGGCGGTGTTGGCGTTGGTCGTGTCCATGGCGAAAGGGGCGTGGAGCTTTCCTCTCGCATAGCGAGAGTAAGGCTCCAGGGCGGGGTCAAAGTCGGTGGTGTCGCAGTGAATCCTCGTCGATCACGATGCCGAGGCCCGGGCCTGAGCCCTCGTGCAGGAGGTCGCCCTCCAGCGCGCACTCCTCGGCGGCGATGGACTCGGAGAAGAGGCGGCGGGTCGCGAGGCCGTGGGCGAGGCGCCGATCGGGTGGGACGGTGGCGTCCACCCACTCCGCGAGCCGGCGTCCGATCGCGATCCCCACCGGGCCGTCGAGGGCGCTCGCGACGTAGGTCCGCATCACGCCGGCGATCGCCCGGCCCGCCTCGATGCCGCCGACCTTCGACAGCTTCACGCCGGTGATCCCGAAGCCGTGCTCCCGCACCGACTCCTCCGCGTCGGCGAGGGTGACGATGCTCTCATCGCCGGCCAGTGGGATCGGCGTCCGCCAGGCGAGCTCGGCCGCTTCGCCGATCGTCTCGACCGGCTGCTCGACCAGCTCGATCCCGAGTGGCTCGATCGCGGCGAGGATCCGCGTCGCCTCGTCCAGCGACCAGGACGCGTTCGCGTCGAGGCGGATATTCGCCTCCGGCCCGAGCGCCGCTCGCACCGCCTCGACCTGCGCCACGTCCTCGCCCGCGCCGACCTTCAGCTTGAAGGTGCCGAACCCCGCCTTGGCCCACCGCGCCGCGTCGGCGGCGACCTCGGCCGGCGGTCCGCTGACCAGCGTGGCGTTGCAGCGGACCGGGGCATGCTCGGCCTTCGTCCCACGCCGCTTCTCCTCGAGGTCAAGAAGCGCGGTCGAGAGGGCGCAGCGGGCGGGCCGCGAGAGGCCATCGGGTGCGGGCTGGAAGGGGTCGATCGCCTCGAGCTCCCTCACCACGGACCTGATGTCGACCCCTCTACGCAGACTCAGCGGCACCGCTTCGCCGAGCCCCTCGACCCCGTCCTCGTCCCTGATCCGCAGAAGCACCATCTCGCGCCGCGTCAACCGTCCGCGCGCCGTCACGTACGGCTCCTTGAACGGAAGCGCGTAGGGGGTGACTTCGATCACACCGAGATCAGCAGGCCGATCGTGACCAGCAGGCTGTAGACCGCGAGCAGGCCGCCGGTCGCCGCCAGGCATTTGTTCAGCGCCGGACCGTCGGTGCGCGTTTCCAGCACCCGGATCGGTTTGATCGCGAGCGGGATCGCGGCGAGGCCGATCAGCGGCCACCACTGGCTTTCGCCGGCCCAGATCGTGAACGGCAGGAGGACGAAGGCCCCGGCGACCAGGAGTTTGTAGAGGTTGATCGCGTTGGCGCGGCCCATCCGCACCGCCGAGGTGTACTTGCCCGCGCGCCGGTCGGTCTCCAGATCGCGCACGTTGTTGACGACGAGGATCGCGGTGGCGAGGAAGCCGATCGCGATCGAGAGTCCCAGGGGCAGCGCCGCCAGTTCTTCGGTCTGCACGTAGAAGCTCCCGTTCACCGCGACCAGGCCGAAGAAGAGGAAGACGAAGACCTCGCCGAGCCCGGCGTAGCCGTATGGGCGCGGGCCGCCCGTGTAGAGGACTCCCGCCGCGATCGAGGCGGCGCCGACGACGAGGATGATCCAGCCCGCGACCACCGCCAGGTAGATGCCGCAGGCGACCGCGACGCCGAAGGCGACCCAGGTCGCGGTGAGGACGCGGCGCGGCGTGACGAGGCCGGCCGAGGTGACCCGCACCGGCCCGAGCCGATCAGCCGTGTCGGCGCCACGGCGCGCGTCCGAGTAGTCGTTGGCCAGGTTGGTGCCGATCTGGATGAAGATCGACCCGATCAGCGCGGCGACGAAGGCGAGCCAGCGCGGCAGGTGCCCCGCGTACTGCCAGGCCGCCGACGTCCCGATCAGCACGGGCGCGATCGCTGCCGGCAAAGTTCGCGGCCGCCCCGCCTGGACCCAGATCACCGGGCCTCCCGGTGGCGTTTGTGCATGATGGGGACGATATGAGAATCGACGACTGGCTCGCTCAGCGGGCGCAGAGCTGTCCCGAGCGGACCGCGCTGATCGCCGACGGCGCCGAGGTCACCTACGCCGAGCTGGAGGCGGAAGCGACGTGGATCGCGCGCCGGCTCGCCGCCCACGGCGTGCGGCGCGGCTCCACCGCCGCGCTGACCATGCACCCGCGCCGGGAGCAGGTGGTCCTCGCCCACGCGCTGATGAAGGTCGGCGCCGCGCTCCTGCCGCTCAGCCCGCGCCTCACCGACGCCGAGCGCGACCAGGTCGTCGCGGAGGTCGAACCGATGGTCGACCTCGACGACCCCGGCCTCCTCACCCAGACCGAGGCCGACCTGCCCCTGCTCGGCGAGCACGACACCGACGACATCTGCGCCTACGTCCTCAGCTCCGGCTCGACCGGCAGGCCGAAGCCGATCGGCCTCACCTACGGCAACTTCCTCTGGAGCGCGATGGGCGGCGCCTTCAACATCGGCGTGGATCCGGCCGACCGCTGGCTCTGCTGCGTCCCGCTCGGCCACATCGCCGGGCTCTCGATCGTGGTTCGCTCGGCGATCTACGGGACGACCGCGGT
>JBOGYZ010000217.1:0-10489 GCA_050697015.1 Solirubrobacterales bacterium
CGCCCGGGGCGTGACTCGGACGGCCGCTGCGCCGCGAAGCACGCGGCGATAGGAAAGACCGTTCAGGGGATCCTCGGTTTCATGTTATGTTGAGTTAGTCGCTCAACAAACAAAAGAAAGGAGCGGAGAACGATGGGCAAGAAGGTCTCACGGACCACCTTCACCACTCGAGGTCGGATCGCAGGGTTGATCCGCGACGAAGCGCCCGCCGGTACCGGTCAGAACCGGACCAGTCGCTCCGCCAACCGAGACGACTCGCAGGGGAACGTCGACGACGCGATCTTCCACCGCGCCCGCCTCGTGCTCGGCGAGAACCTCCCCCAGCGCGGCCGTTAGCTCAGGCCGAGCGAACCCACACACCCCATGCGTCTCTCCCTGGACGCAAAAAACGGGCCGGACCCCCATCCCGGAGGTGCGGCCCGTTTCCCTACTGCCTACCGCGCGCCGCTACTTGCTCGGCGTCGTGGTCGCTTCTTCTTCGACTTCTTCGGCCTGCGGGTAGGCCTGGACGGCAAGGTTCCAGGACTTGAGCTGGAAGTTCAGCCCCGAAGCTCCCGCGTATTCGATCTGAATGGTGTGACCGCCTTTGGCCAGCACGGTCGTCTGGACGATCGTGTGGATGTTGGCCGCCGCCGGTTTGCTCGAGGTGCCTTCAGCCGTCGCCGGCGCGAAGCTGACTTTTTTAGCGGCCGCCTGGCCATCGACCAGGACCGTGATCGGGCATGACTGGTCGACGGTCGGCGCTTTGACCGGATTGGTGCAGCTCGCCGTCCCCGAGAACGTGATCACCGCGGTGCTGACGTTCGCTTTGGTGGCGAACGCCGTGAACGCGGTCGGGATGTAGCCCGAGGTCGCCGAGTTGAGCGAGAACAACGTGTTGCTCGCCGCGATCGCGACGACCGGCGGCAGGTTGGCGCCTTTTTTCGGGATGTAGGTGTTGGCCGCGGCCTTTTTGGTCAGGTAGTTCGCGGTCTTCGTGTTGAGCTGCGACTTGGTCGCGTACGTCTTCGCCGCCTTCTGGTTGGTGACGTATTTTTTCGCCGCCTGCTGCGGGGTCAGGAACGACCCGGCGATCGACGGTGCAACCGTGACCGAGAGGGCGACCACGGCCGCCAGCACGATGACGGTCGCCGCTCTAGGGGTTGAAAGCCTCTTCTTCAACAACTTGATTCCTCACTTTCGTGGCCGTGCCGGGCGGCCTTCTTGACTATCTGTGTCAATAAACTACATAAAGTGATAGCTTAAGGCGACCAAGTTAGTCAAGAAACCCGTTCCCACCCGGCAGAGAGGAATCACACGAATGAGAATCAAGACCCTCGCCATCACGGCGTTGGCCCTGCTGGGCCTTGTCGTGCCGGCGTCGGCCGGCGCCCAGACCCTCATCGGGTCAGGCTCCGTTGCCGCGCAGCCAGTGCTGCAGGCCCTCTTCGCCGCTTACACGAAGAACGTCAATCACAAGATCCACTTCGTCTACACGGCGGACGGCGGTAACGCCGGCATCAAAGATGTCCAGAACGGCACCAGCCAGTTCGCCGGACAGGCTCGTACCCCCCTCCCCAGCGATGCCGGGACGACCTACATCAAGCTGTACCTCGACGGCCTCTGCATGGACGTCAACCCGAAGAACAAGCTGACGAACATCAGCGTCCAGTCCACCCACGACATCTACCGTGGGCTGCTCACCAACTGGAGCCAGGTTCCCGGTTCCGGCCTCACCACGACGATCGACCCGGTCGGTCGTGACACCAACGGAGGGACCTACAACTTCTTCCTCCAGGCGGTGCTGAACAACGAATCGCCCGCGTCGAACGTGAACGCGCTGACCGCCGACGGCCTCGTCGTCAACGCGGTCAAGCAGGACCCGAACGCGATCGGCTACGCCGGGCTCGCCTGGCAGAAAAAGGGCATCAAGCCGGTGAAGATGAACGGCATCGCGTGCGAACCGAAGAACATCAGCGTGGAACCGCTGAAGTACCCGCTGTCGCGGTACATCTTCGTCGTCCTGCCGACCACCAGCCCCAGCCCAGCGGTGCAGAAATTCGTCGACTGGGCGCGCACCAGCCCCGAAGCCGGCGCGGTGATCAACAAAGCCGGCGGCGTCGCGGCGTTCAACAAGAAGTAAGGAACGGGGTTGGAAGAAGACCTCCAACCGGAGTACGGTCCGAAGTGGTCGGACCAGCGCGTCGAGCGGATGCTCGGCGCGCTGGTCCTTGCCGTCGTGGTGCTGCTGGTGGCGCTGATCGTCACCGTGGTCGTCAACGGCTGGCCGTCCTTCGCTCACAACGGCCTTGCCTGGTTCGGCGCCGGCGGCAACGTCGACGACCAGCTGAACGAAATCTCACAGTCGGCCGAAACCGGCGCCGGCTACATCTACACCTTCCACGCCTGGCCGCTGATCTGGTCGACGATCCTGATCGCCGGCGGTTCGGTGGTGCTGGGCCTGATCACGGCACTCTTCATCTCCGTCTTCCTGGTCGAGTTCGCCCCCACCTGGATGAGCAACATCCTGCAGCCGGTGGTGCGGTTCCTGGCCAGCGTGCCCTCGGTGATCTACGGCCTGCTCGGCGTCCTCGTGCTGGTGCCGTTCATCGGCAACCACCTGATCACCGAGCCCGAGAAGGCCTCGGTCGCCGGCGTCATCTCACTCACCGGCTACTCGCTGATGGCGGCGGTGATCATCCTGACGATCATGATCGCGCCGCTGATGGTGTCGATCTTCACCGACGCCCTGAACTCGGTCAAACCGGGCTGGCTCGAGGGCTCGCTGGCACTCGGCGTGAACCGCTGGCGGACGATCTGGAAGATCGGCGTGCGCGCCGCCCGGCCGGCGATCGTCGCCGGCACCGTCCTCGCCCTCGCCCGGGCGATCGGCGAGTCGGTGATGCTGGCGATGATCTCCGGCTCGACCGGCTTCGCCCCCAACCCGATCGACGGCCTGATCTTCGTCTTCGAGCCCTCGCGCCCGCTGGCGCCGACGATCGTCAAGAGCGTCGACCAGCTGAGCTCCCCGCCCGCCAAAGCGACGCTGTTCGCGATCGCCTCCTTCCTGCTCTTCTCCGCCGCCCTGTTCTCCCTGGCCGGCTGGGCGACCCGGCGGGCGATGAACAAGTACCTGGCGCCATGACCGATTCACCGGTGCTCACGCCGCCGCCCCCGGCGCCGCCCGAGCCGGGCAAGACGCCGACCAAGGCGGTCGAGGGCAGCACCACCTGGAGCCTGATCGACCGCCTCGGCCTCGCCTTCTGCTGGTTCCTCGGGCTGCTCTTCTGCGCGATCGCGGCGGCGATCGTCATCTACCTGATGCTCCAGGGGATCAAGTTCCTGAAGCTCTCCCAGCTGACCACGCCGGCGGCCGCGGGCTTTACCGAAGGCGAATCCGGCGGCTTCTCCGACGCCTTCATCGGCACCATGCTGCTGGGCGCGATGGGGATCGCCCTGGCGCTGCCGCTCGGCGTCGCGATCGCGGTCTGGCTGGTCGAGTACGGACGGCCCAGGGCGCTCGCCCGGGTGACCGAGCTGACGATCGAGGCGATCGCCGGCATCCCCTCGATCGTGCTCGCGCTGTTCGGCACGGTGATCTTCACCAGCACCGCGCTCGGCTTCCTCAGCCGCTCGAACGAAGGCGTCGTCTTCGGCCGCTCCTTCTTCGCCGCCTCCTCGATGCTGGCGCTGGAGGCGCTGCCGCTGATCGTCGCCTCGACCCGGGAGGGGCTGAATGCGATCCCTCGCCACGTCCGCGAGGCCTCTTACGCGGTCGGCAAGACCAAGGCGGCGACGACTCGGCGCATCCTCCTGCCGACCTGCCGTCCGCAGATCGCCACCGGCGGGATGCTCGGGCTCGGCCGGATCATCGGCGACACCGCGATCATCGTCGTCCTCCTCGGCGCGACGCAGAACTTCAGCCCGGTCGAAGGGGTGGCCTTCCCGCTCAACTACCTGCGCGGCGCCGGCACCTCGCTGACCAACTTCGTCTACGAGGCGTCGCCGACCGGGAACCTCAACCAGCCCCAGAAAGCCTATGCGGCGGCTTTCGTCCTGCTGCTCATGGTTCTCGCGTTGAACGCGGCGACCGACCTCGTCCACCGCCGCGCCCGAAAGGTAGGAACGTGGAGCCACTGAGCGCACCGCCGCCGATCCGTCGGCTCGACCCGCAGGACCCGACCCCGGCGCAGGAGGTCGCGCCCGGTCAGAGGACGAACTTCGTCGCCGCGAAGCGCTCGATCGCGGCACCGCAGTTCTCGATCCGGCGGATGGAGGTCGACGACGTCTCGATCCACTACGGCGCCAAAGAAGCGGTCAAAGGCGTGTCGCTGCCGATCCGCCAGGGCGAGGTGCTGTCGCTGATCGGGCCCTCGGGGTGCGGCAAGACGACGCTCCTGCGGTCGCTGAACCGCCTCACCGAGCTGACCGCGGCGGCGAAGCTGTCGGGCTCGATCCGCCTCGACGATGTCGACATCCGGCTGATCGAGCCGACCCTGCTGCGGCGGCGGGTGACGATGGTCTTCCAGCAGCCGAACCCGTTCCCGATGAGCGTGTTCGACAACATCGCCTACGTGCTGCGCGAGCAGGGCTCGCGGCGAACGAAGAAGAAGGTGCTCGAGCCGCTGGTCCACTCGGCGCTGCAGCGGGCGGGGCTCTTCGAGGAGGTCAAAGACAACCTCAAGCACCCGGCGCTGAAGCTGTCGGGCGGCCAGCAGCAGCGACTCTGCATCGCGCGGGCGCTGGCGGCCGAGCCCGAGGTGCTGCTGCTGGACGAGCCCTGCTCGGCGCTCGACCCGCAGTCGACCGCGGTGATCGAGGACCTGATCGTGAAACTGCGCGACGACGTCGCCATCGTGATCGTCACCCACAACCTGCAGCAGGCCTACCGGATCGCCGACCACGTCGCCTTCATGTACCTGGGCGACCTGGTCGAGTACAACAGCGCCACCCGCCTCTTCAACACGCCCGCCCAGGAGCGGACGAGAGAGTACGTGAGCGGTGCGTTCGGTTAGGGACACGCTCGCGGTCGCGGCCTGCCTTTGCGCGCTCGGCGTGGGCGCCGCGGGCTGCTCGTCCACCCAGGAAAAGGCCGCCGCCCAGCAGGCGGAATCCGCACAGATCCTGAAAGAACGGGCCGAACGCCAGAAGGCGAAGAAGGCCGCGAAGCAGAAGCGCAAGCACGACCACGGCAAGCAGAAGGGGAAGGCGAAGTGAGCGAGGAGACGCTGACGAAAGCCCAGGGGATCGAGCCCTGCGAGGAGTGCGGGGCGCCGATGGACCCACAGCAGCGCTACTGCGTCGAATGCGCGGCGCGACGCGGCAACGGGTCGAACCCCTCCTCCCGCTACTTCGCCGCGATGAGCAAAAAATCGCGCCGGCCGTTGACCAAAGGTCAGGCCAAGGGGCCGGGCGGCGGTAGCCGCGCCGCCGCGGTCGGGTTCTTCGCGCTGCTGCCGATCGCCGTGGCGCTCGGGGTCGTGGTCGGACGCAGCGGCTCCGGCGACTCGAACGAAGAGGCCCTCCTGAAAGCCCTCCACCAGGCCGAACAGCAGCAGGTCGCGGCGGCGCCGGTCGAAGAAGAACCGACGGCCGCGGCGACGCCGACCAAAGCGAAAGCGAAAGGATCCAAAAACGCGGCGAAAGGCAAAAAAGCGTCGGCGAAGGCGACCGCGAAGAAGGCCGAAAGCCACGGCAAGGTCCTGGCGAAGACCAAGAACGGCACCGTCCACGAAGTCACGGGCTACGAACCGACCAAGCAGACCGAAGAAGCCGACACGAAACTGGTCGAAGAAAACCCCGAACAGACGGGCGAAAACTACATCAAGGCCCAGCAGAACCTGCCCGATGTGGTGGTGGTCGGCGGCGAAGGCACCGGCGGATCCGAAGAAGAACTGCCGCCGGGGGTGGAACCGTGAACGACGAGCAGCAAACGGCGAAACTGCCTCCGCCACCGCCGTCGTCGAACGGCGTGGCGAAGCTCCCCGTCGCGCCGCCCGTCGGTCCGCCCCGCTTCCCCTTCCCGGGACGGCGTAAGAGCGACGCGGCGCCGCCGAAGCCGAAATCGCAAACGCCCGAGGACGCGACCAAAGAGGCCGAGCGCAAGGAGGAGGAGAGCGCCGAGCTGATCACCCAGCGCGACCGCCTGCTGGAGAAGTTCACGGTGATGCAGGCCGACCTCGGCGGCGCCTTCTACGAGATGGCGATCCGTGATCACGTGCGGCTCGACGTGCTGACCCGCAAGGCGGCCGAGTTGCAGCGTGTCGACGCCGAACTGCTGGCAGTCGAGCGGCTGCTCGAACTCGAGCGCGCCGACGCCACCGGGCTCTGCCCCAGCTGCGGCGCCCCCCACGGCCCCGCGGTTCGCTTCTGCCCCCAGTGCGGAACTCCACTCGTCCCGACTGGAGCCGGCGCGTGAGGGGCTGGATCGCGACCCGGCTGCGCGCGGCGATCTCCGCGGCGGCGACGCTGACCGGCAAACGCTTCGGCCTGTTGGTCGCCTCCTCGGTGGTCGCGACCTCGGCGATCGTCGCCGCGGCGGCGACCAACCAGCCGGAAGCGAGCCCGCTCGCCGCGATGCTCGGCCACAGCCTCGCCGCCGAGCGCACCCCGGCGCCGACCCCCGCCCCACTCGAACCGGTGGCGGAACCCGAACTCGAAGAAGCGCCCGCCGCAGCGGTCGCCCATGAATCGAGTCCGGAACCGGAACCGTTCGTCCCTGAAGAAAGCGCGCCGGAACCGGTGATCGTCCCGGAAGAAAGCGCGCCCGAAGTCGCGCCCGAACCGACGCCGGAAGAACCCGCGGAAGAAGAAGCCGAAGAACCGGAAGCGCTGCCGAAACCGAAAGCGGGGCGGATCAAGCACGTCTTCGTCGTCTCGCTCGCGAGCTCCGGCTACCAGGCCGCCTTCGGATCCGGCACCGCGTCCCAGATGCCCTACCTCAACGGCACCCTCCGTCCCAAAGGCCTGCTGCTGACCAACTACTCGGTGCTGACCGAAGCGACGACGCCGAACGGGATCGCGACGATCAGCGGACAGCCGCCGAACAAGGAGACCGAAGCTGAGTGCCCGGTCTTCGAAGAAGAATGCCTCTACGCGGTGGAAACCTCGACGATCGCCGAGCAACTCGAAGTCGGCGGCTTCACCTGGCGCGCCTACATGGAAGGGATGGCCGAGCCGACCACCGGCGAACCGGCGAACTGCGTCTATCCCGCCGGGGCCGAAGAAGAGAAGGTCGAACCGGGCGGGTACTCGGCGCGGCTCAACCCGTTCACCCACTTCCACTCGCTGCTCGACGTCGGCGGCTGCGCGGAAGCAGACGTGCCGATCACCGAGCTGAAGAAGGACCTGAAGAGCGAAGCGAAGACGGCTAGCTGGTCCTACATCTCCCCCGACCTCTGCTCGACGGGCGTCGCGGAACAATGCCCGGAAGGCGCGCCGACGGGCGCCGCGGCGGCCGATGCATGGCTCGCGGGGGTGGTGCCGGAGATCCTCGAATCCCCGGCCTACAAGAAGGACGGCCTGCTGATCGTCACCTTCGGCGGCGTCAACCCGCCGGCGCCGGTGGCCGAAGGCGAAACGGCGGCGCCGCCGCCCGCGAACCCGCTGAAGACCGGCGCCGTGCTGGTGTCCAAGTTCATCACCAAGGGCTCGACCGACGCCGCTCGCTACACCCCGTACTCGCTGCTGCGCACGAGCGAGGAACTCTTCGGGCTCGGCCTTCTGGCGGAAGCCGGCGGATCGAAGGTCAAGACCCTGGGACCCGCGCTGCTGGGCGAAAACAGCGGCGACTGACCGCTCTGCGGTTCTTTTTGACAACCTTTTGACAATGAGCCCCGCTAATCAGAGCGCGGGCGGCGAGCCGATCACCGCCGCCGGCATCGAAGAACTGAAAGCCGAGCTGGCCGAGCTCGAAGGTCCCCGCCGGATCGAGATGGCGGAGCGGATCCGCGTCGCCCGCGAGCTCGGCGACCTCAAGGAGAACGCCGATTACCACACGGCCAAAGACGACCAGTCGCTGATGGAGACGCGGATCAAGCGCCTCCAGTCACGGCTTCGCATGGCGGTCGTGGTCGAGGCCGACGAGGGCAGCGACGGCACCTTCTCCTTCGGCCGCACCGCCGAGGTCGAAGACCAGTCGAAAGGCGAGGCGGTCACCTGGACCCTGGTCGGCTCGACCGAGGCCAACCTGGCCGAAGGCAAGCTCTCCGCCGAGTCCCCGATCGGCCAGGCGCTGATGAACACCGAGGTCGGCGCGACCGTCGACGTCGAGACCCCCCGCGGCACAAAAAGCTTCAAGGTCCTGAAGCTCGTCGGCTGAGCGGTTGGTGAGTTAGGGGCGCCAGGGCGCCCTCAAGTCACCAAACGTCCGCCGCGAGCCGGCTCATGATGGGCGGGTGCTGCGGCTCACCGCATCCGTCGACGCGCCCCGCGAGCCCCGGCTCGCCGAGCTGCTGCTGGAGCTCGACGGGGTGCGGCGGGTGCTGCGCCAGCCCGACGAATCGTGCTCGGAGACGCAGACGGTCTTCGTCGCCGACGTCGAGCCCGCCTGCGCCGACCGGCTGATCGAGGCGATCGACGAGATGGGGATCTCGGTCGACGATTACGTGCTGGCACGGATCGATGTCGTGGCGCCGCAGCGGACCCATTTCACCGGGCACCGGGCCACCGATGGCCTCGCCTGGGTCGAGGTGATGGGACAGGCGCGGGCCAACTCGTGGCCGCTCGCGCGCTACCTGGCGCTGATCAACGTGGCCGCGGTGATCGGCGCCATCGGCGTGATCGTCTCCAGCTCGATCCTTGTCATCGGCGCGATGGCGGTCAGCCCTGACCTGCTGCCGATCTGCGCGACCTGCGTCGGGATCGTCGGCGGGCGACGGGTGCTGGCGCTTCGGGCGTTCGCAACGCTGACGCTCGGCCTCGGGCTGGTCGTGGTCACCGCCGCGGTGCTCTCATTCCTCCTCAAAGTGACCGGCATCCTGCCCGACGGCTTCACGGTCGAGCAGTCGGGTCTCAGCACCCTTGCCCACACCGATTACTCGACCGTGCTGGTCGCGCTGGCGGCGGGCGTCGCGGCGATGCTCTCCTTCGAGACCGGCGCCAGTGCCGCGGTCGGCGTGGCGATCTCGGTGACGACGATCCCCGCCTCGGCATACCTCGGCGTCGCGATCGGCGGCGGCGGGATCGACGAAGCGCTCGGCGCGCTCGTCGTCCTGATCGTGAACGTTGGCCTGCTGATCGTCGCCGGGACGCTCACGCTGCTGGCGCAGCGGATCCTGCCGAACCGGTCGGGGGCTCCGGTCTAGACGGCTCCGGCGCGGGCGGTGGCACGGCCCCGGCGGCGATGCCATCCTCGACGGGCGATGCGGGTCCGGCGGCGGACGGAGCGGGCGGCGGGACGGGTGCGGCCAGCGGCGCTGCCGCCACGGGCTCGCTCAGCGTCGACCACGGCGCGGGCGCCGGTTGGCGCTCGTCGTAGACGACCTCGGTCCGCCCCATCCGGTCCGCCCAGCTGCGGCGCGATTCGCCAAAGACGATGCCGAGGAAGCCGATCCCGAAGGTGATGAAGGAGAGGCCGATGCCGACCAGACGGCGGAACGCCCGGCCGAGGGGCAGCCGGCGCTGGTCGAGGCGGATGCCGAGGAAGCGCATCCCCGGCGTCTGCCCGGCGAGCGCCCAGAAACCGCACAGGTAGACGCCGACGACGGCCAGCCAGGCGAAGGATCCGACCGCGATCGCGCCCTTCGGCACGCCGTCGCCGCTGCCGCCGAAGAAGGTCGCGAGCAAGGTGACGGCGCCGGCGAGCACGGTGAAGAAGAGGTTGATGATGACCGCGTCGATGACGAAGGCGACGCCGCGGGTGACGACGCCGGCGCGGTTGGTCGGCAGCGGCCGACGGCGACGGAAGAAGACCTTGCGCAGGACGCGCTCGACCGTGTTGTCCAGGTCGCGGGCCAGTTTGGCGATCTGGCGGCCGATGTCCCCGAGCAGACCGACGCTCTGCGAGGCGATCGCCTGTCGGACCTCGGGCGCCTCCGCGATCCGCTCGACCAGCTGCTGCACCTGCGGGCCGGCGAGCAGGCGGCGCCAGACCTCGTCGACCAGCTCCGAGTCGAGGGTCTCGACGATCGCTTTCTTCACCGCGGCGCTGTCGAGGGCGCCCTGGACGGCCTCCTCGACCACCGGCCCTTCGAGGACCCGAGCGATCGCCCGCTCCACCGCCTCCGATTCGACCGCCGAGACGATCGCCTCCTCGGTCGCGATTTCGACCGCTTTGTCGATCCCGGTGGCACGGCCGACAGCCCCGGCGCCTCGTGCGCCGGCTCCCAGCAGCCGTGCCGCAAGTGGCGTGCTCTCCTCGGCCATCAAGCCGAGTCTAGCCCGCCGGAGTGCGTTCGCAGTAATCCGCGGATAGCGCGGAGAAGTGCGAACTCCATGATCTCCGCTGCCGTTGCCGGCTGTCGCCCGGGGTAAGGGACGCGGCCGTCTCGGCCACGGCCCTGGCAGGCTG
>JBOGYZ010000218.1:0-22458 GCA_050697015.1 Solirubrobacterales bacterium
CCCCCCACCGCCATCTACGCGGGTTCCAAAAGTCCTGCAAACGCGCTTCTTCTGCAAGGGGTCTTGCAAATTATTGGTAACTAGCGAGGCGAAGAGGTCCCTTCGCTAGCCTGCGCGACCGCGGCCGAGTTCCTGTGTTTCACGACTCGACCCCGATTCGATGCGGACTCTCTTCAACGATATTGACCCCCGCCGCGCGCACCGTCGCCGCGCGCTCAGCTTCGGCGCCGTCCTCGTGGCGGCGCTGTGCGTGCTCGCCCTGATGCTGAGCTCGACGGCCCCGGCCGCGAGCCTCGAAGAAAAACGCGACTCGACCCAGTCGAAGCTGAACGAAGTCGAAGCGAACACCAGCGCACTCGCTGACACGATCGCCGCGGAGAACGCCGAAATCGACACGATGATCGGCGAAGTCTCGGCCTTGCGGCAGGAACAGGAAGCGGTCGAGGCGGAGCTCGCCGCGAAAGAAGAAGAACTTGAAGCCGCGACGGAGGCGCTGAACGCGGAACGCGAACACCTGGTCGACGTCCGCCATCAGCTGACCCGCGCCCTCGGCTCCCTGCGCGAACGGCTCGTCTCGATCTACGAGGCGGGCTCGCCGGACGTCCTCAACGCGATCCTCGAATCCGAAAACTGGGCGTCGATGGCGGCGCAGACCGAATACCTGAACCGGATCCAGAACTACGACAACGCGGTCGTCAGCCGGGTCAAGACGCTGCGCAACGAAGTGCAGACCGCGGTCGGCCGGCTCACCTCGACCCGCGAACGGATCGAAGGCGCGCGCGACTCGATCGCCGCCACCGAGGCCGAAGTCGTCGCCGCCAAGGAAGCGGCCGAGGCGCGCTTCGCCGAACTGCAGGTTGCCCAGGCGCAGCGACGCGAAACGATGAACGCGCTCGAGTCCAAGGAACAGGCGCTCAGCGACAACCTCTCCTCGATCTCCGAACAGATCGCCCAGCAGCGCGCCGCCGAAGCTGCCGCGAATGCCGAAGCCTCGGGCATCGTCACCGAAGCGGCGGGTGAATTCCCGGCACCGCTGAACGCGGGGGAAAGCGTCGGCTTCATCTCCGAATCGGAAGCGAGTGCCCCCGAATCGGCGCCGGAACAGGTGAAGGCCGCGGTCGCCGCGGCCAACGCGATCGCGATGACCCCCTACATCTGGGGCGGCGGCCACGGTTCCTTCGAATCGTCTGGCTACGACTGCTCGGGCGCCGTCTCCTACGCGCTCCACGGCGGCGGCCTCCTGGAAAGCCCGCTCGACTCGACCGGCCTCGAGACCTGGGGCGAAGCGGGCCCCGGCAAGTGGATCACGGTCTACGCCAACGCCGAGCACGCCTGGATGATCATCGGCGGCCTCGCCTTCGACACTGTCGGCGGCCCCGGCCCGCGCTGGCACTCTTCGCCCGTCGATTCGCCGGAAGGCTTCATCGTCCGGCACCCGACCGGCCTCTGAGCGAGGGCGCTCAGTACCAAGTAGATCAAGGACGCAGGGAGCGTGGCGTGCTCCGCACGCGAGCGACCGAGGACGCCGATATGCGCCGGTAATGTGCGTCCTCCTTGGAACCGATCTCTTACCTGCAGGCAATCATCCTCGGGGCCCTGCAGGGGATCTCCGAGCCGTTCCCGATCTCGAGCCTCGGCCACGCGGTGCTGCTGCCGAAGCTGTTCGGCTGGAACATCCACCAGAATGCCGACTACTTCCTCTCCTTCCTCGTCGCCACCCACTGCGCGACGGCGCTGGTGCTCTTCATCTACTTCTTCGAGGACTGGAAGCGGATCTGGTTCGGCTTCCTGCGCTCGGTCAAAGGGCGGGCGACGACCGCCGACCACGACGCGCGGTTGGCCTGGCTGATCATCATCGGCACGATCCCGGCGGGGATCCTCGGGCTGGCGCTCGAGCACAAGCTGCGCGCGCTGTTCGCCTCGCCGACCGCGGCGGCGATCTTCCTCACCGTGAACGGGGTGCTGCTGCTGGCCGTCGAGCGCTTCCGAAAGCGGCCGCCGCGTCCCGGCGACGGGGAGGGGGACGGCGACGAACGGATCGCCAGGATGGGCTTCCGGCAGGCGCTCGGGATCGGCGCGGCCCAGGCACTGGCGCTGATCCCGGGCATCTCACGCTCGGGGGTGACGATGGGCGGCGGGCTCCTCGCCGGCCTCTCCAACGAGGACGCCGCCCGGTACGCATTCCTGCTGGCGACGCCGGTGATCGGCGCGGCGGGGGTGCTGAAGCTGCCGGAGCTGCTCGGCTCGACCGGGGACGGCGTCCGCGGCCAGGCGCTGGTCGGCGCGATCGCCGCCGCCCTCACCACCTGCGCCGCGGTGAAGTTCCTGCTCAGATACTTCGAGACGAACCGCCTCAGCCCGTTCGGGGTCTACTGCATCTGCGCCGGGATCTTCTGCCTGGTCGTCTTCGCGATCTGAGGTTGATGGGCCGAAAACCTGCCATATAGGCAGGGTTTTCGGCCCATCAACAAGAGCGGATTGCAACTTTCCATTTTTGGGTATTCCCGCTTTGGGTTACACATCCGAGGGAAGGGAGCAATCATGGAGTCAGGGTCTGTGCCAGGTGTCCGGCCGCCGATCTCCGAAGAACCCGCCGAGGGGAGCCGCGCGGGATGGTCACCGGCCGATCCGGGCCCGTTGGGGCTCGCCGGGTTCGCGCTCACGACGTTCGTCCTCAGCATGTTCAACGCCGGCCTCGTCAGCAAAGCGGGCGAGCCGGTGGTGCTCGGCGTGGCGCTCGCCTACGGCGGGATCGCCCAGTTCGCCGCGGGGATGTGGGAGTTCCGCACCGGCAACACGTTCGGCGCGGTCGCCTTCACTTCCTACGGGGCGTTCTGGGTCTCCTTCTGGGCGCTGGTCACGTTCTTCGCCGCGGACATCCCGGCCGAACACGCCGGCGCCGCGATCGGCCTCTTTCTGATCGCCTGGGGGATCTTCACCCTGTACATGTTCTTCGCCAGCCTGCGGACGACGGCGGCGGTCGCGCTCGTCCTCCTGCTGCTGACGATCACCTTCTTCCTGCTCGGGATCGGCGAATCGGGCGGACACGAAGGCATGGTCGAAATCGGCGGCTGGGCCGGGCTCCTGACGGCGGCCGCGGCCTGGTACGCCTCGTTCGCGGCGGTGATCAACTCCACTTTCGGCAGGACGGTGCTGCCGGTGATGCCGCTGGGTGACAAATGACCGACTCGAGCCTGGAGCACGAGCTCGACCGGATGCTCGAGATCGAGAAGTTCCCGCCGCCCGCGGAGTTTCGCGGGCGGGCGGGCTGGTCGGATCCGAAGATCTACGACGAGGCGGCGGCCGACCCGGTCGCCTGGTGGACCGCCCGCTCCAAGGAGCTGCTCGACTGGGACGTCGAGCCGACCCAGGGCCTGAACGACTCCGACCCGCCCTTCTATAAGTGGTTCGAGGACGGGCGGCTGAACGCGAGCGCCCAGTGCCTCGACCGCCACGTCGAGGCGGGCAACGGCGATCGCGTCGCCTACCACTGGCGCGGCGAGGAGGGCGAGGAGCGCGACGTCACCTACGCCGACCTCCACCGCGACGTGCAGAAGCTGGCGAACGCGTTGAAGGACCTCGGCGTGGAGAAAGGTGACGTGGTCGGGATCTACCTGCCGATGATCCCTGAGGTCGCCGTCGCGATGCTCGCGTGCGCGCGGATCGGTGCCCCGCACAACGTCGTCTTCGGCGGCTTCTCGGCCGAGTCGGTGCGCGAGCGAATGGAATTCGCCGAGGCGAAGGCGCTGATCACGGTCGACGGGGCGCGGCGCAAAGGGAAGACCGCGCCGATCAAGGAGCAGGTCGACGCCGAGATGGGGAGCGTCGCCTCGCTGGAGACGATCGTCGTGGTGCGCTCGACCGGCATCGACTGCCCGATGACCGAGGGGCGCGACGTCTTCATGGACGAGGTGATGCAGGCCGCCGACCCGGAGTGCCCCGTGGAGCCGATGGAGGCCGAGCATCCGCTCTTCATCCTCTACACCTCCGGCTCGACCGCGAAGCCCAAGGGCATTCTCCACACCACCGGCGGCTACATGACCGGTGTGACGACGACGCACCGCTACGTCTTCGACCTGAAGCCGGACGAGGACGTGTACTGGTGCGCGGCCGACGTCGGCTGGGTGACCGGCCATTCCTACATCGTCTACGGGCCCCTCTCCAACGGGGCGACCTCGGTGATGTGGGAGGGGGCGCCGGACTACCCCCACCAGGGCATCTGGTGGGAGGTGGCCGAGCGCTACAGGGCGACGATCCTCTACGCGGCGCCGACCGCGATCCGCACCTTCATCAAGTGGGGCGCGGACATCCCAGGCAAGTTCGACCTGTCCTCGCTGCGACTGCTCGGCTCGGTGGGGGAGCCGATCAATCCGAAGGCGTGGCTCTGGTACCACAAGGTCATCGGTGGCGAACGGTGCCCGATCGTCGACACCTGGTGGCAGACGGAGACCGGCGCGATCATGATCACGCCGCTTCCCGGGATCACCGAGACGAAGCCAGGCTCGGCGACCAAGGCGTTCCCCGGGGTCGAGGCGCAGGTCGTCGACGAGAAGGAGGGCACGCCGGTCGCCGAAGGCCAAGGCCTGTTGATGCTCGAAGCGCCGTGGCCCTCGATGCTCCGCACCCTTTATAAGGAGGACGACCGCTTCATCGAGACCTACTTCTCGAAATTCGGACGGGAGCGCTACCTGGTCGGCGACGCCGCCCGCCGCGATTCCGACGGTTACTTCTGGGTGATCGGGCGGATCGACGACGTGGTGAACGTCTCCGGGCATCGGTTGTCGACCGCCGAAGTCGAGTCGGCGATCGTCGCCCACCCCGACGTCGCCGAGGCGGCGGTGATCGGCCAGTCCGACGAGGACACGGGCCAGGCGATCTGTGCCTTCGTCACCCTGCGCGGGGGGACCGAGCCCTCGGCGGAGGTCGAGGCGGGCATCCGCGAGACGGTGGCGACGCGGATCGGCAAATTTGCCCGACCGAAAAGGATCGTCTGGGCGGACGACCTGCCGAAGACCCGCTCGGGCAAGATCATGCGCCGCCTGCTGCGGGATATCGCCGAGGGCCGGGCGCTCGGCGACGTGACCACCTTGCGCGATCCCGGCGTGATGAAGGAACTGGAGGCTAAGATCGCGGAGGAAACCGACGACGAAAGCTAGCCAGCGCCCTTGATCAAGCGCCGCCGATGCAGATAATCAGTCGCACCGTCTCGATCCTCGAGGAGGTGGCACGGCGGCCGGACGGCGGCGGTCTCGTCGAGATCGCCAACGCCACCTCGCTCCCCGC
The DNA here is from genome assembly GCA_050697015.1 of Solirubrobacterales bacterium. Lineage (GTDB taxonomy): Bacteria > Actinomycetota > Thermoleophilia > Solirubrobacterales > 70-9 > VAYN01. Next base: position 5,284 of record JBOGYZ010000218.1, read on the forward strand.
GGCGACCTGCCACCGGTTGCTGGCGGCGCTCGCCGAAGACGAGCTGGTTCAACGCGACCCGCTGACCCGCCGCTACAGCGTCGGGCCGGGGTTGGTGCAGCTGTCCGGGATGGTGACCCAGATCGGTCGCGGCGCCTCGATCGAAGCGGGGATGACGTCGCTGCGCGACCGCTGGCGCGAGTGCTTCTTCCTCGCCTCGGTGGTCGATGACGCGATCATCTGCGTGCGCTCGCTGCCGACGATCGACGCCAACCGGATGACGGTGACGGTGCCGCTCGGGCAGCCGATGGCGCCGAACGTGGCCGGGTCGGGGAAGGCGATCCTCTCCCACGTCTCACCGGCGGTGCGCGAAAGGCTGGTCGACGCGGGCGGCGGCATGGCGCGGCTGACCGAGAACTCGATCGTCGACGAGGAGGACTTCGAGTCGGAGATGGTGCGGATTCGTGAACGCGGCTACGCGATCTGCGACGAGGAGTCGGAGATCGGCGCCGCCACGATCGCCGTGCCGATCATCCTGCCGGAGGGGGAGGTGCGGAGCGCCCTGGCGGCGATCGGGCCGCGCGACCGGATCCTCGCGCTCGCCGACGACGGGATGATCGAGGACATGATCCGCACCGCCCAGGTGATCGCCGGGCTGGAGCAGGGGACGATCGTCGACGCCCTGGTGCCCGGGCTCTAGCCGGCGCCCGCCTGGCTACGTTCGCGTTCGCGGGCGAGCGTCTCGACCGCCAGCTGTAGCGACTGGAGCTGCTCCTGGACGCTCTTCAGTTCGCGCAGCGCGACATCCTCCGGGCGGATCTCTTCCTCTGCCAGCTCCTCCTCGATCTGGGTCAGTTCGGGAGCGAGGAAGCGCTGCGCGATGCCGCCGGTGATGAGGGCGACGAAGCCGATCCCGATCAGCAGGATGCAGGTGGAGACGACCTGGCCGCCGGTCGTGGTCGGGTAGATGTTCGAGCCCAGCGTGGTCATCGTGGTGATCGCCCAGTAGCTGTCCTGCCAGAAGGTGAGGTGTTGGGAGTGCTTCTCGAAGGCGCCGAAGACGGCGCCGCCGCCGACGATGGTCAGCAATGCGAGCAGGGCGGAGTAGCGGAGGCCCTGCAGCGAGAAGACATCACGCGAGAGCTGGGCGAGGCGCAACAGCCGCAGCAGGCGGAGCAGTCGCAGTGCCCGCAGGCCCTGTAGGCCGGCCGGCAGGACCGGCGGGGTGAGGATGACGATGACCAGGTCGAGTGGGTTGTGCTTGATCCACGTCCAGCGGTCGGGGACGACGACGAGCATCACCACCAGCTCGGTCAGGAAGGCGAGGTAGGTGATCCAGTTGAGCGCGAAGGCGATCGTCTCCAGCGCTCCGCCCGGATGCGACTCCGACAGCGCCACACTGGGGATGACCAGCGCCGCGGCGAAGAGCATCGGCGTCGCCAGCCGTTCGGCGACCCGCGTGCTGCGCTCGTCCATCCCCGGTTTGAAGGGAACGGCCTTCTCTGCGACGACAGAGCTCACCGCGATTCATTCGACAAGTGCCACCTCACCCCCTCTCTGTGCCAACTCTGTGACATCCCTTGAAGTGGGGCGACGGGTGTGGTTCCTTGGGTGGGCGATGGCCGAGCCAGAGAAAAAGAAAGCCGAGGAGCCGGTCGCTCTCCGGCGATGGATTGATTCTTTCGCGCCGCTCGAGGGGCCGTGGACGGAAGCCGACGAGATCTGGCTCGAATGCATGACCGGCGAGTACGACCGGCGTCAGCTACGGGAAATCCATGCGCGAGAAGCGGCCGAATCTGGTCTGTGACACGAGCTTCGTCGGACATCTCATTCGCCACGGCCGGAATCCGGGGTGCTACGAACACTGGGGCCCTGTCATCAATGATCTCCACGCGGGAGAGCCGGCGGTCAGCGTGGTCACCGTCGCCGAGACTCGCTTTGGCTATCTGAATGCCCGGCTGGGGACGGTCGAGGGTCGCAGACCTGGAACGCAGGCTCGGCCGGTTCCGCTGGCTTCCCATCCGGCCCTCTCATATCGACGGTCGCGCCGCCTGTCTGAGGGCGCGGCGCTGTGGACTCAGCCGCCGCGGGCGGCGGCGACCAGCTTGGCGGACGGATCGATGACTTTGGTCGGGACGAAGGTCTTGCCGGCGCGCGAGACGGTGATCGGGCCGACGCTCGGATCTCCGCTGGGGAGGATGTCGAAGCTGCCGGTGATGCCGTTCTTGACCTTGGCGTGGGAGACGCCGGCGATCACGGCGGTGCGTGAGAGTGAGGCGCTGTCGATCGCGTCGAGGACGACTTCGGCGGCCTGGCCGGCGTATGGCGCATACAGTTCGACCGGGCCAACGACCTCTTTCCCCAGGGCGGCGACGAGCTGCTTGCCAGGTCCCTTGAGGTTCTGGGGGACGAGCCCGGGGACGCTCGCGAACATGCCCTTCGACGCGGCTCCCGCGAGGTCGATCGTCGATTGCTGCGCGAAGCCGTCGGGCGCCAGAAGCTTGACCGTCTCGGTGTTCGGGCCGAGGACCGCGACCTTGTCCTTGATCAGGCGGGCGCCGTTCTCCTCGGTCAGGCCGGCGAGCAGGACCGCTTCCGGACTCGCTGCGCCGACCTTTTCCATCAGTGCCGTGTAGTTCTTCGCCTTCGCGTTCCAGGCGGTGAAGCCGACCACGTCGATCCCAGCCTGCTTGGCCGCGCCGCGGAAGGTCTTCGCCTGCCCGAGGCTGGTCGGGTCGTCGCCGGCATAGAGGACGTAGGCGCTGCGCAGGCCTTCGCCGCGGGCGAAGCTCGCCAACCCGGCGCCTTGGTAGGCGTCGTTGGGGACGACCCGGGCGTAGTTGTGGGCTCTCGGGTAGAGGCTGCCCGGCGTCCCGCCGGCGCATTCGGGGCTCGTCTCCGTGAGGCAGATCGCTGTGTTGCCTGGCGAGACCATCGCGACGCCCCCGCCAGGCGCGCGGCCGAGGATCGGGATCTCGACTTCGGCGCAGCCCGAGTTGTAGGTGCCGATCACGGCGAGAACGCTGGGGTCGGCCGCGTAGGCACTGGCGTTCGACTGGCAGATCGACTTCGTCCAGAGCCCCGTCTTCGGGCTTGAGTCGTCGCATGCCTGGAAACCGACGGTGGTGCCGCCCGCGTGCCAGGCGGCGCCTTCCAGGACAAGGCGGATCGCGTCGTTCATCTGGGTCGAGCGCTGCTTCGAGTCCCCCTGTAGCGGCAAGTCAGAGACGATCAGTGCCGCGGGCGCACCGGCCCCGCCGTACTGGACCGGCCCGCAGGCCTTTAGTGCGACTGGCTTCGCACCCTCATCGGCTCCGCTGGCGGCGCCGGTGCCGAGCGCGGCGACGAGGGCCGCGACGATGAGTGCAAGGACGACGATGACTGCGCGGGTCCGGATCATGGCGGGAACCATCTCGTCCCCAGCGGACGGGTTCGAGGCGCCGCGCCTCTCAGTCGGCGGCGGCGGCTTCCCGTTTGTCCAGTTCGACGTGCGCGCGGCTGTCGGAGGTGCGGACGAGGAACAGGGTGGCGAGCAGGCCGATGATCGCGAAGCCGGCGCCGACCGCGAAGGCGGCCTGGAAGCCTTCGACCAGGGTGTCCGGCGTTTCGGTCGAGCCGATCACCGAGTTGGCGACGGCGGCGAGGATCGCGAGGCCGAGGGCGCCCCCGACCTGCTGGGAAGTGTTGATGAGGCCGGAGGCGAGGCCTTGCTCACGGTCCGCGATGCCCGAGACGGCGGCGATCGTCACCGGGACGAAGGCGAAGCCGAGACCGAGGGCGGCGAGGAGGGAGGGGCCGAGGATATCCTTGAGGAAGGTGCCGTTGACGTCGATCTGGGTGAACCAGAGGAGGCCGAGGGCGATGCAGGCCATGCCGATCGCGAGGATCGGCTTGAAGCCGACTTTGGTGACCAGGGCGGAGGCGATCCCGGCGGCGAGGATGATCGTGACCGCCAACGGCAGGTAGGAGATCCCCGCCTTGATCGGGCTGTAGCCGAGGATCTGCTGCATGTAGAGCGAGATGAAATAGAACATCGAGAAGAGGCTCGCGCCGACCAGGATGCCGACCACGTTGGCGCCGGTGATGGTGCGGACGCGGAAGATCGAGAAGGGGACGAGCGGCGCACGGGAACGCAGCTCGATCGCGACGAAGGCGGCGAGCAGCAGCAGCGCGGCCACGATCGTGCCGATCGTCTGGAAGGAGCCCCAGCCCGCCGATTCGGCGTCGAGGAGGGCGAAGACGAAGGCCGAGAGTCCGAGCGTGATGGTGGTCGCGCCGGCGATGTCGAAGTGGCGCGTCTCGGCGTCGGACCTCGTCTCGGCGATCAGGGACGGCGCGATCGCCGCGGCGAAGATGCCGATCGGCACGTTCACCCAGAGCACCCATTCCCAGCCGATGTATTCGGTGAGGACGCCGCCGAGCAGCACCCCGGCCGCGCCGCCGGACCCGGCCACCGCGCCCCAGACCCCGAGCGCTTTGTTGCGCTCGGCGCCGTCTTTGAAGGTGACGGCGACGATCGAGAGCGCCGCGGGGGAGAGGATCGCGGCGCCCAGGCCCTGCACTGCCCGCGCCGCGATCAGCTGGCCCGAGTTGGCGGCGAGGCCGCCCGCCAGCGAGGCGATCGCGAAGAGCACCAGGCCGGACATGAACAGGCGCCGGCGCCCGAGCAGGTCGGCGAGCCGACCACCGAGCAGCAGGAAGCCGCCGAAGGTCAGCACGTAGGCGTTCACCACCCAGGGCAGGCTGTCCTCGGAGAAGTCGAGCGCTTCCTTGATCGTCGGCAGCGCGACGTTCACGATCGAGGCGTCGAGGACGACCACGAACTGGGCGACGCAGAGCAGCGCCAGGGCGATCCAGCGTTTGTCTCGGGCCTCGGCGACGTCCATCAGGACTCCTCTCCGTGGAATTTGGTCCGGGGACGGGTCACCGGGACGCCGTCGAGGAAGGTGTCGACCCGCTCGTCGTAGAAGGCGACCAGCCCGGCGATCGCCGCCACCGCGACGTTCGGGTAGGCGTAGGACCAGGCGATGTCGCGGTGGGCCTTGCCGCCGACCACGGCCGACCAGTAGTCGCTGGTCGTCCCCTTGTACGGGCAGTAGGTGACGGTGCCTGAGTGCTCGAGGTGGGCGAAGAAGACGTCGGTGCGCTGGATGTAGTGGCGGGTCGGCAGGCCGGTCTCGAAGAGCATCACCGGGGCGGCGCTTTCGGCGAGGACGACGCCGTCGAGCTCCACCCGGATGTGGCGCGAGGAGCGGATCGCGTCGACCCGCGCGTAGGGGCTGCGGGGGTGGCCGCCGAAGACCTCCTCGTCCTCCTCGAACCAGGAGTCGACCGCGTCCCAGGCGACGTGGACGAGGCCGGCGAAGGGGCCGCCCTCGAAGGTCTGGGTCGACTCCAGCGCCACGAGCGCCGGGTCGACGTCGTCGCCCGGTAGGTAGTACGCAGGGTAGTACGGCACCTCCCAGACGTAGGAGGCGCTCAGCGTGTCGACCACGGTGGCACCGCCGCGCGTTGCGCGGATGCGCCGCGGGCAGGGCTGCACGAAGCCTGCCTCGGAGAGGTTTGGCGGATATCGGGACGAGTCGACCACGCGGGCCTCCGCGGGATTCACCTCGCGCACCTTAGCCGAGAGTGGTAGTTTGCTATGCTAATTACCTAAGCTAACCTTTTCATGGCACCCAGGACTCCCGACACCACGATCTCCGATACCGCAGCCGGCCTGCGGAACTCGATCGTGCGTACCGCCCGGGTCCTGCGCCAGGACGCGGCGGCGGAGAGCGGGCTCAGCCCAACCCAGACCGCCGTGCTCGCCACGATCAACCGCGAGGGGCCGCTCACGCCGTCAGAGCTGGCCGAGATCGAGCGGGTCAAGCGCCCGACGATGACGCGGACGCTGGCCTGCCTCGAACGCGAGGGGCTGATCGAACGCACCCCGGACCCGACGGACGGCCGCAGCTCCCTGGTCGCCGCCAACGACGTCGGCCGCGAGCGCCTCGCGCGCTCGCGCCGCCGCAAGAGCGCCTACCTGGCCCGCCGCCTGCGCAGGCTGGACCCCGACGAGGTCGAGACGCTCGCCCGGGCCGCCGAGCTGCTGGACCGCATGCGGGAGGATGAGCAGGGTTGAGCACCGCCCTGCGACGCTCGTTCAACTCCCTCGAGGTACCCAACTACCGGCGCTATTTCGTCGGTCAGGTGATCTCGCTCTCGGGGAACTGGATGCAGAACGTCACCGCGCTGTGGTTGGTGCTGAGCCTCACCAACTCGGGCTTCGCGGTCGGCCTCACCACCGCGCTGCAGTTCCTGCCGATGCTCCTCTTCGGCGCCTACGGCGGGGTGCTCGCTGACCGCATCCCGAAGCGCCGCCTGCTCCTCGTCACCCAGACGCTGATGACGATCCCGGCGGCGGGGCTCTTCGCCGTCACCGCCTTCGGCGTGGTCGAGCCGTGGATGATCTACATCGCGGTCTTCCTCTTCGGCGCGGTCAACTGCGTCGACAACCCGACCCGCCAGAGCTTCGTCATCGAGATGGTCGGCTCCGACCGCCTCGTCAACGCGGTCAGCCTCAACAGCGTGATCATCGAGGTCGCGCGCATCATCGGCCCGGCGATGGCGGGGATCCTGATCGCGACGGTTGGCGTCGTCCCCTGCTTCGGCCTCAACCTGCTGACTTTCGCCGCGATGATCGCCGCGCTCTGGTCGATGGACCCGCGCGCGCTGCAGACGCCGCCGCCCGCCGTCCGCAGGCCGGGCGCGATCCGCGAGGGCCTACGCCACGTCCGCCAGAACCCCGAACTGGCCGTGCCGCTGGCGCTGATGGCCCTGGTCGGCACGCTCGGCTTCAACTTCCAGGTCGCGCTGCCGCTGCTCGCCAAGTTCAGCTTCGGCGGCGGCGCCGGCTCCTACGCGGTGCTGGTCTCGGCGATGGGCGTGGGCTCGATCGCCGCGGCCGTGATCAACGGCCACCGTGGCCAGACCGGGGGTGGGATCATCGCCGCCGCCTCGCTCGCCTTCGGCGTCGCCGCGCTGTTCGCAGCCGTGATGCCCGACCTGGTCCTCGAGGCGATCGTCCTCGCCGTGCTCGGTGGCGCCGCGGTGATCTTCGTCTCCTCGATCAACTCGACGATCCAGCTCGCGGTCTCCGGGGAGATGCGGGGCCGGGTGATGGCCCTCTTCTCGATCGTCTTCCTCGGCTCGACTCCGATCGGCGGCCCGCTGACCGGCTGGCTGGCGGAAGCGTATGACCCGCGCTGGACCCTGGTCCTGGCCGGCGTCTCCGGCCTCGCCGCCGCCTGGGCGGCGCGGACGATCTTCACCCGGATGTCCGAGCGGACGGGCGCTCAGGCCCGCCCGCTCGAGGCATCCGTCTAGCCCGGACCAGCCGAGCTATTCGACGTAACCGGCCGCTTCCAGGTAGGCGGCGGCGGCTTCCTTCGGGGTCTGTTTTTCGAGTTCGACCCGCGCGTCCAGCTCCTGCATCACTTCCAGGGTGAGGCCTTTCTGGACGTTCAGGATGGTGCTTTCGTAATCCGGCCCCGCTTTTTCGGCGACCTTTTTCGAGGTCACGAAAATGATGTTGCCGGCGGGGAAGACCTTTTTGTCGTCTTCCAGGATCACGAATTTGTTGCTCTCCGCGGCGAGCTGCGGGTCGGTGGTGAAGAGGATCGAGAGATCCGCCTGACCCTGTTCCAGCACCTTGTAGCGGAGGCTGATGTCGACGGGTTTGAATTCCTTGAACTTCAGCCCGTACAGTTTTTCGAGTCCGGCCAGGCAGTCGATCCGCTGGCGGCACTCGGGCGACCCATAGAGGCTCAGTTTTTCGCTGACGCCTTCGAGGTCGGAGATGGTTTTCAGGTTGTACTTTTCCGCCGTCGATTTGAGCAGTCCGACCGCGTTGGCGCTGACGAACGGGGTGGGTTCGAACGCCTCCAGGCCCTCTTTTTCAAATTCGGCGTTGGCTTTTTCCCACGCTGCGGTGGCGTCGGCCGGGACTTCTTCCGGTTCGAGACCGAAGAACGAGGTCAGCGCGGTGGAGGCGTACTCCGGGTAGCCGGAGATCTGTCCCGCTTTGAGCGTCTTCAAGGCCACGGTTTCGGACCCGAGGCTGAGGTCGCTCTTCGCCTTGTAGCCCGCCGCCGCCAGTGCCTGCGTATAGATTTCGCCGAGGATTTCCTGTTCGGGGAAATTCTTCGAGCCGATCGTCAGGCTGACTTTGGCGTTGGCCGGGTCAGAGGTGATCGCTTCCGCGCCGGATTCGGCTTCTTCACCTTCTTCGGCGGGTTCTTCTTCGGTGGTTTCTTCGCTCGGCGCCGGTTCGGCTTCGGTCGATTCCGACGAGGAACTGCTGGAGCCGCCGCCGCAGGCCGAGATACCGACCGCCAGCGCCAGCGCCGCGATGAGCATTGCCAATGCCATCAACGGTCTCTTTTGGTTGAACCTCACTACATGCCTCCTTGTGTGTGTTGAACGGACGAGAAGGATTACTGGGGTTGCAGACGCAAACCCCGGGAGGTGAGTCGCTTTTGCAGCCCCGCCAAGGCGAACTCGAAGATGAGCGCGAGGATCGCGACGACGATCGCGCCGGCGAGCACACCGTTGGCGCCGTAGACGTTTTCGCCGAGGATGTAGTCGCCGACGGTCACCACGCCGATCAGCGGCGCGATCGTCGCGGTGGCGACGATGTTCACGGTCGAGCCGCGGATGCCGGTCATGATGCCCTCCACCGCCAGCGGCATCTCGACCTTGCGCAGGATTTCGAACTCGGTCATACCGACTCCGCGGGCGGCGTCGATCGTGGCGCGGTCGACCTGGCGGATGCCGACGAAGGTGTTGGTGAGGATCGAGGGGATCCCAAGTACGGCCAGGGCGATGGTCAGGGTCGGGACGCCGACGCCGATCACGGTCGCGACCAGCGCGATCACGACGAGCTCGGGGACGGCGCGACCCGCGTTGCCGATGCCCACCGCGATAAGTTCACCCTTGCCTCGATGGCCGAAGTAGAGCGCGACCGGGATCGCGATCACCATCGCCAGCAAGAGCGCCAGCGCGCTGACGTAGATCTGGGTCCAGACGAGTTCGGCGGTTTGGTCGAGGCCACCGACCTTGGCCCCACCGGTGACGTTCGAGCTCTGCTTGTGGAAGATGAATTCGACGGCGCCGCCGAAGCCGGCGAAGAAGTGGGGGAGGACGGTCGCGCTCATACCGCCGCCTTCTCCGCCCGGCGCCAAGGGGTCGCGAGCCGCTGGATCGTCAGCAGCACAAGGTCGAAGGCGAACGCCATCAGGACGACGATCACGAACGCGATCACCAGCGCGGTCGGGAATTTGAGGTTCGCTTCGTTCAGGACGTTGTTGCCGAGCCCGCCGCCGCCGGCGAAGACGGCGAGGGTGGCCAGCGCGACGGTGCTGACGGTGGCGATCCGCAGGCCGCCGATGATCTCCGGGACCGCCAGGGGGATCTCCACCTTCCAGAGGACCTGCCGGTCGGTGAATCCCATGCCACGGGCGGCTTCCTTCGCCGACTCGGGCACGTTGTTCAGCCCCGTCATCACGTTGCGGTAGAGGATCTGCAGCGTGTAGGCGCTGAGCGCGACGATCGCGGTCTCCCGGCCCCGGCCGGTGATCGGCGACAGCAGCAGGAAAAAGGAGATGCTGGGGATCGCGAAGAGGATGCCGGTCCCGGCCAGGAGCGGCGCGCGCAGAAGGTGGTGGCGGTGGGCGAGGAGGGCGAGCGCGAAGGCGATCGCGAAGCCGATCAGCACCGAGAAGATCACCAGTTCGAACTGCTGAAGGGTGGGCGTCCCATAGCGGTCGATGTTGTCCTTGGCCCAGTCCCAGCAGAAGAGGTGCGTTTCGCTGGCCTGGCAGCCGAGCGTCGATTCGGTCCGTTTTTTGAGGAACCCTTCACCGACTTCGCCGACGGCGGCGAGCGGCATCCCGATGAGGGCGCTATTCATCGGCCCGGATCTCGGTCTCGCGGTCCGCGCCCAGGGGGCGCTCGACGGCGCTTTGCTCTTCCGTCTTGGCCACCGGGGAGGCAAGGAACTCGGAGATGATCTCGACCGAGAGGATGCCGACGATACCGCCGTTGTGGTCGACCACCGGCGCGTACATCGACTCGCCCTGGAGCAGGTCGGCGAGCGCGTCGCGCATCACGTCGCCGGTTTCCAGCACCGGCCCGAGCGGCGCATCGGCGGTGGCGGGGACGGTGTCGCCGGCGAGGTCACGCTGCGTCAGCCAGCCCTGCGGGTGTTCGCGATCGTCGACCAGGAGCGCATAGGGCACCTCGACGTCCGGATCGGCGAGTTCCGCACGCACCTCGGCGGTCGATTGTCCCGGCCTGGCGTTCGGCGCGCGCCAGAGGTTGATGTCGCCGACCCGCATCAGGGAGAGCCGCTTCAGCGCCCGGTCGGCACCGACGAAGTCCTCGACGAACTCGTTGGCGGGAGCCATCAGGACTTCGGCCGGGGTCGCGTACTGCTCGACCCGACCGTGCTGTTTCATGATCGCGATCCGGTCGCCCATCTTGATCGCCTCGTCGATGTCGTGGGTGACGAAGAGGATCGTCTTGCGGAGGTTCGCCTGGAGGCGGAGAAACTCGTTCTGGAGGCGCTCGCGGGCGATCGGGTCGATCGCGCCGAAGGGCTCGTCCATCAGCATCACCGGCGGGTCGACGGCGAGGGCGCGGGCGACTCCGACGCGCTGCTGCTGGCCGCCGGAGAGCTGCACGGGGTAGCGGTCGGCGAGTTCGGGGTCGAGGCCGACGAGGTCGAGCAGTTCGCTGGTGCGGGCGCGGATCCGCTCCTTGTGCCAGCCGAGTAGCTGGGGGACGGTGGCGATATTCTGGGCGATCGTGCGGTGGGGGAAGAGGCCGACCTGCTGGATCACGTAGCCGATCTCGCGCCGCAGCTTCGCCGCGTCCTTGCGCTTCACCGACTCGCCGCCGACCAGGATGTCGCCCTCGGTCAGCTCGATCATCCGGTTGACCATCCGCATCGAGGTGGTCTTGCCGCAGCCGGACGGCCCGACCAGCACGCAGATCTCGCCTGCCTCGACCTCGAGGTCCAGGTGGTCGACCGCCGGCTCGGCCGAGTCTCCATAGCGCTTGGTAGCGCCCCGGTAGCTGACGGAGGAAGCTCCTCCTTGGGACTGTTCGGACGCCTCGGCGGCGGGCACTAGGCCGACCCTATACCCCTGCGGGGTCGGGTTCACCCTTTTCTTGACCTTCTGACTCAAGATTAGAATGATGACAGGCATGGTCTCCGGAGTGCCCGCGCGAGAGCCAGAAGAGGGCGATGAAGAACGCCGTCGCGGCGACGTTCAGCACCAGCTTGTAATCAAGGCCGATCGTGCCGAAGACGTCGGTGCGGGTCGGGCGGGGGCCGGTGGGGACGAGGCGGGCGAGGCCAAAGACGCCGTCGACGATCAGCGCCGCGACGATGATCGTCACCAGCATCAGGGCGGTGATCCGCAGGGCGAAGGCGGTCCCGTAGTACTTGCGGTAGGCGAGCACGATCGGCAGCACGATGAGGTCGGCGAAGATGAAGGCGACGACGCCGGCGAAGCCGATCCCGCCCGACCACAGCACCGCGGCGAGTGGCACGTTGCCGACCGAGCAGACGAAGCTGAGGATGGCGATCAGCGGGCCGACCAGGACGTTCTCGATCGTGCGCAGGAGCGGCGGCGCGTCGGTGATGAAGAGGACGTTGAAGAAATCGTCGCCGAGCAGGCCGATGAAGCCGGCGAGCAGGAAGCCGAGCGCGATCTCCTTGTAGAGCATCGCCCAGTCCATGCGGAAGTTCCCGGCGACTTCGGTCCAGGCGTCGGCCGAGCGGATCGACTCGCGCAGCGGGCGGCCCTCGCCGGAGCCGCCGTGGTCGTGGTGCTCGTGGCCGCCTTCCCCAGCCGCGTCCTGGGCGTGCCGCCGCGCCCGCTCCTCCAGCGCCGGTGAGACGAAGCGGCGCAGCAGTACCGCCATCAGCCCGATCATCACGATGCCGCCGACGAACTCGGCGAGCGTGAACTGCCAGCCCATCAGCACCCAGAGGACGAGGCCGAGCTCCCACACCAGGTTCGTCGAGGCGAACTGGAAGGCGAGCGCGGTGATCGCCGAGGAGCCCTTGGCGAAGAGCGAGCGGGCGATCGCGATCGCCGCGTAGGAGCAGGAAGAGGACGCGGCGCCGAGCCCGGTCGCCTTCGCGATCGGGGCGAAGCCGGTCCCGGAGAGCGCGCCTTCGATCCGCGCCCGCGGCACCCAGGCCTGGACGATGCCGGAGATCGCGAAGCCGATCACGAGCGCCCACCAGACCTCATAGGCCATCAGGAAGGACTGTTCGACTCCCTGCCAGAGCTTTTCGAGGACCGGCATCAGCAGCGCCTCAGGTCACTCAGCGCCCGACGAAGCGGCCCAGCGCGGCGACCAGCTCGTCGACCTTCTCGGCCTGCTCGCCGCCGTCGGCCTCGACCACGCAGTGGCGCGTGTGGTCGTCGATCAAGCCGAGCGCGACCCGGTCGAGCGCCGCCTCGATCGCGCCGATCTGGGTCAGCACGTCGATGCAGTACCGCTCCTCCTCGACCATGCGCGAAACCCCCCGCACCTGCCCCTCGATGCGAGCGAGTCTTTTGAGCAGGGCGTCTTTGTCAGTTTTGTATCCAACGGTCATGGGGGGACCGTAGCACATACCCCTGGGGGGTATCATGAGATTGACGGCCGTGCTCCGGCGCCGGCGGTCCGGAACCCAACCCAGTGTCCTTAGTCGCCCTCTGGGCGACTAAGGACACTGGGTTGGCGTCGGCGCCGACCCAAACCCCCAGCGCTACAGGCCGAGGCGCTTCGCGTGCTCGCGGGCCTTGGCGACGACTTCGTCGCGCTCCGGCTGGACGCCGCCGCGCATCAGGACGCGGCCGGCGACGACGACGGTGTCGACCGCGGTGCGGTCGGCGGCGTAGATGAGGTCGGCGGTGAGGTCGCCGATCGCCAGCTCGGGGGCGGCGGGGTCGAGGAGGAGGAAGTCGGCGGGCGCGCCGACCTCGAGTGGGGTGGCGCCAAGGAGGGGTGCCTTCGCGCCGGTGGCCACCGTCCAGGCGTCGCCGACCGAGATCGCGGTGGCGTCGGCGGCGGCGTGGCGCTGGGCGAGGGCGAAGAGCTTCAGGTCGGCGAGGAGGTCGAGCGAGTCGTTGGAGCCGGCGCCGTCGGTGCCGAGGCCGACCCGCACCCCGGCGGCGCGGGCCGAGGGGTAGTCGAAGACCTTGCCGACCGCGAGTTTCATGTTCGCTGCCGGGTTGGAGACGACGGTCGCGCCGCGGGCGGCGATCAGGTCGAGCTCTTCGTCGTCGAGCCAGACGCCGTGGGCGAGCAGGGTTCGCTCGGTCAGCAGGCCGAGACCGTCGAGGTAGGCGGCGGGGCGGCGGCCGTGTTCGCCGATGCAGTCGTCGACCTCGGGCTTGGTCTCGGAGAGGTGGATCTGGACCGGCGCGTCGCGCTCGGCCGAGAGCTCGGCGATGAAGCGCAGCGACTCCCTGCTGACCATGTAGATGGAGTGCGGGGCGAGGGCGGGGTCGACGAGGCCGCCGAAGGCACTCAGCGTGTCCAGGTGCTCGACCGCCTCCTCTCGCATCGCCGCGACGTCCCGGCCTTTATCGAAAAAGGGCGCGCCGATCGATGCTCGCATCCCAGCGTCGGCCACCGCCCGCGCGGTCGCTTCGGGGTGCCAGTACATGTCCCAGAAGCGGGAGGTGCCGGAGCGGATCATCTCCAGACACGCGAGCCGGGTGCCCCAGTAGACGTCCTCGGACGACATGCGCGCCTCGACCGGCCAGATCCGTTCTTCCAGCCAGGGCATCAGCGGCAGGTCGCCGCCACTGCCGCGGAAGAGCGTCATCGCCGCGTGGGTGTGGCCGTTGACGAGGGGCGGGACGAGGATCGCGCTCGCGGCGTCGAGCGTCTCCTCGCCGGGGGCGGCGACGACCTCGGGGCCGAGGGCCGCGATCGTGCCGTCGGGCGCGCAGCGTAGGCCGACGCGCTCGCCGTCGAGGCGGGCGTCGGTGATGAGGAGGCCGCTGCCGCTCAACGGCCGACCGCGCCGAGCCGGGGCAGGACGGTGGCGAGGCCGTCGCGCAACCGACTCGCGTTGATGATCCGGTCGGCTTCCATCTCGGCGATGGAGAGCTCGCCCTCCGCGAGCCCGTTGGCGAGGTTGTCGACAACGCAGATCGCCGCGTACTCAAGGCCGAGCTCGCCCGCGATCACGCACTCGGAGGCGACCGTCATCCCCACCACGTCAGCGTGCGCGGCGATCATCCGGATCTCGGCCGGGGTCTCGAAGCGCGGCCCGATCGTCTGCCAGTAGACGCCGCCGTCGACCGGTGCCTCGCCACCTTCGGCCCAGGCGGCGAGCAGCTCGGCGCGCCAGTGGGAGGCGAAGCTCGGGGCGGAGTGGGCGCGGGCGTCGGTGAAGATCGAGTCGGAGACGTGGAGGGCGATGAAGTCGTCGGGGCAGAGGAGGGAGCCGACCGGAAGGTCCGTTCGCAGGCTGCCGACCGAGGCGATCGCGAGGACGCGGTCGCAGCCCTGCTCGACCAGCGGCTTCAGGTTGGCGGCGTGGTCGATCTCGTGGGGGAGGACGAACTCGGCGGCTGCGTCGTGGCGCTGCACCACCGCCGCCCCGTGCTCGGCCGCCGCCATGGCGATCTCACCGCCGCCCGGACCGAGCGCGTTGGAGCCGAGGATGACGGCGAGTCGTCCCATCGGCGGATCCTCTCAGGATTCGCGGCGGGCGCGGAACTCGGCGACGGCGTCGTCGTGGTCGACGATCGGCTCGGGGTAGTCGAGGGCGTCGAAGCCTTCCATCAGCCAAGGCCGGAAGATCGCCTTGCCGCGCACCGACTCCAGCTCCGGCACCCAGCGGCGCACGTAGATGCCGTCGGGGTCGAAGCGTTCCGCCTGGCGCACGGGATTCGGCACCCGCTGCGGCCGGGTGTCGTTGCCGGTCCCGGCGACCCACTGCCAGTTGCCCGAGTTGTCGGCGATGTCGCCATCGGTGAGCAGGTCCCAGAAGTGCCAGGCGCCCTTGCGCCAGTCGACATAGAGGTCCTTGGTGAGGAAGGAGCCGACGGCGAGGCGGGCGCGGTTGTGCATGTAGCCCTCGGCGGCCAGCTGGCGCATCCCGGCGTCGACCAGCGGGTAGCCGGTGCGGCCTTCGCGCCAGGCCTCGAAGACCTGCTCGGAGCGGGACCAGCGGTCGCCGCGCGAGCGGTAGTCGCGCCGCGGCAGATCGGGGAAGGCGGCGAGGACCTGGTGGTGGAAGTCGCGCCAGCAGAGCTGCCGCACGAAGGGGTCGCCGCCGCGCGCTTCCCCCGCGGCGACGACGAGCTCGCGCGGGCTGATGCAGCCGAACCGGATGTGGGCGCTGAGGCTGGAGGTGCCGTGGCCGGCGAGGTCGTCGTGGCCGTCGTCGTAGCGGTCGACCCGGTCGCGGAGGAAGGCCTGCATCCGCTTGCGCGCCTGCGTCTCGCCGCCGGGCTCGCGCCGCGGGGAGGGCGTGCCGTCGGTCAGCTTCTCCAGCGCCGGGAGCTCGCCCGCGGCGAGCGTCGTCGGCGCGGTCAGCTTGCGCGGCGTGCCGACCTCCTCGCGCCACTCGGCCGAGCTCCAGGCCCGGTGGTAGGGGCTGAAGACCTTGAAGTGATCGCCGCCGGTCGGCGTCACCGCGCCGGGATCGAGGATCGTGATGCCGGGGTGGACGGTGAAGTCGATGCCCGCGTCCTCGCACGCCTCGCGGAGGGCCTTCTCGCGGCGGCGCGCGTACCGGCTCCAGTCGGCGGCGATGTGGAATGCGTCGGCTTCGACTTCCCGTGCGACCTTCATCGCCTCCTCGACCACCTGGCCGCGGCGCAGGAAGAGCCGCGCCTCCATCGCCTTCAGCCGCCCATCGAGGTCGATCAGCGCCTCCCTCATGTAGGCGACCCGGTTCGGCGCCGCGAAACGCGACCCGAGGATCGCGTCGTCGAGGACGAAGAGCGGGACCGTCCGCTTCGCCCGCGAGGCCGCCCAGAGCGCCGGATTGTCGGTCACCCGCAGATCGCGGGTGAAGAGGACGACTGCGTTCTTGCTGGACATACGGGATTTGTACCCCAGATCCAGGCGGATCTATTCACAAGTTCCGGCTTCGCGCTCCAGCTTTTCGAGTCGGGCGAGTTCTTCTTCCAGGATCGCCGAGAAATTCCGCTCCAGCATCGGCGTCAGATTCTTGAACGCGCCTCCGAGGCGCTCGGCGGCGCCATACACGGCGGCCTTCCCTTTCACCTGCAGCGCTTCGCAGCCCGGGGGTGGATCCAATTCCTTGATCAGTTGGGATTTGAAGAACAGTGCTTCCCCCGGCGGGCCGAAGGTCGTGAAGTATTCGTCCGGGGACATCTGCGGATTCGTCTCTTCGAGGGCTTCTTCGACCGTTCGGCCGGCGCCTTCCAGCCGCGCGGTGAATTCGCCGCGCCAGCTGTGGTCGGCGCTGGCGCAGGCGGAGACGGCGATCGCGGCCGCGATCAGCGCGAAGAAGATCCCCGCGCGTTTCACATCCCCCTACCAGGCATATGTTCCACCTATGCCCGATCGGCCCTCCGGACGAAACGAGACCGAAGACGAGCGGCTCGACCGCAATCTTGGCGAGCTCCTGCAGGAGCTGCGGGTGGCGCTCCCCGGGGTGCAGGTGCTGTTCGCCTTCCTGCTCGCGGTGCCGTTCCAGCAGCACTTCACCTCGATCAGCGAATTCGAGAAGAAGGCCTACTTCGCGACGCTGCTGCTGACGGCGCTCTCGGCGGCGTTCCTGATCGCGCCGTCGGCCTACCACCGGCTCACCTTCCGCTACCAGCAGAAGGGACGGCTCGTGTTCATCGCGAATCGACTGGCGATCGCCGGCCTGGCAACGCTGGCCCTGGCGATGACCTGCGCGATCATGCTCGTCACCAACGTCCTCTTCGGCACCGTCGCGACCACCGTGGTGACGACGACCTTGGTGCTGGGGATGTTCGTCGTGCTCTGGGCGGTGCTGCCGCTGAAGCGGCGGCTCAAGTACAGGGATGAGGGTTTGCCGCTCTTAGATCCGCCGAAAGACGGCTGATCGCGGTCGCCAGCGGGGCGAGCAGCGGGAGGCGCGGCGCCTCCTCGCGGAGCATCTCGGCGTCGGCTTCCCAGACTTCGAGCTTCAGC
>JBOGYZ010000219.1:0-30178 GCA_050697015.1 Solirubrobacterales bacterium
TCGGGCGTCAGCACCTCGAGCAGGCTCGCGCGGGCGGCGGCCATCCCGAGCGGGTTGCCGTTGTAGGTCCCCACTTGGTAGACCGTGCCGTCCTCGACCACGCGGGCGACCTCCTCGGACATCCCGATCGCGCCGGTCGGCAGGCCGCCGCCGAGGCTCTTCGCGAGCGTGACCATGTCGGGCTCGACGGCGAACTTCTCGACCGCGCCACCGGCGGTGATGCAGAGCCCGGTCTTCACCTCGTCGAAGATCAGGACGACGTCGTGACGCCGGGTCACCTCACGCACCGCCTCGAGGTAGCCCGGGATCGGAAGCACGACCCCGAGATTCATCATCGCCGCCTCCATGATCACGCAGGCCGGCTTGCGGTCTTCTTTCTCGAGCGCGACGATCCGCGCCTCCATCGCCTCGGCGTCGTTGAAGTGAACGGCGTGGGTGAGCTCGACCGTGCCATGCGGGATACCACCGCCGTAGGGAAGCGAGAGCGGCGCCTCGCGCGGACCGATCTTGTCGTATTCGACGCCGATCGAGACCATCACCGCGTCGTGGTGGCCGTGGTAGGAGCCGAAGATCTTCAGGATGTCGTCGCGGCCGGTGAGGGCGCGAGCGATGCGGATCGCGTCCATCGTCGACTCCGAACCGGAATTGGTGTAGCGCCATTTGGGGAGGCGAAAGCGTCGCGCCAGCTCTTCGCCGACGACGATCCCGTCCTCCGTCGGGGCGGCGAAATGGGTGCCCTTGCGGTAGCGGTCGTCGATCGCGCGGCCGATCGCCGGGTGCGCGTGGCCCTGCACCATCGAGCCGAAGCCGTTGTGGAAGTCCCAGAGCTCGTTGCCGTCGACGTCCCACACCTTCGGTCCCTTGCCGCCCTCGAGGTAGATCGGCCATGGCTCGCGTTCCTGGTAGGCAGAGGCGACGCCGCCGGAGAGGGTCCGGTTGGCCCGCGCGAACATCTCTCCCGAGCCCGCGGTCCGGCGGTTCAGCGCCTCGGACTCGCGCTCGGTCAACTCGGCGATCCGGTCGCGGTCGATTGGACGGACGGTCTTGGTGTCGTCGGACATCGTCATGTGCGCATCATCCACCTCCGGAGGCCGTGGATCCAGTCCCCAAGCCCATGCGCTGCCGGTCGGAACTACGATCGTGGCGATGGCGCTTTCTCGTGTCGCCAGGCTGCAGTTCGGCGAGGACCGGGTCCGGGGGCGGGAAGCAGTGTCGGAATTGCCAAAAATCCCGCCGGCGGGGAATCGACGGTGGTTAGCCGCAGCTCGTAGCGGTGGCAAGGGCGCGGCAGACTGCGTTCATCTTTGCTGCACCTAACTCGGTTATACGCTGGGTTAAATAAATCTTCTCTGCGGACAGGGTGTTCTCCGCGATGAGAAAGGAGATCGTGGGCATGCCGTCCTCCGGGCCGATTTCGACCTCGGTTAACCAGTCATGTGCCGTCCTACTCACTGGCATTGCCGCGACGTCGAGTACACGGGCGCCCACATCGTCGCGCGTGAGGATGAGGACCGGTCGCCCCTTTTCGTCTGGCGGCTCGTGCCACCAGACCTCGCCCCGCTTCACCGCGGCCGAAACTCCTCCCAGGACAGGCCGGCTCGTTCTTCGTCCTCGGTCATGTGCCGGAGGACACCGCGCGAAGCTCGGGCGCTGAACTGCTCAAGCTCGCTCAGGTCGTCGGAGCTTCGCTCGCCCCCGACGGTCTGTCGCAGTCGCCGGTACTCGGCCGCCAACTCCTCCTCAGAGAGCCGATCGAGCAGCTTCTCGACTTTCTCGCGCGTCGTCATCTTGGAACAGGATATCGACTAGCTCCGCGTACGACTGGCCTTTCGACCCCGCTGTTCGGAGGCGCATTCCGGTCGCATCGGACCGGTAGACCGTTCTGCCAAGCTCCCGTCTGCCGATCTACGAAACCGAAGGTCACTGGTTCGAATCCAGTCGGGCGCATGCGGGACATATGCGCTGAAGGGCTGCCGACCGGGCGAGACGGCAGCGTCTCGCCTGGTCGGCCGCGACGGGCCAGATCAGCTTCCCGTCGGGATGATGTTCTGGTTCACCCGAAAGAGGTTGGTGGGGTCGTAGGCCGCCTTTACCTTGGAGAGCCGCTCGTAGTTGACCCCATAGCTCGCCCGCACCCGCTCCTGGCCCTCGTCCATCATCATGTTCACGTAGGCGCCGCCGGCGGAGTAGGGATGGAGGGCCTCGAAGTAGTCCACGCACCAGCGGCGGATCTTCTCGGCGTTCGCGGGGTCGGAGTCGACGCCGGCGAAGACCGAGCCCCAGAGCGCGTCGCGGTAGGCGAACGCCGTGTCGGTGGGGCCGACGTCGTGGGCGGCGCCATCGATCGGGTAGAGATGCATGGTCGATTTCCAGGTCGGCATCTGGGCGCCGAAGTGGGCATGGGCCTCCACCGCCGCGTCGGGGATCTCCTTGACGAAGTCGGCCCGCCAATACCACTGGTCACCGGCTGGGTAGACCGGGTCGAAGGCACCTTGCAGCGCCGGCAGCGGCATCTCCTGGACGCCGTGCAGAAGCGGCTCCGGGACCGCCTCGAGCAGCGGCGCCATCGCCTCGGCCGCGTGCTCCGGCGCGCCGCTGTAGCACCAGACGATCCCGCAGACCTTCCTCAGGTGGAGCTCCTCGGGGAAAGGCGGCGCCGGGGGCACCGAGGCGAAGGCGAAGAACCCGTTCAGCTCGCGTGGCCCCCCCCGGCAGGAAGTCGCGATAAGCGCGGAGCACCTCGGCACTCTCCTCGATCGCCCAGAAGGTCGGCCCGCCGACGATCGTGCCGACCTCGTGCAGGCGGAAGAGGAAGGAGGTGACGACGCCGAAGTTGCCGCCGCCGCCGCGGATCGCCCAGAAGAGGTCGGCGTTCTCGGTGGCGCTGGCACGGACCCGCTCGCCGCTCGCCAGGACGACCTCGGCCTCGAGCAGATTGTCGATCGTCAGACCGCATTTGCGGGTCAGGTGCCCGAGCCCGCCGCCGAGCGTCAACCCGCCGACGCCGGTGGTGGAGATGATGCCGCTCGGGGTCGCCAGTCCGTACGCGCCGGTCGCGGCGTCGACTTCTCCCCAGGTGCAGCCGCCGCCGACCCTGACGGTGTGGGATCCGGGGTCGACCTCGATCGACTTCAGGGCGGAGAGGTCGAGGACGATGCCGTCGTCGACGGTGCCCAGACCGGCGCCGTTGTGGGCGCCGCCACGAACCGCCAGGAGCACGTCCTTCTTGGCGGCGAAGTCGACGACCCTGGCAACATCCTCGGCATCGGCCGCGGTCGCGATCAGCGCCGGGCGGCGGTCGATCATCGCGTTGTAGACCGCGCGGGCCTCCTCGTAGCCGTGGTCCTCGGGGGTGGTGAAGCGGCCTGCGAATCCGGAGATCTCTCTGCGGGCGCTGTGCGTGAGTGCGTCGGTGGCGGTCATCGGTCCTCCTGGGCTTTGCGTTCGATTTGTCCCGACCGACACTAGGAGCGCGCCTTGGCGCTGTCATGACCGGACCTGACCCACTTCCGCGGGCACCGATCCACCGCTTTCGGGCCTTATGGTCAAGTCTGACTATCTTTCTCTGATGACCTCCGAGGCCCCGAGACTTCCGGGCTCGCTGGGTTCGGCCTCCGCCTATCCGTTCGTGGGCCGCAGTGCCGAGTTGGGAAAGCTCCGCGGTCTGATGCCGCGGGCGGAGGGCGAGGGTCGCCTGGTCTGTCTGGTATCCGGCGAGCCCGGGGTCGGGAAGAGCAGGCTGTTGCGCGAGTTCGCAGCGTCGGCGGCCACCGACGGCGCCCTCGTCCTCTACGGGGCCTGCGACGCCAGGGTGCGAGCGCCTTATGGCCCCTTCGTCGAAGCGCTCGACCAGCTGTTGCGCGAGGGTGACCCGGAGAGGCTCCGCGCCGCGATCGGTGAAAGCGGCGAGTTGAGCAGGCTGATCCCCGACCTGCCCGCGCTGTTCGAGGGCCTGCCCGATCCGGTCGCAGCCGACCCCGACACCGAGCGCCATCGCCTCCATATGGCGGTTGCCGACCTGCTGGCGGGGGCCGGCGCCGAGCGGCCGATCCTCCTGGTGATCGAGGATGCCCACTGGGCCGACGCCCCGACCCTTCAGCTCCTGCGCCATCTCGCCCGTCCCACCTGGAGTGCGCGGGTGCTTCTGCTCGCCACCCTGCGGGAGACCGAGGCCGAATCATCTCGCGAGCTCGGCGAGACGCTCGCCGAGCTGCGCCGCTCCGAGGACGTCGTGCGGATGCGATTGAGCGGCCTCTCGGCCACCGAGGTCGCCGACCTGGTCGCCGCCGCCGCCGGCGATGACGGCCACGGCGGGCAGATGGACCCTGACCTGCGCGAGCTCTCCGGGACGATCCACGACCTCACCGGCGGCAACGCCTTTCTGGTCTGCGAGCTGTGGCGGGCGCTGGCCGAGACCGGAGTGGTCGAGGTCGGAGCCGGCGGCCTGCGGATGACCGCGC
This sequence comes from Solirubrobacterales bacterium, assembly GCA_050697015.1. Lineage (GTDB taxonomy): Bacteria > Actinomycetota > Thermoleophilia > Solirubrobacterales > 70-9 > VAYN01. Next base: position 4,461 of record JBOGYZ010000219.1, read on the forward strand.
CGCTGTCGGAGCTCGGCACGCCGGAGAGCGTTCGCGAGGTGGTGAGCCAGCGGCTCTCCCGTCTCTCCCCACCGACCGTGGAGGTGCTGGAGCTGGCCGCGGTCGCCGGCCCCGAGTTCGAGCTGAAGACGATCCGTGCGGCAGCGGGGTTGAGCGAGGCAGAGCTCGCGGCGGCCCTCGAACAGTCGGTGGCGTCGGGGATGCTCGAAGAGCTGGCGCCGCCGCGGTTCGCCCTCCGCTTCACCCACGAGCTGGTGCGGCGGGCCCTGTACGACCGCCTGGCGGTGCTGCGGCGCGCCGAGCTGCACCTCCGGGTGGGCGAGGCATTGGAGGCCGGGGGTTCGAGCTCCGGCCGAGCGCTGGTCGACCTCGCCCAGCATTTCGGCGCCGCCGCCGGAGTCGGGGCCGCCGAGCGGGCGATCGACTACAACCTCCGCGCCGCCCGGGCGGCCGGCGCCGCGCTCGCCTATGCCGATGCCGCCGAGCACCTGCGGGCGGCGGTCGAGATCGGGATCGAGCCGGCACCACGGCGGGCCGCCGTCCTGGTCGACCTCGGCGCCGCGTGCAACCGTTGTGGCCAGGCTCCCGAGGCACTGAGCGCGTTCGCGGCGGTGGCCCAGATCGCCCGCGAGGAGGAGAGCCCGCGGCTCTTCGCCGAAGCGGCGATCGGTTTCGAGGATTCCTGCTGGCGGCCGGGTCTGGCAACCGGCGACGCCGTCGCGATGCTCGAGGAGGCGCTCGCCATGGCTGACGAAGTGGACCCGGACCTGCGGATCGGCCTGCTCTCGGGTCTCGCCAGGGCGCTGGGGTTCTTCGGCGAGTCCGACCGTGCCGCGATCGTCCGCGAGAACGCGATCTCGCTGGCGCGGGAACGCGACGATCGGGAGGGACTGGCGCGGGTGCTGGTTCGCTCCTACTGGTCGCGAGGATCGACCCCGCTGGAGGAGACCCTGTCGATGCTGACCGAGGCCCGCCATATCGCTGTCGAGCAGGCTGACGCGGAGATCGAGACCGAGGCGATGGCCTGGCGAGTTCCCACCTTCGTCGCCCTCTGCGATCTGCGCTCGGCGCGCTCCGAGGTGGTGGCGCTACGAGAGATGGCCGAGCGCACCGCCCAGCCCTTCATGAACCACGTCGCCCAGCACTACGGTTCGGCGCTCGCGCTCTGCGCCGGCAACCTCGCCGACGCCGAGCAGATGGCGGTTCGCTCGCGCGATTGGGGCAGGCTTCTGAGCGGGCGCGACGCCTCGGGCACCTTCGGCATCCAGATGTTCGGCATCCGCCGCGAGCAGGGGCGGTTGGCCGAGTTGGCGCCCGCCCTGCGGATACTCGCGGGTGACCCCGAGCGGGCCGGACCCTGGCGCCCCGGGCTGGTCGCCGTGCTGGTCGAGCTGGGGATGGAGAGCGAGGCGAGGCACGAACTCTCGCGGCTGGCGGAGGAGGGGATCGATGGTTTCCGGGCCTCGCTCTGGCTGGGGGCGCTCACCTACCTGACCGACGCGGCGGCCGCGCTCGGCGATCGGCGGATGGCCGAGATCCTCTATGCCGAGCTCGAGCCGCTCGCCGGGACCAACGTGATGATCGGACACCTGGTCGCCTGTTACGGCGCGGCCGATCGCTACCTGGGGATGCTCGCGGCGACCCTCGGCGACGGCGAGCGGGCCGAGGGGCACTTCCGTCGTGCCCTCGACCTCAACCGTGCGATGGAGGCGCCGACCTGGGTTGCCCACACCGCCTACGAGTACGGTCGCTTCCTCCTCGATCGTGACCGTCCACGCGCCCTCGCCTCTATTGCCCAGGCGGGATCGCTGGCCGAGCAGATCGGCCTGGTCGGCCTGCTCGCGAAGATCCGCGCCCTCGATGCCGCCAGACGGGCCGACTCCCTTCCCTGCGGCCTCTCCCCGCGCGAGGCCCAGATTCTCGCCTTGGTCGCGCGCGGCCTCAGCAATCGCAAGATCGGCGAGGCGCTCTCGATCAGCGAACACACCGCCGCCAACCACATTCGGGCGATCCTGCAGAAGACCGAATGCGCGAACCGCACCGAGGCCGCCTCCTTCGCCCACCTGAACGGGCTTGCCTAAGGCAGATCGCGCGCTACGATCGTGGTGTGGCCCTGTACATGATCGAGCGTGGCTTCGCCGAGCAGCTCGAGTTGAGTGACGACGACGTCCGGCTGATCGAGGAGATCAACGGCGAGGAGGGCGTCCAGTGGCTCTTCTCGTTCCTGAGCGCCGACCGCCGACGGACCTATTGCCTCTATGAGGCCCCCTCGGCGGACGCGATCCTCGCCGCCGCCCGCCGCGCCGAGGTTCCCGCCGACAAGATCGTCGAGGTCGACGCAGCGACGCCACAGTTCGCAGATCGCCTCGGCGCCTGGGCCGACGCGGTCGGCTGAGCACTGCAGGGATCGTCGGGACCGGTGCCGCGATTCGCCGCGCTCAGGCAGCCGCTGAAGGTGAGGGCGCCGTCGGCCGGGTCGCGGCGGAATTCGGCGATCGAGGCGCCCCGCGCCGAGGTGAGCACGGCCCTCAGCGGGCGAACCGCCAAGTCGTCTGGCTGAACTCGTCTCCCTTGCGAAACCCGAGCCCGCGCACCGGACGTAAGCGGAAGGCGAGCGCGCGGACAACGGCCCCGTCCCGGGTGGGTGGACCGCAGTCGAACGCGCCGTCACGGGCGGAGTAGTCCCAGATCTCCCTGCCGTACTTCGCCGCGAACGCGGCGGCGATCGGCTCCAGTTCGGCGTCGTCGGTGACCTGCTCGGCGACGCCCTCCAGGACGATGTCGAGGGCTCCGGCGGCGAGGTCGCTCTGGCCGGTGGTCAGGGCGACCGAGCGGTTGCTCTCGAGGTTAAGCGCCTTACGCTCGTCGGGCCCGGTGGCGAACCAGATCGCATCGTCGTGCCACACGGCGATCAGCGGCGTGACGTGTGGCCTGCCGTCGGGGCGGACCGTCGAGATCCAGAACGTCTCCGCGGTCGCGATCTGCTCCTGGGCCTCCGGCCAAGGGGTCGGTACGGCACCGGGCTGGCTGAACCCGTGGATCTCGGCGCTCACTGACATCCCGGAATGATCTCCTCTCCCTCGGTCGAGGCCTACCCGTTCCGTGGTGGGAAAAACGGTCGCGCTAGGCCTGCTTCTCGAAGACGAGCCGGTAGTGGTCCATCAGCTCGCGTTCGAAGCAGACGCTGTTGGCGCTGACCCCCGAGGTGAAGGCAAGGCGGAAGTCGGAGCTGGTCAGGTAGCGCGGCACCAGCCGCGCCTTCATCAGCCTCTTGCGGAGGCTCGGTTCGGCGAAGCGCTTGCGCCATTGGCGGATCGTCTCCAGATAGTCGAGGCGGCCGCTCGAGGCCTCGATGAGACCGAAGCGGGGCTCGGCGCAGTCGATGACCTGCTCTTGGCCGTAGGGGAGGAAGGAGCCGGGGAACTGGTGGGACATCAGGGCGAGGTACCAGGCGTCGGAGTCGCGCGGCGCGTCGATGGACACCTCCTCCAGCGGGATCATGTTGCGCCCGTAGACCATCGTCTGCAGGTAGAGGCGGCCGCCCGGCGGCAGCAGGTCGGCGATGTTGTCGAAGAGGTCGCGGTAGATCTCCTCCTGACGCCCGGCGGCGTGCTCCTCCACCGAGCAGAAGTGCTCGAAGGCGCCGAGGCTGGCGACCGCGTCGAAGGAGCCGAAGTCCGCGGTGGTCACCTTGCGAGCGTCGCGAAGGTGGACGTCGAGGCCGTGTCGCTCGCAGGCCTTTGCCTGCGCGGCGGAGAGAGTGACGCCGACGCCCGTGGCTTCCCGCTCGCGGACGAAGGTGAGCAGCGGCCCCCAGCCGCAGCCGAGGTCGAGGATGCGCTTCCCGGGCTCGATCCCGATCTGTTCGGCAACGTACTCGTGCTTTCGCCGCTGGGCCTGCTCGAGGCTCAGCGAGAAGTCGCCGTCGTATTTGGCTCCGCTGAAATCCGCCGCCTCACCCAGGCTCAGCCGGAAGATCCGGTCGATCAGCGAATAGGTGAAGTCGAGGTCCTTGCGGTCGGCCACGTAAGCAGACTCTCTCATCCGTCCGGACGAGTCGGCCTTGGGCCTGCGAATCTTCGCAGCGATGACCGCCTCGCCGATCGACGCCTACCTGGCCCGCCTGCACGAGGACTGGCTCCGTGACGGCTCCGGCGCGGTCGCCGATTACATCCCGCCGCTCGCGCTCGCCGACCCAAACGCCTTCGGGATCACGGTCACCACGACCGAGGGCCACAGCTACGAGGTCGGCGACTCGCGGGAGCGTTTCACGATCCAGTCGATGTCGAAGCCGTTCACCTATGGGCTGGCGCTGGCCGACCGGGGGTTCGACGCGGCCGACGCGAAGGTCGGGGTCGAGCCGAGCGGGGAGGCGTTCAACTCGATCAGCCTTGCTCCCGGAAGCGGTCGGCCGCTGAATCCGATGATCAACGCGGGGGCGATCACCTCGACCTCGCTGGTCGCCGGCGCCTCGGCGGCGGAGCGGGAGGGGCGGGTCGTCGACTTCTACGGCCGCTTCGCCGGGCGCGCGCTGGAGGTCGATGCCGAGGTCTACGAATCCGAGCGCGATACCGGGCACCGCAACCGCGCGATCGGCCACATGCTGCGCGCCTTCGGGGTGCTCGAGGAGGACCCGGACGAGGCGCTCGACCTCTACTTCCGGCAGTGCTCGGTGAGCGTCGACTGTCGCGACCTGAGCCTGATGGCGGCGACCCTGGCGAACGGGGGCGTCAACCCGCTGACCGGCGACCGGGTGTTGGCCCGCGACCACGTCGACCGGGTGCTGAGCGTGATGACGACCTGCGGCATGTACGACTCGGCGGGGGAGTGGGTGGTCGACGTCGGCATGCCGGCAAAGAGCGGCGTCGGCGGCGGGGTCCTGGCGGTGCTGCCGGGCCAGCTCGGGATCGCCGTCTTCTCGCCGCCGCTCGATCCGCATGGCAACAGCGTCCGCGGGGTCGAGGTCTGCCGCCAGATCTCCACCGACCTGAACCTGAACCTCCTCCACGTCGCCCGCTCCTCGCGCTCGGCGGTGCGCCGCACCTACACCGTCGCCGAGGTCCCCTCGCGCCGCCGCCGTCCCGAGGCCCAGTCGGCGGCACTCGCCGCGGCCGGCTCTCGCTGCGTGGTCCAGATCCTCCATGGCGACCTCGTCTTCGCGGCGATGGAGAGCGTCGTCCGCGGGATCGTCGAACGCGCGGCCGGGGTCGACGTCGAGGTGCTCGACCTGACCGAGGTGACCGAGCTCGACCTCGGCGCCGGCCGCCTCCTCGTCGGGCTCGCGCAGTCGATGGCGGCGGAGGGGCGGGCGCTGGCGATCGTCGTCCCCGCGGACGGCGACCTGCTGGGCGGCCTGGACACCGAGCGCCTCGAGGTCTTTCCAGACCTCGACCGGGCGACCGAGTGGTGCGAGGAACGCCTCCTCGCGGTCCACGGCCAGGCGCCCGCGCCGCAGCCGCGCGTCACCCTCGCCGAGCACCGGCTGGCCCGCGGCCTCGGCCCGTCCCAGCTGGCGGCGCTGGAGGAGGCGACCGAGCCGCTCCACTTCGAGGCGGGCGAGCGGATCTTCGCCGTCGGCGACCCCGCCGACGCGGCCTACCTCCTGCTCGAGGGGGAGGTCACCGTGGAGCTGGAGATCGCCGGCGCCCGCCGCCGCCTCGCCACCCTGACCCCGGGGTTCTCCTTCGGCGAGTTCGCCTTCGCCGACGCCTCCGCCCGCCCGGTCAGCGTCCGCGCCGAGACCGCCGGCGAATGCCTCGTCCTCAGCCTCGAGGCCTTCGAGCGCATGGGCGAGCAGAACCCCGCCCTGCAGGCGGCCCTCCTGCGCAACCTCCTCGCCGGCTACTACGAGATCATCGGCCGGACGACGCGCGAGGTCGGCTCGCTCCTCGGCGGCCGCTGACGGTCGCTGAGGCCTTGCCAAGCCGACCTCGTGGTGGGAGTGTGGCAAAAGCCACAAATCCACCAGAGGAGACCAGATGGCCGACAGCGTCTACCGCGTCACCGAGGTGATCGGAGTCAGTTCCGAGTCATGGGAGCAGGCGGCAAGGAATGCGGTCGAGACCGCCGGCGAGTCCGTTCGCGAGCTGCGGATCGCCGAGGTCATCCGCCAGGACGTGACGATCGCCGACGGCAAGATCGCCGACTTCAGGGTCAGGCTCGGAATCTCTTTCAAGTACGACCCGGCCGCCTAGCGGCCGGGCGACACCGAGAGGAGGATCTGATGTCAGTTCTGATCGTCCAGACCATGCCCGCCGGCTTCGATGCCGACACCTATGGCTCCGAGACCTTCGCCACGATGCCGGTGCCCGAGCGCCAGTTCTACGGGTGCACAACATCATCACTTCCTGATCGGTACCGCGAGGTTCCGGTCGCTCGCGGCACGGGAGCGACAGTTCGCTCAGCTAGGGCGTGGCGTCATCCGCAGGGCCACGAAACCTTGCCCAAAGGGATTTGAGGCCTTGCCAGATCTTGTTGCCGAGCCAGAACATGCAGCGCCGACTGTATACCTATTTCTAGGTAGATGCGTCCTGGGTTTTCCTACTCGACGAGTCCGTCCCAGGACCACTTCGGGATCGACAGGCCGTCGGGGACGTCGGCGGCGGACTTGGGGTAGCGGTCCATCGTCGTCGTGGTCGCCCAGGCGAAGTAGTCGTGGAGCACACGGGTGAGGTCGGGTCGATCGGTGAGGCCGACGTCGTCGAGGGCCTGGTCGAAGCAGGCGATCGCGCGACGGTCCATCTCCTCGTGGCGGCCGTTGCCGCTGTGGGCTCGGACGACGAAGGTCTCGTCGCCGTAGGTTGCGGAGTAGGTCCGGGGACCGCCGAGTGCCTCGGCCCAATAGGCCGCGAGCCGCGCGGTGTGATCGGGCCGGAAGCCATGGCTGAACGCGTGGCCGACGACCTCGTCCGCCATCACGCGGACGTGCCAGGCGGACGCGAGGCGGAGCATCCCGTCCTCACCCCCCGCCGCCTCGTACACCGTCTGCATCGGGCGATTTTAGGAGCGTTCGGGGCGGGCGTCCTAAGATCGGGGTATGTGCAGAAACATCAGGACCCTCCACAACTTCGATCCACCCGCGACCGCTGAGGAGACCCACGCCTCGGCGCTGCAGTACGTGCGCAAGATCAGCGGTTCGACCAATCCTTCGCAGGCAAACGAAGCGGCGTTCGAGGAAGCCGTCGCCGAGGTAGAGGCGGCGACGCGGAAGCTGCTCGACCACCTGGTCACCACGGCGCCGCCGAAGAACCGCGAGGCCGAGGCGGCCAAGGCGAAGGCGCGCTCCGAAAAACGGTTCGCGGCGGCTTAGCGCAGGCGCGCCGCATCCGTGCAAATTGAAAGCGCGACTTTAAATTTGCACGGTTAGCCGGGTTCAGCCGACGCCGGAGCCGGAGATGGCTTCGGAGGTGATGTGGCGCCGCGCCCGCCGCGCCGACGAGGAGGAAGACCATCGGCAGCGCGACGATCGGTCCCAACCATCTCCCTAGAGTGCTGCACCTGGCCATGACCGGACGAGACTATTCCCGGCAAGGACCAGGCTCGAGTCCCGTCTCGATCCCGGATCCGCCGCGCAACCCTTCGACCTGGCGCCGCATTCTGGGACGCCGTCCGCGCGGGTCGGCCACACTAGGGCCATGACCGCCGTCGACCAGAACTCTCGTGTCCCGGCACTCGACGCCGCCGCGATGTCGCGTCTGGCCGACGCGCTCGACCGACCGGAGGTGGTCACGGCCTTCCTGATCGGCTCGCAGGCCCGGCGATCGGCCGGACCTCTTTCCGATGTGGACGTGGCGATCCTCCACGATCCAGGGCTCACCCCGCGCGAGCGGCTCGACCTCCGCCTCTCTCTCGCCTCTTCCGCCGGCGCGGCCCTTGGAACGTCCGAGGTCGACATCGTCCTGTTGAACGGCGCGCCGCCGCTGCTTCGCCACCGTGCGATTCGAGACGGTGTCCGCCTGCTGGACCATCGGCCTGAGCAGCGAATCGAGTTCGAGGTCCGCACCCTGAACGATTACGTCGACACGGAGCCGCTGCGGCGACTCCTCTCCCGTCGCCTGCGCGGGGCGATCGAGGAGGACCGCTTTGGTCGACGCACCTAGCATCGAATCCCGGCTCGAGCGCCTCCGGGCACTGCTCGCCGAACTCGACGAGATCCGTGAGGGTGGGCGCCAGGCCTTTGACGCCGATCCGCGCCTTCGGCTCGCCACCGAGCGGGCGTTGCAGTTGGCGATCCAGGCCTGCATCGACATCGCCGGACATCTCGTCGCGGAACTCGACCTTCCTCTGCCACCCGACTATCGGGGCCTCTTCCCGGAGCTGACGACGGCGGGCCTCGACCCGGCGCTCGCCGCTCGATTGGGAGATGCCGCCGGCCTTCGAAACATCTTGGTCCACGACTACTTGGATCTCGACGAGAACATGGTCTGGGGTGCGCTGGATCATCTCGACGATCTGCGGGGGTTCGCCGCGTTCGTCCTGCCGAAGCTCGACTAGATCGGTCCAATATCGGCATTCTTTGCGGCCTTGAACCGCCGCAGAGCCGCAACCGCCGTGGCGTGGATCGTTGCGATCCCGTTCGTCGCCTGGGCCGTGATCCGCCTCTTCGGGCTCGACGGCGGCTACCCGCTGGAGGCGATGATGCCGTTCACGCCCTATGCGGCGGCGGCGTCGGTGGCGGCCGTCTCGTTGGCGCTCGCACTCCGTCGTCGAGCTCCGGCGGCGCTCGCCGTCATCGCCGCGATCTGCCTCGGCGCCGCGGTCCTCCCGCGGCAGTTCGGCGACGACACCGTGAGTGCGGCCCGCCACCCGACGCTGAACGTGCTCGCCGCCAACGTCCACGCAGGTGGCGCCGATCCCGCGGGTCTCATGCACCTGGTCGACGAGCTGCACCCGGACGTCCTCACGATCGAGGAGTACACGCCGCGGTTCCGTCGTGAGATGGCGGCGGCCGGGCTCGGGTCGCGGCTGCCCTACCACGTGCTCGACCCGGAGCACAGCGCCAGCGGCACCGCCATCTACTCGCGCTTGCCGCTGCGGCGGCTGCCGACCGTCGGCAACTTTCGCTTCAAGATGGCGCGCGCCGAAGCGATCCTGTCCGGCGGCCGCAAGGCGCGGATCGTCGCCGTACATCCCATCCCGCCGCGTCACTCCGCCTGGGTCCGCGAATGGGAAGAAGTGCTCTCGACGCTTCCGTCGGGAGGGCGCGGCGTCCCCTGGCTACTCGCGGGCGACTTCAACGCGACCTTCGATCAGGCTCCCTTCCGCGAACTGGTCGACCGCGGCTACCGCGACGCCGGCGAGACCGCGGGCAAGGGTCTCGACGCCACCTTCCCCGCCGATGGCAGCCTCTTCCCACCGCCGATCACCATCGACCACATCCTCGCCGACGAACGCTGGGGAATCGTCGAATACGACGTCGAGCCGCTGCCGAACTCCGACCACCACGCGATCTTTGCCGAGCTCGCGCTGCCTGGTCGGTGACCGCCGGCGCCTCGGGCGCCACGGCCGGAACGGACACACGAGCACTGCATAATGGACACATGAGCCAACTCTCCGATCTGGCTGGTGAGATCGGTGTCGACGAGCGCACGCTGCGTCGTGCGGCGCGGCAGGGGACGCTTCGCGTCGAGCGGTTGTCGCCGCGCAAGCTCATGCTGGCGCCGGGCGAGGCCGGTTATCTCCGTCGACACTGGCGGCTGCTCGCGGGGCTGCGCTCGGCGCTACGGACCGAGCCGAACGTCGCCTTCGCGATGCTTTTCGGTTCGGTCGCCCGCGGCGACGACGGTGCCGAGAGCGACGTCGACCTCCTCGTCGTGCTGCGGGAGCATTCGCCGGGAAGGCTGATCGGGCTCCAGGATCGTCTCGAGCAGGCGTCGGGGAGGAAGATCCATCTGGTCGACATGGAGGAGGCGTCGAGGAACGAGGTCCTCCTGTCGATGGCCGTCGAGGACGGGCGCGTCCTCGTCGACCGGGAAGAGCTCTGGCCGACGCTGCGCTCCGATCTCGACGGCCTCCGGAGGCGAGCCGACCGCTCCCTCGATCGCGACCGCCGACATGCCTTGAGTGCGGTCGACGCGTTCCTCTCATGAAGGCAGGTTCTGACGTTGCCGTCGTCGGTGCCGGGATAGTCGGGCTCGCGACCGCCTACGCGCTGCGGCAGCGCGGGGCGAGCGTCACGGTCTATGACCGCGGCGTGCCCGGGGCGGGGCAGTCCGGTGGGGACTCGCGGATCTTTCGCCATGCGCACGAGGATCGGCGGTTGGTCGAGTGGGCTCGGGAGAGCCGCTCCGTATATGGGCGCTGGGAAGAGGAGCTCGGGGCCGAACTGGTCTCCGGGGACGGGGCGATGTTCTTCGGCTCGGCGGCCGCGCGGCGGCTGGAGCTAATCGAGGCGGTCGGCGGCATCGACGCCCGTCTCATCGACCCCGACGAGGTCGCCGCGCGGATGCCGCTGCTCGCGCGGCGGGATGAACCCGCGCTCTTCGACGCCGACGGCGGGGCGATCCGCGCCGCGGGTGCGGTGGCGGCTCTCGCGGGAGCGCTGCGCGAGCGCTTCGTCGGCGAAGAGGCCGTAGCGCTGCACCCGCGACCCGAGGGCACGGTCGAGCTCTTCACCGGCGGCCGGCGGGTCGAGCACGGGACCGTCGTCGTCTGCGCCGGTACCTCCACGGCGGTGCTGGCGCGGAGCCTCGGGGTCACGATCCCGCTGCGGCTGACCCTGCACGGCCGGGTCGCCTTCGCCGTGCGCGCCGAGCCGCCGGTCCAGGTCGCCTGCCTGAGCGACACGACCGATCTCTTCGGCGAGCCCGACATGTACGGCGTCGCCTCGCCCGACCGTTCGCGCTTCTCGGTCGGGGTCGCCGAGACCCTTGCGCGCGAGGACCTGAGCCTGCTGGCACCGGGGGAGATCGGCGAGGCCGACGACCGGGCGGCCGCCTACGCCGCGAAGGCGCTCCCCGGCGTCGATCCCACCCCGGTCGGCCACCGCCACTGTTGGGTCACCGAACTGCCCTGGCACGAGGACGGGGTGGGGATCTGGGAGGCGGAGTCGACCCTCTTCCTCGCCGGCAACAACCTCTTCAAGCACGCGCCGGCGCTCGGCGAGGCGCTGGCCGAGGCGGCGCTCGGCGGCGCGCTCCGCGACGACCTCCGTCCCGCGGCCCGCCTCGGCGCGGCGAGCGCCTGACGCGCCGCGATGCGTCGCGCCCTCATCGCAACCGTCTTCGCTGTCGTCCTCGCCATCGGCGCCGCGGCCTCGACAGCGCGCCCGATCGCGGCGTCGGGCGCCGCGCGGCCCGCCTCGGCAGCGACCTCGTCCCCGACCGGCCTCGCCTCCCCGCGCGAGAAGGAGATCGCGATGGAGCTGGTCTCCTCGGCCGAGAACTCGACGCTCGACTGGGGCAGCGCCTACGGCTACATCGAAGACATCGGCGACGGCCGCGGCTACACCGCCGGCCTGATCGGCTTCTGCTCGGGGACCGGCGACATGCTGGCGCTCGTCCGCTCCTACGTCGCCGCCGAGCCTGAAGATCCGCTCGCCCGCTTCGTCCCGGCACTGCGGCGACGGGCCAAGGACGACGGGCTGGGCACCCTCGGCCAGTTCATCTACTTCGACGCGATCGTGATGCACGGGCCGGGCGCGAGCCACGGCAGCTTCGGCTGGATCCGGGCGCGGGCGACGGACCGAGCCGCGACTCCGGCCGAGGGCGGCTCCGAGGTCGACTATCTGAACGCCTTCCTCGACGTCCGCCGCGCCCTGATGAAGACCGAAGAGAAGCACGGCGACATTTCTCGGATCGATGACGAGCAGCGCGTCTTCCTCCGCGAAGGCAACCTCGCCCTGCGCCCGCCGCTCGTCTGGCACACCTACGGCGACCGCTACGAGATCCCGGCGCCGGGACCCCCGGTCGCCGCCGGGCGATGATGCCGCGATGCACCGCGTCGTCGATGCGATGAACGTGATCGGGTCCCGGCCCGACGGTTGGTGGCGTGACCGGGACCGGGCGACCCGGCGACTGATCGGGCAGATCGACCGCTGGGCCGAGGGCAGGCAGGAGCGGGTGACGGTGATGTTCGAGCGCGAGCCGGGCGGGGAGGTCGAGGCCGAGCGGGTCGAGGTCGCCTGGGCGAGCGCCGGGGGTCGGGATGCCGCCGACCGGGAGATCCTGGCCCGGCTTCCCGGCTGGCTGGCCGAGGACGAGGTGGTCGTCGTCACCTCCGACCGCGATCTGCGGACGAAAGCCCAGGCCGCCGGCGCCGAGGTGGTCCCCAGCCGCCCCTTCCGCGCCGAGCTCGACTCGCTCCCGCCCCCGTAGCCTCAGTGCAGGAAGCGGAAGGCGGCGCTGTCGGGGTCGATCGGCTCGATCCCCATCGGCGAGCGGTTCATCCGGGCGAGCAGCCCCGGCAGGTCCGCGCGGTCGGCGATCTCGATCCCGACCAGGGCCGGCCCGGTCTCGCGGTTGCTGCGTTTGACGTACTCGAAGAGCGTGATGTCGTCGGTCGGTCCGAGCACCTCGTCGAGGAAGCGTCGGAGCATGCCGGGCTCCTGGGGGAATTCGACCAGGAAGTAGTGCTTGAGGCCTTCGAAGACGAGCGCTCGCTCGAGGATCTCCGAGTAGCGACTGACGTCGTTGTTGCCGCCCGAGAGGACGCAGACGACCTGGGCTCCCGGGGGCGGCGAGACCTTCGCACCGAGGGCGCCGCTCGCCAACGCTCCGGCAGGCTCGGCGATGATCCCGTCGGTCTGGTAAAGCTTGATCATCTCGGCGCAGATCGCTCCCGGCTCGAGCGCAACGAGCTCGGCGCCGCTGTCGCGGACCAGGGGAAAGGTGACCTCGCCGACCCGGCGCACCGCGGCGCCGTCGACGAAGGAATCCAGCTCGGGGAGATCGACGGGGCCGCCGGCGTCGAGCGCCGCCCGCATGCCCGCCGCTCCGACCGGCTCGACGCCGGTGACCTCGACCGTGGGGTGCCTCTCGCGCAGCCAGCCGGCGACGCCGGCGAGGAGGCCACCGCCGCCGACGGGAATGACCACGAGGTCCGGGGCGCGGCCGAGCTGCTCGACGATCTCGATCGCGACGGTGCCCTGGCCGGCGATGGTCCGCAGGTCGTCGAAGGCGGGTACGAGCGGGGCACCGCTCTCCCGGGCGGCGGCCTCGGCGAGCGCGACGGCGTCGTCGTAAGTGTCACCCTCGATCACGATGTCGATCCAGGCGCCGCCGATCGCCGCGATCCGCTCGCGCTTCTGGCGCGGCGTCGTCCGCGGGAGTTGGATGCGTCCCCGGATCCCCAGCGCGGCGCAGGCATAGGCGACCCCCTGGGCGTGATTGCCGGCACTGGCGCAGACGACACCCGCCGTGGCGTCGTCGAGCTGGGCCATCAGGTTGTAGGCGCCGCGCAGCTTGTAGGAGCGGACCGGCTGCAGGTCCTCCCGCTTCAGCCAGACGTCCGCGCCGACCAGCGCGGAGAGCCGCTCGCTGCGTTCGAGCGGCGTCCGCCTCACGACATCGGCCAGGCGCGCCGCGGCGTCCTCGACCAGCGTCGCCACGCGATCGGTCTTGGTGCCCGGATCTCCTGCTTGCATCCCTTGAGTATCACCGGCCCGGCCCGTGGCCGGCCGTAACGCTTTTCTCCGTTCCGACCAATCACCACCATGGAGATAGGCCCGGCCTTGCCGAATCCACCCAGCTCACTCAGTCGCAGGCTCAGCGTGGTCGCCGCCCGCGAGCACGGGGTCGGCCCCGAGCAACTGCCGCTGATCGGCATCGACGCCGACATCTTCGACGCCTTCTATCGCGAACACATCGACGGGGTGGAGGGCTTCGTGATCCGCCGCGTCGGGGACCGCGACCGCGCTGCCGATCTGACCGCGGAGATCTTCCTCGCCGCGATCGATTCCGCGCATCGCTACCGGCCGGCCCTGGGCGCGCCGCGGGCGTGGCTGCTCGGGATCGCCCGCAACCTCGTCGCCGGCGAGTGGCGCGTGCGGGATCGCCGGCGGGCCGGGGAGGAGCGACTTCGCGGCAGCGTTCTGCTCGATTCCGACGACGCGGCGCGGTGGGACGCGCGGATCGACGCGGCCTCGCGCTCGCGCGAACTCTTCGAGGCGATGGAGCGCCTGCCCGACGGCGAGCGGGCGGTGCTCGAACTCGTCGCGCTCGACGAACTGAACCTCGCCGAAGCCGCCGTCGCGGTCGGCATCCGACCGGTGACCGCACGGGTCCGGCTGCACCGCGCCCGGCGGAAGCTTCGCGACGAGCTCGAGGCCGCGGGCGCCCCCACCTCCGACCAACCAACCGCTCGAAGGGAGGACCGATCGTGAAACGTCAAGGAAATCAAGGGGACGATTTCGAGAGCCGCCTCCTCGGTCGGCTGAAGGCGATCGTCGCCGAGCGCGGCGGCGCCCAGCAGTCGCGGCGGGAGGCGGCGGAGCCGGTCCCACGCCCGGCCGCCTGGCGCCGACGCGGGCCGCAGCTCGCGCTCGCCGGCGTCCTCGCGCTCGCCGCGGTCGCCGTCGCCCTGATCGTCACCGCCGGCGGCAGCAAGAGCTCCACGGCCTTCGCGGTGGAACCGCAGCCCGGCGGCGGGGTGAAGATCAAGATCTACAGCCTCGAAGACGCGTCCGGCCTGGAAACGGCCTTGAAGGAAGCCGGGATCCGATCCCAGGTGACCTGGCTGGACGCGGGGATGGTCTGCAAGGAACCTCACTACAAGCCCTCGGAGATCCACCCCCAGGGTGCGGGCGGCTTCGGCGGCATGACGATGGGAGGCCCGGGCGCGATCACGATCTCGGTCGGCGACCCCCCGCGCTCCCGGCTCGGCGAATACAAACGGGGCGAAATCTCGGACGCCGAATTCCAGACGTCGATGAAAAATCAGGCGAACCTGAACCTCGACCCGAAGGCGTTCCGCCCGGACCAGAGCGTCGTCATCTCTGGCGCGCCCGTCCCGTACAACGGCGACCCCGAAGGGGGGAGCATCACCAAGTTCGGGGTCGCCGAAGGCACGGTCGAACCCTGCGATCCCGTCCCGGCGCCGCCGGGTGCCGGGACGAACGCTTTCGCGCTCACCCCCGAGGGCGGACCCGGGTACACCCCGCGGGGCGACAGCTCTCTGGGCCCGGCCGTCGCCGTCGCCGACCTGCACCGGGCCGCGGCCGCCGCCGAATCGTCCGGCACCGAACTTGTCGCGCCGGGCCCCGGCAAGTTCCTCTACGAGAAGACGAGGGTGATCCAGCTGGAAGGTTGGCTTCCAAAAGGCGACGGGAAGGGGCCTAAAGACCATCCGCGGTACTTCCTGACGATCAACGATCCGAAGGCGCGCTACGCGCTGGTCCCGTCGACCAAGCAGGTGTGGACGGCCCCGAGCGGCAAGACGCACGTCACCGAAACGCTGGGCAAGGTCAAGTTCCTCTCGGAGGCCGACCAGCTGGCCTGGGAAGAGGCGGGCTCGCCGCCGCCCTGGGCCTTCGATCCGGCCGAACATCCCATCGCCCGCGACGCCTCCGGGCGTCTGGAAAAGGACTACTCGAGGCTGTCCTTCCGTGGCCGCCACGAATTCAAATACCTGGGGAGGCTCGCCAAGCTCCCGATCGAACCCGAAGCCCTGCGCCTCAAGATCGAACACCGCCCCTCGACCGGCGCGCCGGTCGCCCCGTCCCCCGCCACCTCGGCGCGCGGAGGAGGGACGGTCGAAAGCCTGCTCGAAATCCTCGGCGAACCACTCACCCCTCCGGCGGTGCGCGCGGCCGCCTTCGGAGCCCTGGCCGAAATTCCCGGCCTCGGCTTCGAACGGGGAGTGACCGACGGCGCCGGCCGCCGCGGCGACGCGATCGGCTGGACCCGCGAAGGCGGCTTCGGCAACCGCTACATCTTCGACCCCCGCACCGGCGAGCTCCTCGCCGACGCCGAATTCATCTACGGCGCCAAGGCCGCGCGCTACCCCACCGTCCCCGACGACACCCCGTTCCGCGAAACCGTCCACCTGAAAACCGCGATCGTCGGCACGATCCGCTGACGCCGGTGGGGGTTACCGGCTCGATCCTGACGGGGGATCAGACGCCTTTGGCAACGGCCGAGCGCAGCGCCTCGGCGGCGACGTAGGTGATGCTGCGCCCGCGACCTCGCTGGACCACGAGGCCGGCGTCCAATAGTCGCCGGAAGTCGGTGGTTGCCGTCGCCGACGAGATATCGGCCTCCTCGCCGTAGACACCTCGACTGGCGCCGCCCGCGAGGCTGTGCTCGAGGGCGATCACCAGGCGGTCGGGCCAACCGCGCTGGGCGATCTGCTCTTCCAGGAGGCTCCAGCGAGCTGCCGCCTGTTCGATCTGGGCAAGTCGTTCGCGTGCCTGGGCGATATGGGCTTCGACGCAGAAGGCGACCCACCCGTAAGCGTCGCGGTCGGGTTGGTAGCTGCCGCCTTGGACCTCGCGCAGCGCCGCGTAGTACTCCTGGGTGTGGGAGCCGAGGTACTCCTCGATCGAGAAGAACTCGGGTGACGCGACGCCCTCCCGTGCCAGGACGAGGGACTGGACGATCCGCGAGATGCGCCCGTTGCCATCCTCGAAGGGGTGGACCGAGACCACGTTCAGGTGAGCCATCGCCGCTCGCACGACAAGGTCGGCATCGGTGTCGCGTTCACCCTCGACCAGCGACTCGACCACCTCCTCCATCAGCCCCACCACTTCCTTGCCTTCGGGACCCACGTAGGCGGAGGTCCCATCGGAGGCGGTGACGCGGATCGGCCGGGTCCGCCAGAGGCCGGGGTTCTTGTCGCGTTGGAAATAGCAGGCGTCGAAGTGGAGGTCGAGGATCACCCGGTCCGACCAGCCGAAGACGGGATCGATCGTCATCGTGCCGACGTGGTCCATCGCCCTCGCGTAGCAGCTGACCGCATACCGGTTCTCGTTGTCTTCCCCGGCCGGTTCGCGCCCGTTCGCCAGCGCCAGTGCTTCAGCCGGCGAGACGGAAAAGCCCTCGATCGAGGTCGAGCCCTCGATCGACGTCGCGCGCACCTCACGGCGCAACGTGCCCATCCAGCGAGCGGGCGTCTTCACCCGATCGCCGAGGGCATCTCGCAGTTCGCCGAGTTCGCCGAGTTGCTTCTGCATGCCGTTCTTGATGCGGGGGCTGGCGTAGATCATCCGCACATGTTAGCCGATTATTCGGCTAATCGAATAATCGGCTAATTGGCTGAGCTATGAAGCATCGATCTGCACCGGATAGCCGGCGCGCAGCACCGCCAGGGTCGAGGGCGGGGTGATCGCGGTGGCGGATCCGCGGCGGGGACGGGGGCGGCGATTGCCGTAGCCCGCGGGGCTCCAGGCGATGAGCTCGTCGCCGCGGACGAGGTGGGGAACATCGTCGGCGAGGACGAAGGCGCCGTCGGGGAGCTCGGTCCAGTCGACTTCGTGGAAGCGGCGGCGGTGGGTGCCGCGGAAGATCCGCTCGCCGTGGAGGCGGCGGTTCATCTCTCCGGCCGAGGGCGGATCGCCGCCGAGCGCCTCGGCCCAGGCGGCTTTGTAGGCCTGGTATTCGGCGTGGCGGCACTCGCCACAGGGGCGGTGGCCGGCAGCGAATGCGACCGCCTCGTCGTGGAAGAAGAGCGGGGTCCAGCGGTTCGGCAGCCAGAGCTCGCGGTGGCGGCCGCGGAACTCGAGGGCGCAGGTGATCCATAGGTTCCCGGCGTGGAAGCGGACGATCTCGCGGCCGTCGTGGATGACCCCACGGTTACCGGTCCAGGCCCCGCGCAGCGGCGTGGCGACGATCTCGCCGGTGGGGGTGACGCGGTTTCGCTCGGGCATCCCCAGATTGTGAGGCCCGGGTGCGGTCGGTCCGCACCAAACTGGGCCTGCCGACCCGCGCCGCCGCGGTCGCCGCCGCCGCCAAACGCGGCCTGCTCTGAGCTCCCGATGACCTCTTCCTACCCCTGGTCGCCCGGCAGCGCGTTTCGGTCCCTCTCCTTCGGGTAGCCGCCAGTCGGGAGTAACAGCCAAACCTGGGGAGGAGACCTTATGGTGATCCGACGGAGGCTGGCGATCTGGACGGTCGCCCTTGCCCTGGCAGCACTTCTGACCGGCGTGGTTTTCGCCGACGCGGGTGGAGTGTTCGCCGGCACGCGACCGAGCGACCGCGGCATACCGCGCGATCGTCACCACGGTGACCCGGGCGGTCACGGTGGCGGTCACGAACATGGCGGTGGCCACGAACACGGGTCTGAAATCGACCGTAAGGTCTCCTCCCTGATCCGTCAGATGACCACCCACGAAAAGCTCGAGCAGCTGACGCTGATGTCGGACGGCCAGATCACCGAAGAAGCCGCCGAAGAAGGCGTGGGCAGCGTCTTCAGCCTCGTCGACCCGCAGAAAATCGACGAACTGCAGCACGCGGCGGTCGAAAAGTCGCGGCTCCACATCCCGATCCTCTTCGCCTACGACACCATCCACGGCTACCGGACGATCTTCCCGACGCCGCTCGCCGAGGCCTCGAGCTGGGACCCGACCCTCGCCGAAGCCGACGACGCCATCGCCGCGCGCGAGACCGCCGCGGTCGGCATCAAACAGGCCTACTCGCCGATGGTCGACATCAGCCATGAGCCGCGCTGGGGTCGGATCGTCGAGGGCTCGGGGGAGGACCCCTATCTCGGCTCCGTCTTCGCCGCCGCCCGCGTCCACGGCCTCCAGGGCGACGACCCCGCCGCCCCGGACAAGGTGCTCGCCAGCCCGAAGCACTTCGTCGCCTACGGCCAGCCCGAGGGCGGCCGCGAGTACAACACCACCGACATGTCCGGCGAGCGGCTGTGGAACATGTACCTGCCTCCGTTCAAGGCCGCGATCGATGCGGGCGCCGAAACCGTGATGTGTTCCTTCAACGCGATCAACGGCGTGCCCGGGTGCGCGAACCACACTACGGAGACCGAAATCCTGAAGGAACGGTGGGGCTTCGACGGCTTCATCGAGAGCGACTACACGGCGGTTGCCGAGCTGCGCGCCTGCCCGCCGGTCGAACCCGACGAAGGGCCGTGCGGGCACGGTGTAGCGGCCGACGGTCCCGAAGCCGCGCGCGTCGCGCTCGAAGCCGGCACCGACTCGGAGATGGTCTCCACCAACTACCTCGACTTCGGCGAACAGCTGCTCGAAGAAGGCAAGCTCTCGATGGACCGGGTGAACGACGCGGTGCGGCGGATCCTCACCGTGAAGTTCAAGGCCGGGCTCTTCGACCACCCCTACGTCGACCTTTCGCAGATCCCGGAAAAGACGATGACGCCGGAAGACGTCGCCCAAGCGCGTACGGCCGGCTCGCGCTCGATGGTGCTGCTGAAAAACGCCAACGGCGCGCTGCCGCTCTCCTCCGGGCTGAAATCGGTGGCGGTCGTCGGCCCGCTGGGCGACGACAAAGCCGATCCGCTCGGCCCCTGGTCAGGCCAGGGCAAAGCCGAAGACGTGGTGACGCTGAAAGAAGGGATCGAAGGGGCGCTGCCCGGGGCGACGGTGACCGCCGCCGAAGGCTGCGATCCCGAATGCACGAGCGAAGCGGGCTTCGGCGAAGCGGTGGCCGCCGCGGAAGGCGCCGAAGTGACGGTGCTGGCGCTCGGCGAGTCGGCGGCGATGAGCGGCGAGGCCTCCTCGCGCGCGAACATCGACGTGCCCGGCCGTCAGCAGCAGCTCCTCGACGCGATCGCCGCTACCGGCAAACCATTCGTCGTCGTCCTGATGAACGGCCGGCCGCTGACCCTCGAAGAAGTCGACGCCAAATCGCCCGCGATCCTCGATGCCTGGTTCCCCGGCATCCAGGCCGGCAACTCGATCGCCGACGTCCTCTTCGGCAAGGTCGACCCGGGCGGCAAGCTCCCGGTGACCTTCCCGCGCTCGGTCGGCCAGATCCCGCTCTATTACAACCATGAGCCCACCGGCCGCCCGGCCGACCCGGAAAACAAGTACACGTCGAAGTACCTCGACGAGCCGGTGACGCCGCTCTACCCGTTCGGCTTCGGCCTCAGCTACACCAAGTTCGGCATCTCGAACGTCAGCCTCAGCTCCTCCACCATGTCCCCGGACGGTGTGGTCGAAGTCAGCGCCGACGTCAAGAACGAAGGCCCGGTCGCGGGCGACGAGGTCGTCCAGCTCTACATCCACGACCCGGTCGCCACGATCGAGCAACCGGTCCGCCGCCTCCGCGGCTTCCAGCGCGTCACCCTCGAACCCGGCGAATCGAAAACGGTGAAGTTCCGCCTCGGCCCGAGCGACGTCGGCTTCTACGACGAAGGCGGCAACCTGGTGGTCGAACCCGGCGAGATCGAAACCTTCGTCGGCGACAGCAGCGAAGCCCCGCTCGCGGGGACCTTCGAAGTCACCGGGTGAGATTCGGTCCCACCGAAAGGTGGACGAGGTATCGATTGATTTCCAGATAGTCACCCGGATGTTTCGGTCCCGTCTAGGATCGATCAGTGGAGGCGGGGACCTCTACCGACAACGTCTGGGGGCAGACATGACTCCGAACCAATTGGTCTCGGGCCACGGCAAAAAAGAACTGCGTGGCCAGCGGCGGGTGCCGCGATCCAGTCTCAACGAGGGCCGCTTCGGCCGGCTCTTCCGACGCCTCTCGCCGGCGCCGGAGCTGCCGGAGAAAGAGCTGCGCGCGCTGGCCGAGCAGATGCGCGAGCCGAAAGGCGGCGGGGCCAAACTCGACAACCCGAAAATCCCCTCCGGCTACACCTACTTCGGGCAGTTCGTCGATCACGACCTGACCTTCGACCCGGTCTCCAGCCTGCAGCGGGCCAATGACCCCGATGCGCTGGTGGACTTCCGCTCGCCGCGCTTCGACCTCGACTCGGTCTACGGCTCCGGGCCCGAAGACGAGCCGTTCCTCTACGAGCAGCCGGGGCGACTGCGCCTCGCGATCGACCCGAAAAACACCAAAGGCGAACCCGACCTCCAGCGCAACTCCGACGGCGTTGCCCTGATCGGCGACCCGCGCAACGACGAGAACATCATCGTCAGCCAACTGCAGCTGACCTTTCTCCGCTTCCACAACAAGGTCGCCGGCAAAGTCGCCGCCGACAAATCGGTCCCGGAGGCGCGCCGCTTCGAGGTGGCGCAGCGACTTGTCCGCTGGCACTACCAGTGGATCGTCCTCAACGACTTCCTGCCGCGGGTCGTCGGGCCGGACCCGATCAAAAAACGCGTCAAACGGGACAAAGACGGGATCAAGATCGAGACGCGCTGGTTCAAGCCGCGCAACCAGCTCTTCATGCCGGTCGAGTTCTCGGTCGCCGCGTACCGCTTCGGTCACAGCATGGTGCGGCCGGCCTATGACCTGAACCAGATCGTCACCGACCGCCCGATCTTCATCCCCGGCGAAAAAGCAGGCGAACTCGATGACCTGCGCGGCTTCCGCCCACTGCCGGGCGCCTGGACCGTCGACTGGTCGTTCTTCCTCGATGGCGCCCCGGGCAAAGCGGCCAAACCGCAGCAGTCACGGCGGATCGACGCGCATCTTTCGCGCGGCCTGTTCGACCTGCCCGGCTTCCCCGACGCCCAGTCCTCGCTTGCCTTCCGCAACCTCAAACGGGGCGAGGCCCTGGGCCTGCCGTCGGGGCAGGACGTGGCCGGGCTGATCGGCGCCAAACCGCTCACCGCCAAACAGCTGAAAGCGCCGGTCCCCACGCCGCTCTGGTTCTACATCCTCCAAGAGTCGGGCCTCGGCGGCGGCAGACACCTGGGCCCCGTCGGCGGGGAAATCGTCGCCGACGTCCTGCTCGGACTGTTGGCGGAGGACAACCACTCCTTCGTCAACCAGAATCCGAAATGGAAACCGACCCTGGGGTCGAAAGCGGGCAAATTCGAGCTCGCCGACGTGGTGAGGTTCGCGCTGAGCTGAT
This sequence comes from Solirubrobacterales bacterium, assembly GCA_050697015.1. Classification (GTDB taxonomy): domain Bacteria; phylum Actinomycetota; class Thermoleophilia; order Solirubrobacterales; family 70-9; genus VAYN01. Next base: position 26,337 of record JBOGYZ010000219.1, read on the forward strand.
TGCGCCTCAGGTGTGGTTCGGCCCGTCGTCGTGGCCGCCGCCATGGCCGCCCGGGCCACCACCACCGCTGTTGCCGGAGGCGGCCTCGATCTGGGTCGCCACCCACTGGCCGCTCGCGTTGTTGGCGTCGATCCCGACCGCGAGGCCTTTGGTCAGCCCGGAGAACCCGCCGCCGATCCGCTCGAACTTGGTCCGGGCGTTCACCTTGAAGGTGAGTTTGGCGCCGCTCTCGGTGCGGACCTGGACGGTCTTGGCCGCAGAGCTCTTGGAAAGGACGGTGGCGTCGAAGTGACGGACGGCCGCCTGGGCGCCTCCCGCGAAGACAACTACTCCGAGCGCCGCGCAGACGGCGCTGATGACGAATAGGGACGAAACACGCTTCCTCATTTGGCTCCCTCCTGAGGATTCGATTGCTTTGGGGAAGGTACGGCGGGACTGATATCCAGGTTCAGTCGGGCTTAAGAATCGCGCCGTGGACTGCGAACGGAGCCGGTCTAGCAGGGATCGTTGGCGCTGCCCAACTGCCACCGACCCCGGGGACCGTAGGTCAGGACCATCCCGTCGGGGGTGAAAAGTTCCCAGTTCTCGATCGCGTCGTCCCTTTCGTCCCAAATCGGGCCGATCGTGAAGGAGGCCCCGTCCGAGAAATCGATCGTGAGTTCCCCTGGCGCTTTACCGATGTCGGCACCGACCACCGTTTTGCCGCTGAATACCTCAGGGTCGGCGGGGGAGTAGTCCGCCCACCACGTGGCCAGGTACCAGCTGCCGCCTTCATTGTCCGCCAGGTTGATCGCGGCTCTCTCCGGGTACGTCAGCCGGGCCTTCGTCACCAGGCCGCGAAAGCGACTCAAAACTGCTGCTGGAGAGGTGTCTGGTTTCACCGTCGGCATCTGTCCTCCCACCAGTCTCGCAGCCAAGTAATCAGATCTCCATAGGGCATGTGGCGTCTATCACCGGACGCCCGCTTCTCCGCGTGAAAGTCGTCAGAGGCTCGCTCCCATTCGGTTCTGGGGATGCCCACCTTGCGACAAGCCTGCTTCCACTGGTTGACGTCGCGTCTCGGGACCATCCCCGGCGCAAGGGCCGCGGCGGGGGAGATTCACCGCCGCGTTTCACTTTCGTCACCCGCAGAACGCGGGGTCAGGACTCGGCGGTGGTTCTCCGGGTCATCGTCGGGCCCGCCAGGCCGGTGTCGATCAGGGTCCAGGCGAGGATCGTGCCGATCCCGGCGATGACGGCGGCCGCCAGGTAGGCGTCGTGGAAGGCCTCGAGGGCGGTGCCCCCGGCGCCGGCCACGACGGTCGTCAGCAGGGCGATGTTGATCGCGATCGAGGACTGGCGCTGGGTGTTGTAGATGGCGGAGGCGTGGCCGGTGTCGGCGCTCGAGATGTGGGTGAACATCGAGGTCTGGATCGAGATGAAGATGGCGCAGTTGCCGAAGCCGCCGAAGAACATCAGCCCGCGGACGAACCAGAGGTTGGTCGAGGCGTCGACGAGGAGGAAGAGCGCCAGGTAGAAGGTCAGGGCGATGCCGCCGAAGCCACACATCACCCGCGGGCCGAACCGGGGATAGAGGCGGGCCAGGGTCTGCGAGCCGACCGCGACCCCGACCGCCTCGAGGAAGACGGTCGTGCCCGACTTGATCGGCGTCTGATGCATTACCTGCTGAAGGAAGATCGGGGTCAGGTAGAGGCTGCCGAGGAAGGCGCCGGTGGTGAAGGCGAAGACGATGTTGGTCGAGCGCAAGAGCGGGTCGCGCAGGAGCCGCAGATCCAGGATCGGGTCCGCTCGGCGGAGGGCGTCGCGGGCGAAGGCCCAGAGCAGGAGGATCCCGGCGATGCCGCTCACCAGGATCGGCGGCGAGCCCCAGCCGAGCACCGATCCCTCGCTGATCGCGTAGAGCAGTGCGCTCAGTCCCACGCCCGAAAGCAAGAGGCCGCGCCAGTCCAGCCGCCCCCCTGGCGAGGGCCGGTGCTCGGGGATGAAGAACCAGGCGAAGGCGAGCATGGCGACCCCGACCGGGAGGTTGACAAAGAACACCCACCGCCAGGAGAGCGCCTGGGTCAGCACACCGCCGATGATCGGCGCCGAGGCGGGCCCGATCAGGATCGGCAGGATGATCAGGCGGGCGACCCTCGCCCGGCGCTCGGGGCCGTAGGCTCGGAAGAGCATCGCGGTGCCGATCGGCGTCAGCAGGCCGCCGCCGACGCCCTGCAGCGCCCGCGCCGCGATCAACTGCGGCAGTGACTGCGCCGCCCCGCAGAGCGCCGAGGCGACGGTGAAGAGGGCGAGCGCGAAGAGGAACGTCCGCTTGGTCCCGAGCCGATCGCCGATCCAGCCCGACGCCGGGATCACCACCGCGAGCGTCAGCAGGTAGGCGATCACCGTCCACTGCACGTCCGAAAGCGGCGCGCCGAAGTCCCTCGACAGCGTCGGCAGGGCGACGTTGACGATCTGCATGTCGATCGCCGTCATCAGGAGAGCGCACACGTAGGCGACGGCGACCGCGCGCGCCGGGGAGGGGGTAGGCACCGACGGCACCGATGAAACCTAGATGACCTCCGCGGTGGCCCGGCCGTCGCCGTTGTCGATTGCCAGGCAACTTCCCAGACTCGCCCTATGGCGACCGCTCCTCAGCTACGGCGATCCTCGACCGCGGACGAAGTCGTCGCCTTGCTGCGGGCGCGCATCGTCTCCGGCGAACTGGCACCAGGTACGCAGCTGCGGGAGGTGCAGCTGTCCAAGGACATCGGCATCTCGCGGCCGACCCTGCGCGAGGCCCTGCAGGGTCTGCGCCAAGAGGGCCTGGTCCGCCACGAGCCGCACCGCGGCATGTTCGTCGCGACCCTCGGCGCCGCCGAGATCCATGACATCTACACCGTGCGGAGGGTGATCGAGGGGCCGGCCGCCCGCGCCGCCCACCGCGCGAGCGCCACCGGGCTCGAGGCCGTCGAGGCCGCCTTCGAGCGCCTGGCCAAGCTGGAGGGAGCCGACGATGGCAAGGTGATCGAGGCCGACCTCCAGTTCCACCAGGCGATCGTCGGCCTCCTCGACAGCCCCCGGCTGATCGCCTTCTACGACTCCGTGACCGCCGCGCTGCGCCCCTGCCTGACCCTGCGGACGATCGAGCGCCCCTCTGTCGTCCACCCCGAAAGCGTCGCTCAGCACCGCGAGATCGCCGACGCCCTCGTCGCCCGCCAGGGCCGCGCCGCCGAGCGCCTCGTCACCGCCCACATCGACGCCAACGAGGCGATGTTGCCGGAGATCGTCGAGTAAGACGGGTGAGTCCGCAGGGGTCCGTCGCCCGGGAGGGATGGGGCCTCGCAAGCTGGCCCTCCCGCAAGGGTCCTGGCCTCGCAAGCTGGCGCCCGGGAAAGGGAAGGGCCGTCCCGTCCACGGCCCTGGCAGGCTGTGGCCGTGGCCGAGACGGCCGGGTCTGTGGGGAGTGTGGAGGTTCCGTTGGGGGCGGGTCACGAGAGAGCAACGGAAGTCCCACGGATCCGTCACGGATGTCTCACCCCGTCACAGTGATGCCGGGAACGTCACGCTTCCTCGCGTGTTGTCCAACCGTAACGGACGCGCTGCGTGTATTTCCCGCCCTATAGGTGGGGTAATACACGCAGCGCGTTTTCGGGCCCTGATCCCGGGCCCGAAGAGGGCCTCAGAGCGCCCGAGAGTGTGACGTTGCTGGCATCTTCGTCGCCGATCGGGCCGAGGTGTGGCAACTCTCGCGTATGACGGTGACGGAAGTCCGACCTCCGCCGGACCTGTGCCCTAATCCCTGACCCCCGAACGTCCCGGGCGTGGAGTCGGCGCAGGGGCTTCGGGGACCACCAGTTGGC
>JBOGYZ010000220.1:0-12533 GCA_050697015.1 Solirubrobacterales bacterium
CTCGTGCACTTATGCGCGCTATGGGCGCTCAAGTGCACGAGCGGCCGAGAGCTGTGGACGCCTCCCGCCGCGGGGCGGTAGCTTCGCCGGATGCTGCTCGGGGTCGATGTCGGCGGGACCTTCACCGACGCCGTGCTGCTCGACGACGGGGTCGTGTACACGGCCAAGGTGCCGACCACCCAAGGCGAGGAGTCGGAGGGCGTGATGAACGCGATCGACTCCGTTCTCGCGGTCGCAGGCGCTCGCGCCTGCGACGTTGACGGCTTCTCGCACGGGATGACCGTCGGGACCAACGCGCTGCTGGAGGAACGCGGGGCGCGCACGGCGCTGATCGCGACCAAGGGGTTCGCCGACCTGCTCGAGATCGCCCGCCAGGACCGCCCCAGCCTCTACCACCTGTGCGCGCCGAAGCCGGCGCCCTTGATCGACCCGAAACTGAAGCTCGAGGCGGCGGAGCGGACCGGGCCGGAGGGGATCGTCGAGCCCCTCGGCGACGACGAGCCGGAGCGCCTCGCCGCGGCACTGCAGGCATCGGGAGCCGAGTCGGTAGCGATCTGCCTGCTCTTCAGCTACCTCGACCCGACCCACGAGCGCCGCCTCGCCGAGTACCTGCGCGGGCGCCTCCCCGACCTGCACGTCTCCACCTCCCACGAGGTGCTGCCGCGCTTCCGCGAGTACGAGCGCGCCTCGACCACCGCGATCGACGCCTACCTCTCGCCGCTGCTCGCCCGCTACCTCGGACGGTTGGAGGAGGCGACCGCCACGGCGGGGATCCCCGCGCCGCAGGTGATGCTCTCCTCCGGCGGCGTCGCCCCGAGCGAGGAGGCGGCGCGCGCCGGCGCCTGGAGCGTCCTCTCCGGCCCCGCCGGCGGCGCGGTCGGGGCCGGGCTCCTCGCCCGCCTCTCCGGCGACGGCAACGCGCTCGGCTTCGACATGGGCGGCACCTCCTGCGACGTCTGCGTGGTTGAGGACGGCGCCGTGCGGCGCTCCGACTCGCGGACGATCGGCGGGCGCCCGATCCAGCTGCCGACGGTCGACGTCCACACCGTCGGCGCAGGCGGAGGCTCGATCGGCTGGCGCGATCCGGGCGGCGCGCTGCGGGTCGGCCCGCGTTCGGCCGGCGCCCAGCCCGGCCCTGCCTGTTACGGGCGCGGCGGCACCGAGCCGACCGTCACCGACGCCAACCTCCTGCTCGGCAACCTCGCCGCCGACTCGACGCTCGCGGGCGGCGTCGCGCTCGACGCCGAGGCAGCGGAGCGGGCGGTCGGGGCCCTCGCCGAGGAGCTGGGCCTCGGCTCCTTGGAGACCGCCGCCGGGATCGTCCGCGTCGCCAACGGGGAGATGGTGCGGGCACTCCGCGTCGTCACCGTCGAGCGCGGCGTCGACCCGCGCCGCTTCGCCCTCCTGCCGTTCGGCGGCGCCGGGCCGATGCACGCGGCGGCGATCGCCGAGGAGCTCGGCATCGAGCGCCTGATCTGCCCACGCGCGGGTGGCGTCCTCTCCGCCTTCGGCCTCTGCGCCTCGGACCGCCGCCGCGACACCGCCCGCACCGTGATGCTGAGCGGCGCCGACCTCACCGCCGACCGGATCGCCGCCGCGGTCGGCGAGATGCGCGATGCGGCGGGAGCGGGACTCGACGGCGCCCGCGCCGAGGTCGTCTACGGGATGCGCTACTCCGGCCAGGCCTTCGAGCTCCCGGTCCCCGGCGACCCCGAGCCGGACCCCGCCGACCTCATCGCCCGCTTCGAGGATGCCCACGAGGAGCGCTACGGCCACCGCGACCCCGACGGCGAAGTCGTCCTGGTCGACATCCGCCTGGCCCTGATCATCGACGGCCCCGACCCCCGCCCCGCGGCGGCGCCCGACGGCGCGACCGAAGAATCGACCCGCCGCGTCCGCTTCGGCGACGAGTGGATCGACACCCCCGTCCTCCGCGGCGAGCCCGAAGCGGGCCGCACCGCCGAGGGCCCAGTCGTCTTCGAGCTCCCCGAGGCAACCCTCGTCCTGCCCCCCAGCTGGAACGCAGAGGTGGACGAGCACGGCACGATCGTCGCGACCCGAAGTGCGCCAGAGGGAGATTCGGGGGACCCTGGACGAACCTCCCAGTTCGTGAGGGAAGGGTCCCCCGAATCTCCCCGGCCCGAGGATCAGAGAACCGGAGCACCCGAATGAGCATTGACCCGATCACCCTCCAGGTGATGATCGGCGGCCTCCGCGCCGCCTGCGACGAGATGGGCGCGACCCTGATCCGCTCTGCCTACTCGGCCAACATCAAGGAGCGCCACGATTGCTCGACCGCGCTCTTCGACGCCGCCGGCGAGCTGGTGATGCAGGCCGAGCACATCCCGGTCCACCTCGGGTCGATGCCCGACGCGGTCGCCGCCGTCCTCGTGGAGCGCCACGAGCCCGAGGTCGAATGGATCCTCAACGACCCCTACCGCGGCGGCACCCACCTCCCCGACATCACCCTCGTCTCCCCCGTCTTCGTCGACGGTGAGCTCTTCGGCTTCGCCGCCTCCCGCGCCCACCACGCCGACGTCGGCGGCCCGACCCCCGGTTCGATGCCCGCCTTCTCCCGCCGCCTCGACGAGGAGGGCGTGGTCATTCCGCCGACCCGCGCGACACCGGAGGCACTTGACGACCTCGTCGCGCAGATGCGCAACCCGCGCCAGCGCCTCGCCGACCTGCGCGCCCAGCAGTCCGCCAACCGGGTCGGGCGCCTGCGGCTGGCCGAGCTCGCCGAGCGCCACGGACTCGCCGGCCTGCGCGAGGGGATGGCGGAGATCCTCGCCTACGCCGAGCGCCGCACCCGCGCCGCCCTCGCGGCGCTCCCCGACGGCACCTATGCGGCCGAGGACTTCCTCGAGGACGACTCGCCCGACGGCACCGAGCACGACGTCGCGCTCCGGGTCACCGCCACCCTCGACGGCGAGACCCTACGCCTCGACTTCTCCGGCACCGACCCCCAGGTCGAGGGCAACCTCAACTGTCCCCTCTCGGTGACGAAATCCGCCGCGTTCTTCGCGGTCCGCGTCCTCACCGACCCCGACGCGCCGCCCTGTGCGGGCGCCCACCGGCCGATCGAGGTCACCGCCCCGCGCGGTTGCCTGGTAAACGCCGAGTCGCCCGCCGCGGTCGTCGCCGGCAACGTCGAGACCTCGAGCCGGGTCGCCGACCTGGTGATCGCGGCGCTCGCCGGAGCCCGCCCGATCCCCGCCCAGGGACAGGGCACGATGAACAACCTGACCCTCGCGGGCGAGAACTTCACCTACTACGAGACGCTCGGCGGCGGCCAGGGCGCCTGCCCGGATGCCGACGGCCCGAGCGCGATCCACGTGGCGATGTCGAACACGCTGAACACGCCGGTCGAGGCGCTGGAGACCGAGTTCCCGCTGCGGGTCCGCGAACTGGCCCTGCGGCGCGGCTCCGGTGGCGAGGGAGCGCATCGCGGCGGGGAGGGCCTCGTCCGCGAACTGGAAGCGCTCGCGCCGATGCGCTTCACCCTGCTCACCGAGAGGCGCCGTCACGCCCCCCGCGGACGTGACGGCGGTCACAGTGGCGCTCCTGGTAAAAACCTTCTGGACGGGGCATCGCTTCCGTCCAAGAGTGAGGGAGATTTGGCTCCGGGGAGCCGGTTGAGGGTTGAAACGCCGGGTGGCGGCGGGCACGGCCCTGCCTAAATTCCGACAGCAATTATTTGGTGTTTCGCGCGGCGTTCTCTAGAATGCGCGATCTCGGGTGGGCACAACGGCCTCACGCGGCCGGTTCTCGCGCCCAGCCCCCTATAAATCGAACACGACCTCCCCAGGTACTGACTTCAAATGCCAATCGCTCTAAAGGAATGGGCTGTAACGGTCCGCGCTCTCGCCGAGGGTGAGCAGTTGCTCACGCTCCGCAAGGGCGGAATTCGCGAGGAGAACAAGCACTTCGAGCTCGAGCACGAGCGGTTCTTCCTCTATCCGACCTTCGACCACCAGCGGAATGACCTGGTCCGGGAATCGCATCACCCCGAGCTGCGTCGCGCCCTCGAGGAGGGCGTCTGGCCCGACGAGGAGCCACCGCCGAAAGCGCTGATCCAGGATGGCGGCATCCCCCAGCCCGACCGCGTGCGTCTGCGCGCCTGGGCCGAAGTGACCGACCACGTCACGATCGAAGACCGCCGCACCCTCGACTGCCTCTCGCCGTACTACATCTGGACTCCGGATTACGCCGAGAAGCGGCTCGCCTGGAAGCGACGCCACCCCCTGCACATCATGCTGCTGCGGGTTCATCGCATCCCCCGCCCGGTCACGGTGCGGGTGCGCGACGAGTACCACGGCTGCCGCTCCTGGGTCGAGATCGACCGCGACCTGCCCTTCGAGGGCACCCCGGTCATGGCGGACGAAGAGTTCGACCGCGCTCGCCAGGAGATCAAGGAAGTTTGCGGCGCTGCCGAACCTGCGCTCGTCTGATCTTTTGACGAGCCCTTCGAGGGATTAGTCTCGGCCCATGCCCTGGGTCGAGACGGAGTCCCTCTCCTTCACCGCGCGTCACGATTCTGGCGACGCCGCGTTCGCCGATCGCACGCTCGACCGGCTGGAGACGCTGCGGCTGCGGCTCGAAGACCGCTTCGAGAAGATGCCGGCCGAGGTCACGGTCGTCATCCACACCAACCCGGTGTCGCTGACGATGGCGCACCCGTTCCTCCCCGCCGCGCGCTGGGCGGCGGCGCCGGCCGGGCGCCGCTACATGGCGGGCTGGCCGATGGAAACCGAGCTCCACGTCCTCAACGACCGCCACATGGAACGGCGCGCCGCCGGCGAGGACTCCCTCGAAGCGCTGCGCGGCACCTCCGAGCGGCTCTACGCGCAGCTCGTCCTCGCCACCAACAACCCGGCGCTGCCACCTTCGTGGACGCCGCGCCGCTTCGCCCGGTATCTGCGCTGGGCCTGGCTGGTCGAAGGCGGCGCCCAGTACTTCGCCCGCCAAGTCGGCCTCTACCGCGCCGCGGTGCTGCTGCGGCTGCGCAACTCCAGCCGCGTCTCCTTCCCGCCCTCGCGCCGCGACGCGGTGATCCTCGGCGGCACGATCTTCGACCTCCTGGAGAACGAGCGCGGCCCCGAGGCCTGCGAGCGCCTCGTCGACGGCCTCCTCCCCGGCGGCCCCGCGGTCACCCTCGAAGACGCCTTCGACGCCCGCTTCCGCGACATCGAAGCGGCCTGGCGCGACTACATCAGGGAGATGGTGAAAGGACCCACCGGCGTCAGCTGATGGATCCGGGAGCCGTCACTGACTGATTTCGTAGACGATCCAGACGATCACGATCGCGACGACGAGGCCTGCGGCGACGTAGAGCGCCAACCGCCCCGGCGAGGTCGGGTCGCCGCCCGTCTTCCGCAGATGCGCTTCGCCTTCCAACTCTTCGCGCTCTTCCGATTCGGACTCGGTGAGCGTCTCGGAGAGGATCTGGCGCGCCTTCTCGGCGTGGCCTTGGTTCACCCAGATGTCGCGCGGACCGGCAGCGAGGAACTCGGGAGCATCGAAGCCGCCGGAGCGTTTGAGGATGCTCGGGATGTCGGACTCGAGCAGCAGCGCCTGCAGCATCTCGCCTTCGGCCTGGTTGCGGGCGAAGCCGACCTTGATCAGCTTGCCGCCGCCCCCGCCGCCGCCACCGCCGCCCTCGTCGCCGCCGCCACCGCCGCCGTGGTGCGCGCCGCGCGAGTGCCCGCCACGATGTTTCGTCGCCTCCGCCATGTCTACTTCTACCCGATCTCGAGCTCGGCGTCGGCGATCTTCAGATCGGCGAGGTGGAAAGCCTGCACATCCGGGTTCTCGGAATCGGCCAACGAGACGATCACGTAGATGGGTTCGGGCCAGTTCTGCGCCTGGTTCACATCGGTCTGGGACGGATAGGCGGCGCTCTTGGTGTGGGAGTGGTAGATCGCCAGCAGCTCGCCTTCGTCTTCGATCTCCTTCAGCGCGTTGAATTGACCCTGGGGGTCCATCTCGTAGCGCAGCGGGCTGGCCGCCGAGTTCGCGACCCGCACCACCTTGGTCGCCACGCCGTCGCGCCCGCCGACCATGCCGCAGCACTCGTTGGGCCGATCCTCGCGCGCGTGCGCGACCATCTCGTCGACCAGCTGTTGGGAGATCTTCACGCCCGCGAGGCTACTTACTTGCCTTCTTGGAAGCGGTAGAGCTTCGCCGCCGCTTCGCAGACCTGACGGCATTCCCGCAGGCCGAGGTCGCTCACCCCGACCCGCCCGAGCCCGGCCGGGAAGATCGAGAAGCCGGTTTCCACGGTCGCCCCCGGCAGCAGCTCGCCGGTCTTGCCGAACACCGGATCGAGCTTGCCCTTGCTGGTGATCCGAAGGAGGCGCGGCGGTGCCGCTTCTTCGCCGGTCAGCGCCATGGTCGAGCCTTCGCGTCCCTGGACCGCGGCCGAGATCGGGAACGGCAGCAGCGCCAGGCCCTCCTCGCCCCAACCGCGCAGCAGGGTGCCGTTCGGGCGCAGCCGCAGCTCGAAGCCGCCGATGCTGCCGGCGGTGCCGAACAGCTCGAGCGGGCCGCTGTGGCCGACCACGGCAGCGGTGATCCGGACTTCGTTGCCCTTCAGGCCCTTCAGCCGCTTGAGCGACTTCAGTGCCCGCTGCTTGAACTTGTCGTCGATCTTCCCCTTCGCCGTCACCTTGACCAGGAAGCCCGAGACGGTCGGCCCGGTGAGGCCGCGGCCGCCGAAGAAGGTGGCGCCGGCGGGGGTGATCGCGTCGTATTCGATTTCCCCTTCGCCCGGCATCTTCGCCGTCACCGAACCGCGCGCGCCGAAGCCCTTCGCCCGGTGGCCGGTGTTGTCGAGCTTGATCAGCGTCGCCGATGCGGTGGCGCCGCTTTTCTGCCCGTTGCGCTTTTTCCGGGTGACCGAGGTGGCGACGACGAAGGTCGACTCTTCCGGACCGCCGAGCAGTTGCGTGCTCCCGCCCAGGCACGGGCAGGGCAGCCGCACCGCCCCATTCGCCGCCCATCCGGTGTCGAGGGTGCCATCGGGCAGCAGTCGCCGGACGACGATCGCGCCGGACCCGGTCCCCTGCGGTTCGACCGTACGCCCTACGATCGGCAGGCCGGAGGAATCGACGGTGACCAGCGGCGCCCCCGCTTCGAAGGAGGCCGCGGTTTCCGTCGGGATTTCGAACCCACGCGAGCCGGCGAAGGTCGGTTCGAGGGAGCCGTTGGCCAGATAGCGGAAGACGAAATCTCCTTCCGAACAGGGGTAGCGCGAGCAGGAGCTCTGCCTCGCGACGACGTAGGTTTCGCCGTTCTGCCCGGTGGCCGTCGCCTCGATCCTTTGGTTCGTCCAGCCCGGCGGGTACGGCGGGTTCAGGGTCGCGACCCCTTCCCGCCCGAAGGAGAGGTCGGGTTTCGCCTGCGCGCTCCCCTCGCCGACCACCGCCACGACCCCCAGCACCATCATCGACAGCACCGCCACCCTGCGCATCAATTTCCCTTTCGTTTGAAAAGCGTTTGTCCGGTCACGCAGTTGGTGCAACACGCGCCTATATATAAAAGTTGCGCGGACGGAAAAGTCCTGCTCAACGGGCGCGCGCCGAGGCGATCAGCCGCTGGTAGACGAACCAGGCGGGCTTGGCGGTCCCGTCCAGTCGCAGGAGGCCGGCGCCCTGGCAGAAACCGCAGTGCGGATCGGCCTGCGCCTCGTCCTGCCACGTGTACCAGTAGGCCCCCGCGATCCGCCAGCGATGGCGCATCGTCAGCAGGCGCTCGTAGGCGTCGCGGAGGAACCGCGCCTGCCCTTCTTCGCCCTCGACGAAAGCGGAGGGATAGTCGCCGTGGGAGGCGACGCCGAACTCGGTGACCAGCAGCGGCTTCCGCCCCGCCCCGCCCGCGACCATCGCCGCGCGCACTTTTTCGAGCTGGTAATCGAGCTCCGGGATCGTCGCCGAGTAGGGATGGACGGCGGCGAAGTCGAAGTCGCGGCGCACGCCGGGCACCCGCAGGAGGCGCCGCATGAAGACCCAGGTCTTCATCCCGTAACCGACCGGGGCGATGCCGGCGAGGACGATCTTCGCCCCCGGGTCGGCCTTGCGGATCGCCGTCGCCGAGGCATGCAGCAGCTTCGCGTACCCCGCCGGTTCGATCTTCGGCGCCCAGTAGAGGCGGAAGTTCGGCTCGTTCCAGATCTGCCAACGGCGGATCGGCTCGGGGTGCGAGCGCCCGCGCCAGAAGCCGCGCCGCGGCCCGTAGCGGGCAACGAGCACCCGCAGGAAGCCTTTCCAGCGGGCGAGCGCCTCACCGGAGAGCGGCGCCTTTTCCTGCCGGCCGAGCCAGTCGGGCGTGCCGTAGACGAACGGCAGCACGCGGATGCCGCGCGCCGCCGCCGCCCCGACCTCGGCGTCGAGATTGGCGAAGTCGTATTCGCCCCGCTGCGGCTCGCATTCGAACCAGAAGATCGGCATCCGCAGCGTTTCGACGGAGCCCTGCATGCGGGCGAGGTCCGACTTCGACGGCATCGCCTGCGGGACGATCCCGAAGAAGCCCGGCGGCACCGTCGCCGCCCGCGCGGCCGGAGCCAGGAGCGCCATCGCCACCAGCCCGGCGGCGAGGACCCACGCCCGCCTCATTCCAAAAACCGCGCCATCGCCGGGTGCGACGGGCAGAACTGGCGGCACCCCAGGTAGCCCTTGTCGGTCACCAGCACCCGGCCCGCCTCAGCGGCGACGGCGCGAGCCGGACTGCCGATCTGCGGCACCTCGAGTCCCGCGGCGCCGCCGTGGGCGGGGTCGGGACGAACCACGAGAATGATCAGTGCCGGTAGGAGCCTGCTTCCTCGAATTCTCATCCGGCGATCAAAGACCGCCGAGCGGCGGAAAGTTGCGCGCGGCTCAGGCGCGCGGCGCGGCAGTTACCACCAGACCGTCGAGTCCAGGTTCTCGATCTCCTCGAGAGGCTTCGTGTAGATGCCGGAGGAGAGGTACTTCCAGCCGTCGTCGGGGATCAGGAAGACGACGTTGCCGGAGTCGAGTTCGCCGGCGATGCGGGCGGCGACGCGGGCGACGGCGCCGCCGGAGACGCCGGCGAAGACGCCCTCCTCCTCGAGCAGCTTCTTCGTCCAGACGATTGCGTCGCGGTTGGAGACCATGATTTTGCGGTCGAGCAGCGTGATGTCGATGATCGGCGGGATGAAGCCGTCGTCGAGGGAGCGCAGTCCCTGGACCAGCTCCCCCTGCATCGGCTCGGCGGCGACGATCAAGGTCTCCGGGTCGTTCTCCTTGAAGCGGCGGCCGTTGCCCATCAGGGTGCCGCCGGTGCCGAGCCCGCCGACGAAGGCGGCGACCGAGTCGAGCTCTTCGAGGATCTCCGGCGCGGTGCCGTTGTAGTGGGCGAGCGGGTTGGCCTCGTTGCCGTACTGGTAGGGCATGAAGAAGCCGGGCTGCTCGGCCAGCTCGAGCGCCACCTCGACCGCCCCGTTGGAGCCCTTGGCCCCCTCCGAATAGACGATCTCGGCGCCGTACATGCGGAGAAGCTGGGTGCGCTCCTCGGTGACGTTGTCGGGCATCACCACCTGCAGCGGGTAGCCCTTGCGGCGGCAGATCATCGCCAGCGCGATGCCGGTGTTGCCGGAGGTCGGTTCGAGGATCGTCTGGCCCGGTTCGATCGCCCCTTCGGCCTCCGCCTTCTCGATCATCGAGCGGGCGACGCGGTCCTTCACCGAGCCGGTCGGGTTGTGACCCTCGAGCTTCGCGTAGATGTGGACCTCGGGCTTCGGCGAGAGCCGCTTGAGCTCGACCAGCGGCGTATTGCCGATCGATTCGACGACGTCGCCGAAGCGGCCGCCGCAGGGTCTGTTGAGAACTGGATCGGATGCCATGGTCGTGCCGGGTACCCCTTACTTCAGAAAGTGTAGCGAGGCGATTTGGACCGATGGATAAACGATGCGGCTGAGATCGGGTGTACGCTCGCGCCGGTCCAGCAAATTTTTGATCGGAGGCAGGTTTGTTCAGTAAGACGCGGCTGACCGCCTGGTTGGCGGTACTGCTTGTGGGGGGCGTGGCGCTGGTCGTCGCGGGATGCGGCGGAGGCAGCAGCAGCTCGAGCTCCGGAACGACGGCGACCGAAGAATCGGCGGAAGGCGGCGGCGGGGCCGCAGAAGAAGGTGGCGAAGAAGAATCGGGCGGCGGCGAAAAGCTGACGGTCGGGTCCGACATCCCCTACCCCCCGTTCGAGCAGGGGAAAAAGGGCAGCTACACCGGGTTCGACGTCGAATTGATGGACGCGATCGGCAAAGAGATCGGGCGTGAACCGGAATTCATCGACTCGTCCTTCGAAACGATCTTCCGCGACCTCGCGCAGGGCAAGTTCGAAGCAGTGATGTCGGCGGCCACGATCACCGAAGAACGCGAAAAGGTCGTCAACTTCTCGAACCCGTACTACCTCTCCGAACAGGCGATCCTGGTCCAGGAAGGCAGCGACATCACCGGCCTCGCCGACCTGAAGGGCAAAGTCGTCGCCGCCCAGCAGGGCACGACCGGGCTCGAACTCGGCAAGGAAAAAGCCGAAGCCTCGGAACTCCGGCCTTACCCGGAAGGCCCTGACGCCGACAACGCGCTGAAGGCCGGCACCGTGGAAGCGGTGATCATCGACGCGCCGGTGGCCAAACAGCAGGCCGAAGAACTCGGCGGCATCGAAATCGTCGAAAAAGTTCCGACCGAAGAAACGTACGGGATCGCGATCGGCAAAGAAAACACCGAACTGGTCGAACAGATCAACGAAGGCCTGAAAAAAACCATCGAAGACGGAAGCTACGCCAAGGTCTACGAAAAGTGGTTCAAAGAAGCGCCGCCGCTCGAAGGCCTCGAAAAAGCGATCGAAGAAGCCGAAGCGAAATGACGGTCGCGCGGTAACCGAAAGTCGTATAACGGAGGGGGCGCCGGGGACGGTGCCCCCTCTTCGTTTGGGAAACGCAGGATCAGGAGCGAGATTTGAAGGTCTTTTTCGAACAGTACTTCGACTTCCACATCATGGGAGAACACTTCGGGGAAGTCTTCGAAGCGTTCCTGCAGAACCTCCTGATCTTCTTCGTCGCGGTCATCCTCGCCCTGCTTTGGGGACTCGCCTTGGCGCTCATGCGACAGGCGCCGGGGAGCAAGTTCCTGCCGATCCGCGTCATCACGATCGCCTACATCGACGTGCTGCGGGCGATCCCGCTGCTGATCATCATCCTGGTGATCTCGGGCGGTGTCCCCTTCCTCACCTTCCTCCCGAAAGACATCCGCATCCCGCACTGGTTCGGAAAGCCCGATCCGTTCTGGTACGGCGTCTCGGCGCTGGTCTTCGTCTACGGCGCTTACATGGCCGAGGTCTACCGAGCCGGGATCGAAGCGGTGCCGAAAGGCCAGATGGAGGCGGCACGCTCACTGGGCATGAGCCATCTCCAGACGATGCGCCACATCATCGTCCCGCAGGCCGTGACGAAGATCCCCGCGCCGATGCTGAACGAAATGATCTCGCTGCTGAAGGACACGACGCTGGTCAGCGTGATCGCCTTCGGCGAGTCGGTGCTGATCAGCCGAGAAATCCAGGCCGAACAGCTGAACAGCTCGGCGCTCACGCTCACCGCCGCCTTCTTCCTGATCATCTGCCTGCCGGGCGCGCGCCTCGTCGACTACCTGATCAAACGGAACCAGGGCAAAATCAGTCGCGGCGCCCACATCGAGGTGGCGTGATGGCCGAGCCGATGGTGGAGTTGAAGGGCGTCCGCAAACGCTTCGGCAACCTCGAAGTGCTGAAAGGCGTCGATCTCGAGGTCGCCAAAGGCGAAGTGATCTGCGTCCTAGGGCCGAGCGGCTCGGGCAAGAGCACCCTCTTGCGTTGCGTCAACCTCCTGGCCCCTCCGGAGGAGGGCGAGATCTTCCTCGAGGGCCAGGACATCTGCAAGGGCCCGGGCTCGGGCACCGGCGAGTCGAGCTGGAACCTGGACTTCGTCCGCCAGCGGGTCGGCATGGTCTTCCAGCAGTTCAACCTCTTCCCCCATAAGACCGCCCTGCAGAACGTCACCCTGGCTCCTCAGCAGGTGCTCGGCAAGTCGAAGAAGGAGGCCGAGGAGAAAGGCCGCGCCCTACTGGAGCGCGTCGGCCTCGGCGACCGGCTCGGCCAGTATCCGGAAACCCTCTCCGGCGGCCAGCAGCAGCGCGTCGCGATCGCCCGCGCCCTCGCCATGGAACCCCACGTGATGCTCTTCGACGAGGTCACCTCCGCCCTCGACCCCGAGCTCGTCAAAGAGGTCCTCGACACGATGCGCGAGCTCGCCGAGGAAGGCATGACGATGCTCGTCGTCACCCACGAGATCGGCTTCGCCCGCGAGGTCGGCGACCAGGTCGTCTTCATGGACGGCGGTGTCGTGATCGAGCAAGGCGAGCCCAAACAGGTCCTCGACAACCCCCGCGAGGAGCGCACCCAGAAGTTCCTGGGCTTGGTGCTGGAGAGGTAGCGGCCGTCCGAGATCGGTCCCGGGCGTCTCGGACGCGACCTTGGCAGGCTGTGGC